>CALQIT020000043.1 GCA_943330705.2 Streptomyces griseus
AAGGCTGTGCCAAGCCTGCCCTTTCTGATATCACCAGATCCTGAGGTTATGCAGTCTCTATTGGAGGTTATCTAGATATTATCGCTTTTTGAAGTCCACTTTTCGGCGAAAGGGCAGAAGCCTATGGGCAATTGTAGCTGTCGAACAACTGGCCAGTTGTTGAACCAGCGAAAATAAAAATTGGCCAGAATGGTTAAATCCCGCCGTACCTTTTTATGATTGTCGAGTTCCCTTTGATTTTCCTTAAGAAGATAGCGAGTTCTTCGGGGGACCTAAAAACTCCTGAGACCCCCATTTCTAGAGCTTTTTTTGTTTCGGCCGCGTTATATTGGGGTGCTACCATTAAAACCATTCTTGGATTTGTACTTGGGTTTATGAAGTCATATTCGCCGGTCTTGTTTACAAATCGTTTTAGTTGCTCAGCTTTTTCTTTGGTGTCACTTCCGCGGGTTACTTCAATGATGCAACACCTTGTTTCGATATCGGTTTCATATTCAACTTTAATATGGGTTCCATCTTCAGCTATCCGAGTCGTTCGATGATAGCGGTGGCCCTCGGGTGGGGCGTATCGGTTGCGAAACTTGAACTGGCTTTCTTTGCCCACAACATTAAGAACGGCTTCTGCCGTGTTTAGTTCTTCCGCAATGGCTTGACTGGGTCGGTGACTGAGTTCGTTGGTGGTTTTCTCAAGTTGAATTTTTCTGAGCAATTCTGTTGTTTCAGTTTTTCCGTCTCCGGTAACTCCGTAGAGCATAAGCTTTCGTCTTTCTTTGGCTGAAAAACCGGCCTTCTCCAAGATATGCGCCTTTTCGGCAATCTGGCGTTTGCTATAGTTGCCAGAAGCTGACTTCAGTCCATTTTGACCGGTCTCTCTGGATCCCACATAGTGGGAGGCCAACAGAGCCTCTTTTTCACTTTTATTTAGCGGCCGCTCGATCAGCTGCTCGGCTCGAGCGATTCTTTTTCCTTCCCGAGACTCTCGGATATATCTTGGGGTAAAGGGCAGCGAGCCGGTAACAACACTCAATGCGATTCGCTTGATACAGGCCTGAGTGTCTTCAACGAGTTGCGGTCCGCGGTAGTTATTTACTTGGGGGCACAAGTCTGGATCTGGGTTTGATTGGTCGTATTGAGTTGCTAACTTATTTAAGTCTTTTTCGCAGGCTTTTGCGGCCTCATTTAAACCAGCGACAGCCCAGGCCGCATCGGTCCCATAGGTCAGTGTTTTAGCAATCGCTGCGGTTCTGGCTGCTTTTTGTGACATCGTCGTTGCTCGGCCAATCCGGGCCAATCCGCGGGCTGCAATGGATGCCCCGGCAAAGCTTGCAAGGCCGCAAGTTGCAATGCTGAGTGCTCCGCCAATGGCAATATCGGCAGCCATATCCGTGGTTAGGCTTTTTTTCAACTGCTGATAGTCACGGTTTGCACTGGCGCATTCTTCATAGCCCAGCATCGAGTTGAAATAAAGACGGTCTAATTTGTTAGACTTGTTTTCCTGTTCTCTGTCGACACGAAGGTCTGCAAGGGGCGCTGTGGAATCAATGGTGGACTGGAAATCAGGGCATTTAATTTTCGCATTAGTTGTTTCATTAATTTTGCTTTCACTTGAGGTCGTGTAGCGGAAGTCAGCAAATAGGCAACTCTGAGCGTTGGAAAGTTGATCTCGTCGGCTCACAAGTGAGTTTCTGGTCTCTGCCAGCTGCACTTTCAAAGCAGAAGATAGCTTGAGATTGTCAGGGGGGCTTTTTGATTCAAGCAAACGTTTAATATGCTTTCCGCCAAGCCAAGGGTGAAGTGCGCCAAGGGTGGCGCTTGTTTGCTCGTAGGCAAAGCGTGCTTTGAATTCGTTTTTAGTGGCCTGTTCACAAAGGGGATGATTTTCGTCCCGGAAGGTCCCTTCACAAAGTTCTTTTCGCGATTCTTCGGTTTGTTCCCAGTTCTTTTTTAAAGGAATAATTAACTGCAGGGATTCGCTGGTATCAGTTAACATCCGCAGAAAGGCTTTTGTTCCGGCACCTTCTGCTGAAGCCTTTGAATCGGGGCAGGACTTTAGCTTGTCACATCTTTTTTGCTCTCGGACTGATGAATCTGCCTGCTGGCAATTGATACCCTCAAGGTTTTTTTTCCCCAGCACTGAATCCAAACTTGCAATAGATTCAAGCGAAGCTAATTTTTCTAAATCTAAACGCTCTTGGTTGATCATTGTTCGCGCCAGCGCCATGGATTTTTGCTGGTCGGTCAGCGAATAGAATTGCTGTCCATTAGTTTTGCTTCCCGGGCCGAAATAGGTGCTATCCGTGACACAAGAGCTACTCAGTTCAAGCGGCGTGCTTCCTTGGTAAGCGCCCAGGTGCGAATGTAGAATTTGGCTCCATTCCCCTGGGGTTTTTGTATCGGTTTTTAGGCACTGATTCACTTTGTCTTTTCCTGCTGCGGATTCTTCGTTGATTTGCGCTAAGACCAGGCTAGGACAAATAGCGCGAATTCCAGGTGGTGGTTGATTGCAAGACAAAAGTCTTCCTCCGGTTCCCGAAATTTGACGAAGATGACTTTGCACTTGTTCCAATTTAAGAAGCACCTGAGTCTTTGGATCATTGGTTCCTTTGTCTGCAAAAGCAGCCAGGGTAAGAAGCAATAAAGAAGCCCCGAAAAGGACTAGTGATGTAGACTTATACTGATATAAATTCATACCCACTCGGATCGGCTTAAAGTGGAAATAGTTTAAAGTTTCTGCTTCAATTAAGTACGCCAGGTAGGTTAGCCTAGTCATGCCCGCCGCTTCTGATGAGGCCGATTCCCCAGTAGGTGAGCAGATTTTCATTTTCACGTATCCTTTCCTTTTGCAATTGTTTGGACCTCAACTTAAGTCCTATTTGTTAATCTAGGGAACAGACTATTTGAACTCTTGGCAATCGACTTTATTCTGAGACCTCCAGCGAGGAGACCTTCGTAATGAAATTAGGCCTTTTGTTTTTCAGTATTTCCGCGATGTTGCTTTGGCAAACAGAAGCAACGGCCCGCGGTGGCAGTTTTTCAGGGGGCAACACCTACTATGTTGGAGCTGGACTTTTGACCTATGCCGCTGGGAAAGCGGCGACCTCTGCGACCTCCACAAACAAACCATTTTTTGCAGATATATATACCCAGTTGTCACTGTCGGCGATTTACCCAATGGGCGGAAGCTGGGCCTTTTCGCCCATGTGCTTTTACGGGATTCCCAGCAAGACTTCTCCGGAAGGGGAAGAGAAATTTAGTGTTTCAGGGTTTGGTCTTCGCGGCATTTATCTTTTTACCGATAGCCTCAATTTTCATATTGGCGTTGGCGGTCTTTTCTATAAAATCAAAGGAAATGGTGGGGTCGTGAATCAAAGTAATGGCTCAGGTAGTTCAAATTTCCCCACACCTTCGGGATCAAAATCAGCAAGCCGTTATACCCTTGATCTGGGCACCACTTATATTTTAAGCAATTGGCGCTTTGAGGGTGCGATCCTGATAACAAGCCCTACGAACTCGACAAAAATGGCACTCAATCCTCTTTTTACAATTAGCACGGGGTTCATGTGATCAAGCTATTGACGACAGTTAGCCTTTTTATTGTAGTCATGGGGTTCTCATTAGTAGGCCAAGCCTTTACTCTGAGCGACGGTCCTTCTGGACAAACGACGACAGGTTATGCGAACACGAGTGTGGCTTTTGATATCGATACAAGCTGCACTCCTTATATAACGAAAGTCCGAGAAACCATCCAAACTGCAGCCGATGTTTGGGGGCACGTTCCCAATTCCAGTTTAGCAATTTTAATTGGCTCGACAGTGACTTTACCCAGTGCCATTACCACATATGTAGGCGCGTCGGCGACTCAATATGTGCCCGCCGGAAATCCCATTATTTATTGTGATGCAAATTTTGCAGCAAACACCGGACAAGACGCCAACAGCATTCCGGGCTTTGCTTCTTCGCAGAATATGTCAAGTTCTGGACAAATCCTAACTGGTCTTATGGTTTTGAATTTTGAAGCCAGTGCCTCTGCAAGTCTTTTGAATTTAAATCCAACCACCGCCAATGTTGTTTTGACTCACGAGATCGGCCACGTGGTTGGGATTGGGCATTCCTCTGACACCAATTCTTTGATGTATTTTCAAACCGGCGCTGGCCGTGAAAATGTTCTAGTCAAAGACGATATCGACGCGGTCACCTATTTATATCCGATCCAAGAGCTGGGGGGACTAGCTTGTGCCCGGGTGGATATGGCAATACCCGGTAGCGGCTGGAAAAGCGTCATCATTGATCTTTCGCTCATGGCGATGATGGTCTATGTGATGCGCCGAAAATCGAAATGGACTTTCGCTCGGTCGTAGTCGCAACATTGGGTTGTTAAAGATTTTTTTATTTTTTGAATTAAAGTATAACAAACAAAAGGGAGAATTATTATATGAGAAAAGTAAAAGCGAATCGCTTGCGTTTCAAATGCAGCGCCTACGGTATCGGCAACACCAACTCCTACGCCATCGTGCACGCCTTCCTCTAGTTCGCCAGAGTCAGCTACGAGCTCCGTAGGAGAAACGTCTGCGGCGGCTAGTCCTAAAACATGGTATTGTTGCAAGCCAACGGGCTCAACTGCTGAGTGTCCAAATTCTGATGGTAAGTGCGTCGGAGCATCATGCTTGTATACGAATTCAGCGACAGTGGCCGGAAAAGAGTGTGCCGAAATGTATCCCGCGACTCCGAATATTTGCCCACCGCCAGCAAAGAAGGGACCTTGTTGTTGGTCAGCTTCTAGTTGCAATAAGGATAGTGGTTCCGCAGTTGATCTTAGCGGATACGGCCTTGGAAGGGCTCAGGACTTATGCTTTATTGCTAAAGGCTTTTGGTGTGAGGCTTGTCCTAAATAGCGTATTGAATCGCAGGCAAATCACGCGCCTAGATTTGGCATATTTTTTGAAAACCTTGAGTCGATGAGGCCAATTCAAGACCTGGCATTAATGCTGGGGCTTGAAAGGTGTCTGAAGTTTTGACAGCTGTGCTGCAAAACTGCGGATGGAAGCAAATCATCGAACAAGGAGAATCGCGTGAAAAGGCTAATTGCAACCGGAATCGTATTGGCTACAGGACTGTCCCTTTCCCAGATTGCTTGCCAGCGAGCAAGTGTCGAAAATAAGACGGCGCCAGCGGCGACGATAGCTCCACCAAGCGACGCGCCTAAGACCGAAGCTGGAAAATCTGACGACATAAAACCCGATACTGGAAAGTTTGAAGAAAAGCACAATGTGGATGCCTCGGCAATTGCGAGCGTTGAGGACCTGATGAAAGGGACTTACCGAGCCAAGGACATTAAGATTACAATCAAAGACAAATCCTCTGATAAGGATATGGTAAGCTGGTTTGGCGTTGTTCAGCAGAATGGCGATGGAAAAAACATACGCAACTTCTTTCTCACAAAAAATAGAGGGCAAACGGTTCTAGATCCTGCAAAAATAAGAATTTTGACCGCAATTAGCGTGGACGACAAAGGTGTTGCGGACATGCAGTTCGTGCGCATGGTCCACAATCGAAGTTACCACAAGAACCAAAAAATCGATCGTCCCTTGTCACAGGCTAGCTTCAGCAAAGAGAACCTGGCCGTGCGCTTTAGCCCAACGGAAGTAAAGACTTCTGCCGGATTAAACCTTTCGAACCATTTCGCAAACAGTAATGTTGGAAATATTATCTTAGGCAAACCAACTTTGAGCGCCAAAAAACAGACAATAGTAGCCTACACAGCGAAAATGATCGTCAAATCGGATAGCAGCGAGCAGGAAGTAACGATCATGAGTAATTTAGTTAAAGAAGATGGCATGACGTTCTCCGATGTCAATATCGAGGTCAATGAACAAAGCCAAGGGGACATGAATGTCCTTGATGCAGCAAAGTAGACTGGCCTTTGCTTTTTACAATTTCTATTTGCCGATGTGCTGAATCAGGATATCGGCAAAGTCATTGAGCTCTACGAATTCACTGTGGGTTCCGCCAAAGTCGGGATGAAAAACTCGGGATAGTTTTTTGACCGCAAGGCTAAGGGACTCTCGGCTTAAGGATTCATTGAGGGGAAAACCATTGTCCAAGAAGTACTTGAGAGCAGCCTCGACATGGGCTGGCAGCTCTACTTTGTGGCGATTGCCTTTTTCCAGTTGCTTCTTGTCTTTGAGCTGTTTTTTTTGCTTTTGATACTGTTGTTTTCGATAGTCGGCTTGTTTGTTGTGAAATGCTGACACCGGTTTCTCATCCAGAATTTTATGCATTTCGCTTTTGCCAATTAGAAAATCCAGATGTTTTTGCTGTATCGTCAAAAGCACAGCCCAAATATGCTTGCACAATTGGCCCTTTTTTGATCTCGGGCAGGTGCAATCCACGTTGATGTTTTGGCTGTCAATGGACTCGGATCTGAACGTCACCTTTATCGAGGCAGAGGCTTGCACAAAGGCTTGGATTTCAGTATCAGAAAGCTGGGTCAACGAAACCTTAGCTTTGCTTAGCAAAGCTTGCCCGCTGTTACGAACTTCGGGTTTAAAAAATTGCAGCCAGTTATCTATCGACAAGAATCGAACCTCGTAGTTTGTGGTAGATCATCGTTGCGCATTTAGGTTTCTTCCCGACTGGAAAAGCTTTTCTGGTTTCTGTTCAGGCTAGTCTGCTGATCGTTGTTCTGGTT
Source organism: Streptomyces griseus (assembly GCA_943330705.2). Classification (GTDB taxonomy): domain Bacteria; phylum Bdellovibrionota; class Bdellovibrionia; order Bdellovibrionales; family Bdellovibrionaceae; genus CALQIT02. The sequence goes on from CALQIT020000043.1 coordinate 6,689, forward strand.
TTTTTCCTGACTTCTTTTCTTGTTTTTTATCTGACTTCTTTTCTGACTTCTTTTTGCAGTCCATGCTGCGTAAATCGCAATTGCCATCGGAAAATAGAATCCTAGGTATTGAAAACGGACGTAAATAAATGCAGCGACCACTGAGCCCAATGTGAATGAAATAATCGTTGCCAAACGCAACCAGTTTGCCCGTCGTTCTTGGCTTTGTTCTTTGTCTGATCGAGGATGGATCTCAGCGCGAACCAGGCCTAACCCGAGGTCCGTCGTCAGGCCGGTGAGATGGGTAATGCGTAGGGTTGCCCCTGTGGCCGACGTCACAGCGGCGTTCTGCAACCCACAGGCCCCGCAAAGTGCTGCCAATAGAAAGAAATCATTTTTAATGCTGGCGACATCGCCAAATGCACCAAAGAAATTTAACGATCCGCCAATGGCCACAAAGGATAGCAACAAAGCTACCAAGCCCATGACCGGGGCATATTTTTGGCCCTGAAATTCAGCAGAATATTTTTGTTCAGTCAACAGGCCCGAGACCACCACGCCCAGCAGAAAGAATACGGGAATAGAAAGGGTCCCGATAAAATCAAGCCAGTTGCCCTCTTGAAACGAGATTCCCGACAGCGTCGCAAAGCCCGTGATGTGCGAAACAAAACGGTGGCAGGCAAGAAATCCGCCACAGTTGATATTTCCGCCAAGAAAGCTTAATAAAAACCAATCAAAATAGGTTTTTACGTGGACTCGTTCGAAAAGCTGGTGCTGAAACATGTTGATATCCTTGGGGCGCGAGCTGTCTTGTTAAAGGTCCTTACGCACTTTAAAGCGAATTTGACTTCTTAGTTTCATTTTCCAGGGTTAGTAGTTCGTTCAATAGGGCTTTGTCTTCTTTGTCGCTTGCGGGTTTTAGACCTTTGGCCATCTTGTTAATCATATTTGCCAATCGCAGTCCGCCCTTAAGGATTTGTTTCTCGGCAACCTCAGAGGCTTCTTTGATGTAGGCTTCTGAAAGAATTGGAATCAGATTCTTATCATAGGCACCATTGCCGACCTTGCCGGTTTTGCGATCTACAAGTTTGCAATAGCTACGATTTTCCGGACGCATTGGCGTTGCTCCGTCGGGATAAACCACTGGAAATAAGGCTTGCGCTTCAACATACCACTGGGAAATTGGGGCCGTTGCAATTTGCTTTAGTTCTGCATTTGCTTCTTCATTTAGTTTTGGCGCGAGCAACGGATTTTTTTTGATAATCAGGTCTGCATACTCGCGGTAGCCAAACCATTTTGTCGCATTTTTGCCGCCGTCATCAGTGCGCCACTTAAATTCAATAAGTTGAAAAAGAGCGTCGTCCCAGAATGCATGCAAAAGGGTTGGTTTTTTATTTTTGGTTTCAGGGTTGACATAGTAAATGTCGCATAGGTTTGCTCCGCGGTCCAGACCGTTACCAACATGTAAAGGCTGATGAAGATCGCCAACAACGTGAATCAGATAGCGCAGGCCAATCATTTTTTGGCTACGGTTCAGTTTCGGCAAAAGCCCGGCAAAGGACTTGCGTAATTCAATAGGCAATTTAGTGACGATCGCATTCGCATCTTTGGCCACGACATCGTCCTGAGGTTTGCTGCCATAAGTGTAACCGGGTAAGACCTCGACGTAATGATACGGAGCAAACTCCTTAAAGCGATCATCCGAGCGAACTAGGTCAGGAAAAGTTGCCGCCGCAGCCATGGGCTCGATACCTAAAATAGATTGTACAAGTCTTTTGCCTTCCGGAGTTAAATAGCGCTGAGCCACTTCGGCCGTGGTTTGGTGGCCTAGATTTCCCCAGGCTAGGACTGCGGGGGTCGAAAGCAAAAGGCCGGCAGTAACCAAGAATTGACAAAAAATCTGAATCTTTCTCATAGAGCCTCCAGGTTTAAGGATATTCTGTTTGTGGTTCTAGCTGAGGTTCGCGGAAAAATGAAGGGTTAGATGGATTTATTGGGGTTTTGCTGCCGAGGAGCAGCCGTCATCTGCTGCTTTAGTAAAAAGTTTATTAATTTTCTGCCAGTTATTATCAACTTCCGCAGAGATACAAAGCCTTTGGCCGCGCCAATTATCAAGCTCAAGGCTCATTGCACGCAGACAAAGTCCAGGCAACTCCAGTTGAGTGCGAAAAAATTTATTGTGATGACCATCCCCATGAGTCACATCACCAATCACCGGGTGGTTGAGGCGATTGAAATGCCGGCGAATCTGATGATACCTTCCGGTTTGCGGCCGGACTTCTACCAAAGAATACCGGGCCGTTGGGTGGATCTTGCCAACGGCAAAAGGCAGCTCGATTCGGGCTTTGGTCAGATAGTCGGTGCGGGCAGCAACCAGATCTCCGGTGCTATCTAGCTCCAAAGGAAGATCAATTCGGCCTTGATCAGGAAGATACCCGCGCAGCACTGACCAATAGGTTTTTTGAATGCGATTTTCGCGAAACAGGATCGAGATTTCCCGTGCGGCATCTTGTGTGAGGGCCATCAGTAAAACTCCGCTAGTTGCTGCGTCCAGGCGGTGCACCGGATAGAGGTGCTTTTGAATCTGGCGTCGCAAGTTTTGTAAAACCAGTTTGTTTTCAGGAATTACGAAGCGCGAATTTTCGGGCCGATGCACATGAAAACCAGCTGGTTTATCCAGCGCAATTAACTCAGTACTTTGAAAAAGAATTTTAAACATTTCGAGGTGTATTTGACAACAGCGGCCAGGGCAATGGCAAGCGCAATGGTCAGTGTCAAATATTTTCAATGACCGCTATTGTCGCTTTCGTTTAGGCTGGCCCAATGAAAAATCGACCCCTTTGGCTGCGGATTCTTTGGTTGGCTCAGGCAGAACGTAAAATTTTAGCCTGGGGAACTCTTTTTTTGGTTATCGCCAGCGCCAGTAATTTGATTTATCCACAGGCTATTCGCACCATGCTGGACCAGGCCTTGACCGCAAAAAGTATGGATAAAATAAATCAGATTTCATTAATCATGTTGATTGTTTTTGTGGTGCAGGCGGTGGCTTCGTCTTTGCGCTACTATCTGTTCACCTTAGCAGGGGAGCGCACCGTCTTGCGCCTGCGAGAAAAACTTTATGGACATATTTTAGACCAAGAGATTGCATTTTTCGATTTCAATAAAACTGGCGATTTGATGAGCCGACTGTCTAGTGATACAGCGGTTCTGCAAAATGCGGTCAGCGTAAATATTTCCATGGGGCTGCGCAGTTTGGCGGGTGCCGTGGGTGGAATTTGTCTGATGATTTATACTTCGCCATGGTTGGCTTTATCGATGCTTTTAATTATTCCGCCGGTTGCCGTCGGCGCAGCTATATTTGGCAAGCGCATTCGTGTTTTTTCGCGCAAAGCCCAGGACGCCTTGGCAGAAGCTTCGATTGTTGCCGAAGAAACCTTGGGGGGAATGCGCACAGTGCGTTCTTTTGCCCAAGAGAATTTTGAAAAGGCAAGATATGCGACCCGCCTGGCGGCGTCTTTGGTTGCTGTCCGCAGCCGAATTTTTCAGATTTCAATTTTTATGGGGCTGGCGTCGCTGGTCGGTTACACCGCCATTGCCGGAATTGTCTGGGCCGGGGGGCGAGAGGTGGTTTTGGGCCAGCTTTCGGTTGGTGATTTGACCCAATTTTTGATCTACCTTTTACTGGTCGCGTTTTCGGTAGGCTCTTTGGGCGGGCTGTGGGGTGATTTTATGGCGGCGGTCGGTGCTGCCAAGCGGCTGTTTGATATTTTAGAACGTGAACCACAGGTGGCGCTGCACGATGGCTTGGTTCTTGAAAGCGTGCGCGGCCATATATCGTTTCAGCAGATCAGTTTTTGTTATCCAGCGCGACCCGAACAAAAGGTCTTGGATCAATTCACTCTTGATGTTGAGCCCAACCAGGTCATTGCCTTGGTCGGTCCATCGGGAAGTGGCAAGACGACGATTGCCTCTTTGCTTTCTCGATTTTATGATCCGCTATCGGGGAACATTTTTCTTGATGGGCAAGACTTAAATAAAATTTCACCTCACAGTTTGCGACTGCAAATCGGTTTGGTTTCACAAGAGCCCATTTTAATATCCGCAAGTGTTGAAGAAAATATTCGTTATGCAAATCCAGCCGCCACGATTGAGCAGGTTCGCGAGGCTGCTCGGGCCGCGAACGCCGATGAATTTATCATGAAGTTTCCCGATCAATATAAAACCATGGTCGGCGAGCGCGGAATTCAGCTTTCAGGAGGGCAAAAACAAAGAGTTGCCATCGCTAGAGCTATATTGAAAAATCCAAAAATTCTTATTTTGGATGAGGCCACGAGTGCTCTAGATACCGAAAGCGAAGCCTTAGTCCAGCAAGCTTTGACGCACTTGATGAAAGGTCGAACCACCTTGGTTATTGCTCACCGCCTAGCTACAATTCAAAATGCAGATCTAATCTGTGTTCTTGAAAATGGGAAGATTATGGAGAAAGGCAATCACAAAGAGCTAGTTGCCAAGGAATCAGGATTGTATCGCAAGCTAGTTGAAAGACAAATGCGCCATTAGTAAATATGATCAAAAAAATATGATCAAAAAACTTCACTCAAAGGAGAATTTGTATGAGAAACACTTTAGCGACCGATCGCTTAGACACCAATGCAGCCCAAGCCATTGCTAACTTCCATCCGAATATTGTAAAGGAAGTAAAAGAGGCCGTTGAAGGCAATAAGATTGTTGTGGTCGGAATGAGACAAAACCCAGTTGTCAAAAAAGCGCGAAATGCATTAGGACAAGCCGGGCTAGAATTTAAGTATTTGGAATACGGTAGCTACTTTGAAATGTGGAAACCAAGACTTGCGATCAAGCTTTGGAGTGGTTGGCCGACCTTCCCCCAAGTTTTTATTGGCGGAAAATTGATTGGCGGGCACACTGAGTTGGCCCTTTGGCTAAAACAGAATCATACAAACTAAAGCCAACGATATTTTATATTCTTAGATTTTCTTAGCAAGCGTTTATAGAGCTCCATGAAAAATAGGAGCACGATGGCGACTAAAAAGTAGATCAGAACATTGAAAAGTGGTGTTGGGACAAGGCCAAGCCAATCTTGGCCGCGTTGCGAATTGCTAATTAGCACATGCAGGCAAAGAACAGCGGCAAAGATGGCAATAAGAATTCGGTTGCGTGTGGGCGAGCGAAGAAAAGCAATCTCATCATCTGGTCGCGAGCTAAAAAGCAGCGCAAATTGAAAGACGACAAGGGAAAGTAAAGCCTCGGACTTTGCATTGGCTAGGCTGGCTTCACTTTTTAACCAATAGAGATAAATTGCAATCGTAAAAAATCCAACTAGGAGCCCGCAAAGCAGAACTTTTTTTAAGAATAATTTTGTGAAGCGTCTTTCCCCAATCTCTTTGGGGGCTGGCTGCAATTGAGTCTTGCTAGCGGGCTCAAACGCCAGGGTTGGCCTGAGCAGCAGTAGTGAAATTGTCGTGAACCAAAGAAGTTGTATGGGCGACAGTGGAAGCGGGACACCAACAATCACTGCCGATAACAGAATGCAATTTAGGCTAAGGGTCGATGCCAGTGAATAGAACAAGCTGCTGCTGATATTTCGGTCGGCAGCGATGGCCTCGGCGATCGCTTCGACAAGCGTTGCAAGGCGATCATTTAAAAGAATTATATCCGCGGCCTCATTTGCATTATCAGTGCTCACCGTCCCCATGCTAACCCCAACATGGGAAGCACTAAGCGCTGCTACGTCATTGGCGCCGTGCCCAGTTAAGGTGACAAGGTTTCCGCGTTCTTGTAACGAGTTTACCAATTGTAGTTTTTGTGCAGGCTCAATTCGGGCGAAGACTCTGCCGTAACTTGCGGCTGCATAATAATCTTGGTCATCGACCAGACCCCTGAGCCTTGCCCCAGTGACAATGTCATCAAGACTGGTGGCTAAACCCAACTCTTGCGCAATTTTAAGTGCGGTCGAGGGGTGGTCACCGGTGACCATTGCCACTTTGATGCCACTTTCTTGACATTTCTGGATCAGACTTTTCGAGTCCGGGCGAAGTGGATCATTGATGGCCACCAAAGCCAGGAAACACAGGGAATTAATTTGTTCAGCAAGCGGGGTCTGCCTTTCGCCATCCAAACGGTGAGCTAAAGCAAGCACCCGGAATCCTTCTTCTGCTAAGGCATGGGCCTTTTTCAGCAATCCGCTGACATCGATCGGACGAATGCCTTCAGGTGTGAGCATTGAGGTGCAAAGCGGGATCGTTTTTTCGGGTGCGCCTTTGACACTGACGTGGATTACTTCTGCCAAGTTATGCATGGTCGCGGAGAACATTCTTTCGGACTCAAAGACAATCTCTTGCAGCGGGAGGGACCGCGGTCCACGCTTACGGTACTTTTGCGCCATTGATAAAAGGGCAATGTCCATAGGGTTGCCGAAAGCATACCAGCGATCGTTGTGTTCATATAAGTTAGCGTCACTTGAAAGCTCGGCCGTTAGGCAAAGACTTTCAATCAGCGGCTTAAGATGTTCTTTGCCCCAAAGAATCCATTCCCCCTCAGGGTAAATTCCAGCCCCTGTGAGCTCGAACTCCGCGGCCTCTGGAAAGGCTACCTTTCGCACCGTCAGTTCATTTAACGTCAGCGTCCCAGTCTTGTCGACGGCCAGCACTGTGGTTGCAGATAGATCTTCAATTGCCGCCGTATTTTGAACGATCACCTGCGCCCTAAAGAAACGTTTGTGGGCCACATTCAGCACCCACATCCTACAGCTTATGATTTCTCCAAGTAATGCCGGCAGGCTAAGAATCACGACTAGAATTAGGCATTCAAGCCTTGCTGCTCCTTGTATGAGCGCAAGGCCTGCAATTAAGATCCCGCAGGCAAGCCCAACACGTTTTAGAACTCTACTCATTTTCTGAAACTCTTCGGGCAAAGGATTTTCCGGAATTGAGCTCTTTTTTATTCGTTCAAGTCTTGCCAGCTCTGTGCGAAATCCAGTGCGCACAGCTATGGCGGTGGCCTTTCCCCGCAGGACTTTGCTTCCCGCAAAGACCATCGATGTCCTGTCCATGAAGCTTGTGTTTTCTGGAACGGCTGACGCGCTTTTTGCAATTGGCTGTTGCTGTCCGGTCAATATGGATTCGTCAACTTCGAGTTGATTGGCCAAGATCACCCTTAGGTCGGCCGCAATTCTTTGTCCGGCCTCTAGAAAAACAATATCCCCGCGGACGATTTCTTTAACTGGTAGTTCTATTTTGCGACCATCTCTAAGACTTAGAATTTGGTAAGGAGCTTGCTGGCGAACCCAAACAACTATTTTCTTAGCATAGATTTCTTGGGCCGTGCTGAGCAGAATATAAAAGCACAGGCCAAAAAATACCGAAAACCCATCACCGCTAAAAATAGCAAGAGCTAATAAAGCAAGTAGCAGAATGAAAATTGAACCTGATATTTTTGTCGAAATAAGTTGAAACCAGGATTGTTGCTGTGGGGCTAATGGCAAATTTAGACCAAGCGCAAGTTGTTTGCGTTCGACTTCTGGGGTGTAGAGGCCTTCAACCCTTCCTTGCACCCGAGCAAGGACTTGCTCGATGGACAAAGAGTGATAGGGGGTCAATTTTGTTTCACTCATGGAGTAGAAAGTTTATCAGAACCTTGGGGTGAATGGTAATTCTCTAACTAGATCGCGAAATGCCGCAAGCGGGACCCAACCTTAGTCCAAGACATGGTCGGAAAAACCGACTAGTTTATAGGCGGATTAAGTCAGCTGCTTGAATTCTGCTAAAAACAAATTGATGTTTGCTGGACTATGCTCGGACTTGCATAAATCAGATGAGAAAACTGTCTTTTCAAAGCGGCTGGGTGGACTGGCGAAAACAATCAAATGAAAGAAGAAACCTGGCCAACTAGAGACGCTAAAAATAATTGCAATGGTCAGCATGGCTTTTTTCTGGCGTTCGGCTTCGATCTGCAAGGACTCTATGCTGAAGGGAATAATTTGGCCTTCATATTGCGACCAAAAAAGATTCACTTTACGTAAATTATTTTGCAATAAGGTCGTCGGCAAAGAGTTTTCTCGTTTTCGATTTCGCAAATGGTGAGCAAGACACAAAGAACTTGCGGGGACCAAGCCAACAGCATATCCAACTAACAATTCAGGTAACATTCGATGAGTTATTCCTTTATTGTGGGTGTGATTTTCATTGTAAATACTTGTCCCGCCCGTAGGACTTTGATTCCCGTTTCTTGGTTGGCTTTCATACTTTGCAAGCAATAGACATAGTCGTAGATATTTTCGACTTTGATGCTGGCCAATTCAATAATGACATCACCAGCAACTAGGCCTGCTTTTTCTGCGGGGCTGTCTTTGGAGGTGCCGGTGATCTCGACGCCTTTAACGCCCTCTTTCGAATAATTCGGAATGGTCCCCAAGTACAACCTGAAGCTTCGGCCCTCGAGTTGTTTGTGCGAGCTTTCGACTTTGGCGTAGGTTAACGGCAGGCTCAATGGCAGGGCATTTTTTTCATCCTTGCGGCCGATTTTTTCTGCAGTCATCTTTAGAACTTCAATCGCAGCAACCAGGCCAGGATAGTTCAAAGTTTCGGCACGGTCTCTGGGGGAGTGATAGTCCCCATGGGCGCCCGTAAAAAAGGTAACCGATGGAATTTCTTTCATATAAAAAGCCATTGAATCCGTGGGCAAGTAGGGGTCGCTTTGTAAAGAAAGCGGGGTTTTTGTCTTTAACGCGATCTCTTCAAATAGAAGCGGCCACTGCGCGGCAGAGCCCACACCTTGGATACTTAGACTGTCGCGCAGTCGTCCAATCATATCCATATTGAGATAAGCAGAAATAGTTTTTGCATCAATGGTTTCCAAAAAATGTGACGAACCAAGCAGCCCTAATTCTTCTCCGGACCAAATCGCAAAAGCAAGATTCTGCCCAAGTTGTGCCCCCTTTTTGTGGGTTGCAGAAAAAGAATGGGCTAGCTGCATGACCCCACTCATGCCTGAAGCATTGTCGTCAGCGCCAAAGTGAATTTGTCCTTGCTCTGCTGTGCGCGCCAACGAGCTTCCGGTTTCGCCGCGACCCAAGTGGTCCCCGTGGGCACCAATCAAAAGTGTCTTTGTAGCTCCTCGGGCGGGCAGCACCGCCAGGATGTTGTGCCCCTTGGACTTTTCGAATAATAAATCAACTTTGGCAGAAGCGACAACCGGTCCCAATGTGCCATTTTTAACTTCCCCTGAATCATTGGCATCTTGCCAAGACTTCAGATTCTTTTCACTGCCCGAGACTAGTTTTTCAGCGGCTTTGTCGCTGATATGCAAAACCGGAATACCGGTTGTCACCGAGCTGCCATCAAAGCGCAGTTTAATCAGTTGCTTGGCAGAGGAATTCGGTCCGTTAACAAGGATTAAACCCACGGCTCCGGCATTTCGGGCAACCATGGCTTTGTGATGCAGACGTGAGTAGATATTTAAAAATATTCGGCGCTCGTTGGGAATATTTTCTGGAATATCACGAAAAGCTAAAACCCACTTTCCTTTCACATCAAGATCGCGATACGAGTCGTAAATCGGCTGTTTTTCATTGGCCGGGGCGATAATCCCATAACCAGCAAAGACGATGGGTGCCTCTGGAAAATCTCCGGTTTTGGAAAACGAAATCGGGGTTAGGTTCTCGCCGGCAGTCAGGGTATTTTCTTTGCCATTCACTTTGAATTTGAATTCATTTTTGGAACCAAGTGCAACATTTGAAGTGAATTCGAACTCTTGAATGAAGTTGTCGCCCAGCATCGGCTTTAGGCCCAAAGATTTAAAGTACTTGGTGATTCCTTTACCCAATTCCACTTCTTCAGGACTTCCGGTTTTGCGGCCCGCAAAAAAATTAGAGGCAAAGTATTGCACCCAAGCCCGCGCGTCTTTTTCGTTTAGTTCTGGTGAAAGAGAACTTAAAGCGGGTGCCTGCAGCGGCAAACCCAATAGATCCCGGGCTTTGGCATCGTTCCAATCTGCGATGTAGATTTGGCTTTCACCTTTTTCATTTCGGTGGGTCCAGGAAAGTTTTTGTCCATCCGGTGAAAAGCTTGCTAAGCCATCAAAACCATCGATGTTGGTAATCCGCAGCGGCTCTTTTTTGCCTTCGCTATCAACGAGGAAAAGTTCAAAGTTATTGAAGCCGTAAAGATTACTGGCAAAAACAATATAGTCCCCTGACCGGTGAAAATAGGGGGCCCAAGACATCACCTTCATTCGAGTAATTTGTTTTTGATCTGAGCCATCGGTATTCATTGTATAGATCTCAGCCGTTTGCCCTGTGGGTGAAAATCGGCGCCAGGTAATTTTCTTTCCGTCTGGTGAAAAAAATGGTCCGCCGTCATACCCCTTTTCGCTGGTTAGGCGTTTCACGTCGCTGCCGTCAGCGCGCATGATATAAATGTCCATCAGGTAAGAGGCATCCCGATTGAACATCTTGGCGTCCTCATCGGAAAGTTTTTCAGAGTAGCCAGAGCGATTGGAGGCAAAGGCAATCCATTTTCCATCGGGGGAGTATGAGCCCTCAGCATCATAGCCAAGCTCATGGGTCAGCTGTTTACTATGCTTGCCGTCTAAATCGGTTTCAAAAATATCGAATGTTTCATCGTAAGACCAAGCATACTTAGCTTTCACCTGTGCTTTTCTGCTTTCGTATTCGTCTTTGGCTTTTTTTGCAAAACTAGAATCGAGGTGGGTGGATGAAAACATAACTTTCTTGCCATTTGGGTGAACCCACGAGCAGGTGGTTTTTCCTTTACCTGGGGATACGCGCGATGTTTTTCCAGATTGCAGATCAAACAAGTAGATCTGGTAAAATGGATTGCCGGTTTCCCGCTCGCTTTGGAAAATCATCTTTTTTCCATCCGCACTAAAGTAACCCTCTCCAGAGCGAGAGCCCTCGAAGGTCAGTTGTCGCGTATTACTGAGAAAACCAAAGTCGGGGACTTCGGCTTTGGCCAAGCCAGAGTTTTCGCCGGCGTGAGTACCGGTAAAGCCAAGGACAGAGACAGCAATAAGACGAAGGATCCAGCGTGATTTCATGATGACTCCAAAGCGTAATTTTAAAGTGTCGCTAAAACGGTGTTGCTAAAAATGTCTTGCAGCCTAAGAGGCCTCGGGTTCTTCGGTCAAGAATTTGGTCTTGCGCTACGAGAATAGTTCTACCTGGGATTGAGTCTTTGCCGCGCCCTGCTGAATAATGGTGAATATTCTGGAGTGGTCAGCCAGCTTTTTTTCTCAGATGCTGATTATCTAAGCAGTTATTCCTGACAATAGGTTATTGACTTAAAGCATCGATTTCCGTATCACTTTGCCCTCAATTTAGTTTTAATTTTTGGCAAAGGAATAAAAGATATGAATATGAATTCTTTGTTGATATCGCCAGTGATCGCTGGGGCTATCGGTCTTGTTGTCGCCTTGGTTATGTATTTCCGTGTTAAGGCGCAGCCGACCGGGAATGAAACAATGAATCGAATTGCCGGTTACATTCGTGAAGGGTCCATGGCCTTTCTAGTTCGAGAATACAAAGTTTTAGCAATTTACGCCGTCGTTGTTAGCGGTGCTTTGGCTTGGGCCTTAGGCGGGATTTCAGCGGCTTGTTTTTTACTAGGTGCTTTTCTTAGTTTGCTGGCTGGATTTTTTGGTATGAAAGCTGCGACCTACGCCAATGTGCGAACAACTCAGGCTGCGGCCACCGGATCCAAAGCAAAAGCTCTTTTGGTAGCTCTTGATGGCGGTTCTGTGATGGGATTTTCGGTTGCAGGCCTTGGTCTTTTGGGTCTGGGGGGCCTTTATTATTTTTATCAAGGCACTGAGCATGTTGCTGTTGTCATTCATTCTTTCGCTGTTGGGGCCAGTTCCATTGCTCTTTTTGCTCGTATTGGCGGCGGTATTTATACAAAAGCGGCAGATGTCGGTGCTGATATTGCCGGAAAAGTGATTGAGGGGATTCCTGAAGATGATCCAAGAAATCCAGGCGTCATCGCAGATAATGTTGGTGACAACGTGGGTGATGTTGCCGGCATGGGTGCTGATATTTACGAATCCATGGTTGCCGCAATTGTTTCGGCAATGGCGATCGCGTTGACTGTGTCTGCGGATAAAATAGTTACTTTGGTTGAGGGTGCAGATCCGGCAACCCAAAGGGTTTGGGGATTGGCGTTGCCATTAGTTTTGTCGGCATTGGGTATGGCGATTTCAGTGGTGGTGATATTTGCAGCCCGCCTCTTTGCAAATCAAAAGCCGGCTGTAGTTTTGCGCAGTGCCTTGATCGTCCCGCCGATTCTTTTGACTCTTGTTTGTGCGCTGGCCTTGCCTGCGTTTGGAATTTCACAAAATGTAACTTGGGCACTTGCGGCCGGGGCCTTTGGCGGAGCATTGATTGGATTGGTAACTGAATACTACACAGCCGCACGTCCCATTCGCTTGGTCGCAGAAGCGGCCTTAACCGGACCTGGCACAGGCGTTATTCGCGGCCTTGCTGTGGGTATGGAGTCCGTTGCCTTGCCGATTTTTATTGTGGTCATCGCGGCATACGTCGCTGACAGGTATTTAGGATTGTATGGGATTGCGTTGGCGGCAGTTGGTATGCTTGCCGGAACGGCCGTCGTGATGACAGTTGATGCTTACGGGCCGATTGCTGACAATGCTGGTGGAATTTCAGAAATGAGTGGTCTTGGCAAAGACGTTCGGGCCATCACTGACGAGCTCGACGCGGTTGGAAATACAACGGCAGCAATCGGAAAAGGCTTTGCCATTGGTTCAGCAATTTTGACGGTGGTCGCTTTGTTTTCGGCCTTCAATATGGAGGTCGACCATGTGCGCTTGGCTAACAACATGGAAAAAATGTCTTTAGATTTGGCTTCAAGTGGCGTTCTTATTGGAATTTTGATTGGTTCGGTATTGCCGTTTTTAGTTGGCGCCACAACCATGACAGCGGTTGGCCGTGCGGCAGGCCAAATTGTTCAAGAAATTGGCCGTCAATTCCGAGAGATTCCCGGTTTGTTGGAAGGCAAAGCTGAACCTGAGCCTGCAAAAATTGTCGATATTGCAACGACGGCAGCCCTTTACGAGATGATTGTTCCGGGAATGATTGCGGTATTAGCCCCGGTTATTATTGGTTTTCTAATGGGGCCACAAGCGTTGGCAGGAATGCTTGCGGGATCCTTAGCGGTGGGCTCGACGATGGCGTTATTTATGGCCAATGCGGGCGGCGCCTGGGACAATGCCAAAAAATTTATTGAAAAGGGTGGTCTGCCTGGACATCCAAAGGGCAGTGAAGCTCACAAGGCGGCGGTTGTCGGCGATACGGTTGGCGATCCATTCAAAGATACTTCAGGCCCCGGGGTTGCAATTTTGATCAAAGTCATGTCGGTTGTGTCATTGCTGATTGCTGCTTTGATCGCCACCCGAGGTTAGTCTCAAGTTCTTTGCACTGAGAATTAGAACTGAGAAATAGAACTGAGAAATAGAACTGAGAATTAGAACTGAGAAATAGAACTGAGAAATAGAACTGAGAAATAGAACTGAGAAATAGAACTGAGAAATAGAACTGAGAAATAAAACTGAGAAATAGAAAAACCTGATCAGGATCTGATCAGGTTTTTTTGTGTCTAACTGAAACTAAGGCTTGTCCTTTTTTTTAAGGTTTTTTCTGAATCTTTTTTTAGGCAGCCTTTTCCCACTTGTTCCAAACGGATCGGGCCCAGTGGGTTTCTGTTTTTTCCACCCAGTTTTTTGACCAAACTCTGTCACAGACGAATTGTTCGATTTTTTCAGGGCTGGTGGCCTCGACAATGAGGACAGCGTCCCATTCGCCCATTGTGGACCAGGCTGTTTTAACTTCTGGCCAAGATTTTAGCCACGCCCAGCTTTTTGCCTTTGCCCACTTTTTGGGAAATTTGCGGTTCCATTTTACGTAAACTTGGGCTTGCCAGTTGCCAGTACTCATAGACGCTCCTTTGGTATTTTGTTGGTTGACGACTATGGATAGTTTTCGGCGGATTCAGATTTGTAGCTGAGGCAATTTTCCTTTTGCTGCATTATTTAGGCTTAAATTTATGTTACAGGCGGATCTTAGTCCGGTTTAGTGTGTCGATGGAAAGGCTAGGATCCACAGTCCGACGCCGATAAATAGGCCGCCGGAGATCCATCGAATGGCGTTTGGGTTTATCCATGCTCCCAGAACCCGACCAAAGAGAACGCCAATTGCTCCGGCTAAGCCCAAGGCCAGAACCACGGCCAATAGAACTGGCCAAATTGATTTGCTTTCCGAGCTTGCGGCAATTGCGGCAAATTGAGTTTTGTCGCCCATTTCTGCCAAAAAAATTGTGATAAACGTGGTTGTAAACAATTTCCAATCCATAATTATAGGTCTCCTGACCGATTGTCTTTGCACTCTGTTTAAAAAGTGGATTTCATTTAGTCTATATTAAATCTTTCAATAAGGCGATGCCGATATGGGTCTCAATCAAACTCTGCGACTCAGTTTACTGGATGCGTTTTTCTTTAGCCTGATGGTCGGTGCTGGCGAAACCTATTTGCCGGCATACGCCTTGTCAGCTGGCTTAAGTGAAATGTGGGCGGGGTTGTTCTCGACCATTCCGATGATCGTGGGTGCCTTCATTCAGCTGTTGACGCCGATGTTGATCGTCCGGGTGGGTTCAGTAAAAAAGTGGGTTGTCACAGCGGCCTTGCTTCAGGCTTTTTCTTTTCTGCCGCTGATGTATTTTAGTTTTGCAGGAGTAACACATCCGATCTGGCTATTTTTTATTGCGGCAGTTTATTGGGGCGCGGGTTTTGCGGCTGGTCCAAGTTGGAATTACTGGATGACCCATTTGGTGGCAGAAAATATTTCCACCAGCTATTTTTCCCGTCGCACGCGCATTGTGCAGGTAGGCACCTTGCTGGGAATTATCGGGGCAGGGGTTGCTTTGCATAATAAAGTGCATGTGGGGCCATTTACTTCGACATTTTCAGTAATTTTTTTAGTGGCATTTATCGCAAGGGCCTCGTCAGGATTAATTCTATCGGCCAAAGAGTACCAAGAAAAATGGTTTCACCAATCGGGTTCGGTATCGCTCATTTCCTCTTTGCGGATTTTGACCAAAGATCAAAAGTATCGAAATTTTTTTGGCTTTATGTTTGTTTACTATATTGCGATTTTTATTTCTGGTCCTTTCGTTGCGCCTTTTCTGTTGCATAAACGGCATTTGGATTACGGGCATTTTATGGGTGCGATTGCGGCACTTATGATTGGCAAAATGGCCTGTCTTCCTTTTGCTGATCGACTGATTAAAAGATGGGGTCTGAAAAATGTATTCTTGTTGGGCGCTTTAGGTATTGCTCCGCTGCCCGCAATGTGGGTTTTTGCAAATAGTTATGTGGCCATTTTTCTGTTGCAGGTTGTGAGTGGCGGTTTCTGGGCGCTTTTTGAAGTCGGCCTATCTTTGATTTTTTTCGATCGTTTGCGCAAAGTCGAAAAAATTCCAATTCTTAGTTTATATAACCTGTTCAATGCCTCCGCGATTATTGTGGGATCGTTAATTGGTGCCTGGCTTTTGAATTCTGATTCCGAATCCATATCCGCTTATTATTTGATATTCTTGCTGGCCGCATTTTTGCGATCATTAATTGCGATCGGCTTTGCTTGGCAATCGCGCAAGGAAAAGGATCTATTATAAGTATTGTGAGGCGGCAAAAGGATTGCCCAGCAGCTTGTCTGAATTTGGTCACAAGTAGTCGTTAGTCAACGAGATGCCCTTCTTTGGTCTAATACAACATAGTGGTAAAAATACATTGTATTTTTACCACTATGTTGTATACTGCTAAAATATGATCCAACGCACTCTTTCAAAAAACATTCAAAGTAGTTTAATCGCAAAAAAGTCAATTTTATTGCTAGGCCCACGGCAAGTTGGGAAATCAACGCTAATTTCCAGCTTAAAAACAGATCTAAAATTTAATCTTGCCCAGCAATCAACCTTTGTCGACTTTGCTAAAGATCCAAGATTCTTAGAACAGTCTCTTTTGGCAAAATTGCCCAGGGGTGGAATTGTTTTCATTGATGAGGTACAACGGATTCCAAGTTTACTGAATACAATTCAATATCTAATCGATGAAAAAAAAGGTTATCAATTTATTCTTACGGGGTCCAGCGCACGAAAACTGAAACGGGGAAAAGCAAATCTGCTGCCCGGCAGAGTTCACAGCTATGAGTTGGGACCCATTATTTCTAAAGAAATGAACTATAACTTTGATACTGATAAGTTAATTGGGTTTGGAAGTCTTCCTGCAATTGTAACTGCTGAAAGCTCAAAAGAGAATAAGATTTTATTGCGCTCATATTCAAATGCTTACTTAAATGAGGAAATAAAGGGCGAAGCTTTAACTAAGAATCTAGAAGGATTTACAAGATTTCTATTTAATGTGGCTTTGGATTCTGCAAAATTTCTTGATTTGACAAAGGTTTCAAAATTGGCAGCGGTGCCTAGACAAACGATTCAACGTTATTTCGAAATTTTGGAAGATACGCTTATTGTAAATCGACTTCAATCCTTTGCACAAAGTGAAAAACGAAGATTAATTCAGCACCCAAAGTTCTATTTTTTTGACAATGGCGTACTAAATGCTCTCTTTATCAATTTTAATGTATCCCAAGATCGCAAAGGAATGCTTTTTGAAAACTTATTTTTTAACCAACTGAGGACAAGCCTATCCTATTCTAGTCATGACTATCGGCTGTCAAGTTTTCGGACCGATGCCGGGGCAGAAGTAGACATAATTTTGGAACTAAATAGTCAAATATATGCGCTAGAAATTAAGACAGGTGACTTTAAACAATCAGAATTGGGTGGCTTTCGTAGCTTTGAAAATTTTCTTGGGAAGAAAGTAAAAAAATATGTGATTACAATGAATGACTCAAATCGCAAAATTGGCGAAGTTGAGGTCATAAACTGGCAAAACTTTTTGAATAAATTAGGGATCTAAAGGAGGATGTGCCGTCAACACGGCACGCTTACCTGCGTAAATTCTTAGAATCAAAAAAAATGCCACCAAAGTCGCCTTGGACCCGAAGTAATTTTGCACGACTTTTTGCCTTGAAAAAGGCTGCGCGACTT
>CALQIT020000044.1 GCA_943330705.2 Streptomyces griseus
CCATTATCGCTCACGATAATGCTGCTTGAGTCCTTCTGAGCCCTGATCGCGATCGTCACGCGCCCTAGACCAGAGAATGCTTCAACAGAGTTATTAACCAGATTTGAAATCACCCGCGCAAGTTCAGTCGAATTAATTTTGGCAAACAGCCCATAACCTTGCGTGAGATCACCCTGGATTTCGATCTCTGATTTTTCGCTGAACTGCACACGCTTCTCACTCACGATTGAATCAAGAAGTGAAACGAGCATGACAGGTGACGAGTCTGACGAAGAGTCTGACTTGCCACTCGAGGGCGTAGCCTGATGCACTTTGCCCGCTTGTAGCAGACCATTGGCGATGTCATTGATTCTTTGCGTGGCATTGCGGATGATGAGCCGCTGCTCCTCCGGTAGCGAGCTCGCGCTTTTCATGACCATATTGAGGGCTGAGAGTGGCGAGCGGATGTCATGGGCGACTTGCTGAGCCAGTGCGCCTACTCGTTCAGCAGCAGTGACGGTGGCCTTTGTTTCAGCATAGGCTTTGATCATACCGGCCGCTCTTGCGAAGAGCGATTCTTCAGGAACCTTCCCGTTTGTCGAGTTTAGAGCCTTTTCTAGATCATCAATTCCGATCGATTGTTCTGCGATGGTGCGCTCGACGGTCTTAAGCGTAATCCATGCCAGGCCGCCCATGATTGAAAGGGCGGCGATCAAGCCCAACACTAGCATGCCGATTTTACGATCAACTCCAAGGTGGATCTGCAATTCAACATGTCCATAGAGCGGCACCTCTATCGTATCAGTTGTAACTTTCTTAAAAAAATTTAGCGTTGCTGATTTGTTTCCCGCATAGGCCAAAACTCTCTCTTTACTGTTTACTCTCAGTTCCATGTATAGTGAAGACGTGGAATCAAAAATATTTGCAGCTTCCGTGAGAGTTGGCTGCAAGAGAATTATTTCTCCGTAATTGAATATCCGTTTGATTTCTTGCCGAAGTTGGCTTTGAAGACTGGCCTGCGTCTGATCGATATCATCGTGAATTGTCTTTACTAAATATCCGGCCATTAGAATGCCGACGACTGTGATAAATCCACCGAGAAGCCGCCGAATCTTTGCGGCTAGCCTTGAGCTGAAGCTTAGGTCGTTCATTGGTCGCTCTTAAGTAATTCAATTTCATTTAAATAGACGCTATGGAGGCCTAATGGATGTGCCTTGATCGATACAATCTTATTTGAGTAAAGGAAGCTTTGAGTTGAGCCCGAGACTAATGGCACCACGGTATAGCCTTTTAGCAAAAGCAGCTGAATCTTTCGATACTGTTCATTTCGGGTTGCCAACGATGATTCCAACTGAGCCTCTGCTATCAATTTGTCGCTAAACTTATCACCAGCAAAAAAAGTATTTATAGGCAGATTGCTCTTAAAGTAGGTCAGAACCGCCATTCCATCCGGGTAGTCCAAATACTTCGAACGAAGCATGATTTGATAGTCGCCACTGTGCACGACCTTGAAATAGTCGGCCAACGCGAAATGTTTGGTTTTAACGATAAAACCATCATGCTCCAAGATGGTCGTCGCCCAGCGAGCAAGCCCGTCGAACTCCTTGCCGTCGGGATAGCTTAGCACTACGGTTTGGCCAGGTTTAGGTTTCGATCCATTTGAGATCAGATCTTTTATATCTTTCTGATTTAGACTGCCAGAGAGCAAAGGTGGGATAATGCCAAAAGTGGGAAGATACCCGTCGGGAAGTCCTTTGCCGCCAGCCGATTGTAGGCTGGCATAAATCTGATGTCGCACTTCAGAAGGCAGTTTATGTGGATTCAATGAAAGAAACATGACTCTCGCAAGCTGGGTTTCCAGTTTCTTCCAGCCAGATGCAAGAAAATAATTTTGATCTTCGGATGAAACTTCAAACGATTCGAGAGAGTCGAGTTTGCCTAATTTCGCCAGGTCAATTGCCTGTTGATCTTTGGATATTTTTATTAAGTTCACATCAACGGGTGATTTCGGATGCAGTTTGCCGTCGCGTAAAGAAAGGTGTACTCTGTCACCTAGGTCCTTAAAAACATAACGGCCGCTGGTCGCCGGAAGCAAATTTAGACCCCCGTCCAGTTTAAGAATAGAGCAGTCAACAGCGGCGAGATTCTTAATAAAAAATGGATCTGCAAAATTGAGACTGAACTTTACTGAATCCTCAGTCGTCGCGACCACTCCAATTTCTTTTTGGATGTCAGTTTTGCTAAAGCCTACAATGCTGTGAAGGTCAGAAATAATCGCAGATTCGACTTTTTTCATGCGTTGAAAAGTCCGCACAACGTCTCGTGCCGTGACCTTGGCGCCATCTGAAAAAGTGTTTGCGCTCAACTTAAAAATGTAGGTCCGCCCATTGTCAGCTACGCTGTAATTCGCCACTAAGTCGTTCACCAGTTCTAATTCGGATGTATATCGAACCAAACCGCGATGAACTTGTCGATTGACAAAGAGCGAGATGACGTCTTCCATCTTTTGCGGATCCGTATTGACGATAGAGCCTCTAATCGGAAGGTTTAATGCGCCGGCAGCTTCCGCAGCTGAACTTACCATTGTCATCAGGGCCGGTGCCATGCCGACACCGACGACTGCGGCTTTAACGGTTCGGCTACCTAAAACGCGTGCGGCGAACGCACAGAAACAGCGCCAGCCCACCTCCGCTACAATTGGAATCGCCTTGAGGCCGACCCAGAATTCGCCCAATGCACCGATGAGGTTTATCGTAACATTCCGGCCCGAAGCGACTCCCGCATAACCTTCTTTTTTCGCACCCTTCATAATTTCGCTGCTGAGTTCATTGAATATAATCCAGTAGGAAATATTTCGAATCAATGCAAAGGCTAGTACAATATAAGGAAGACGCGTAAATAAGCCCTGTGCAAGTATTGAAATTGCCAGAAGGACCCACAAAAGATTTCGTTTTGGCTTTAAAAACTTCTCAACAGGGGAGGATAGCCAAACAGCAAGCCCAAAGATGCCGCTTGCAAATGGTGCTAGAGCGGGATTGCGAACGAGCAGCATTACATTAAGTGTATTGGCGCCCATCATGATCAACGCCAGTAACATATCCATTTGCGCAAGTGCTCTATGGTTTTTAAAGTATTTGATGTTGTCGATCCACATTTTTCCTAAATCAGGAATTCTTTGCTTTTCAGCATTCAGATCGACATGTTCGTTTGATCCCGTTGAGGCCAGTACCAGCAAGCCGTTGATCAGAAAGGTCACAGCGTCTATCACGATAATATGCTGGAAGCTTCCGTACTTTAGAACGAGTAAATTAAGAACCATCGCAAAGAAAGTTGCGCCAAAGGTTGCCTGGTTCAGATATTTGGCAAACCGCCCGTCGAGTTTTAGCTGGTCGTCATAGATCTTACCGACCTTCTGGGTGCTACCAGATTGAATCGCGGTGAAAAAGGAACGTGCGGCTGTCATGATTAAGAACAGATAGAAGTATGAGTCAGACAGCGAGAAGCTAAGCTTCCAGATCACACACGAGCAGGCCAGGGCGCCAAATTCCCCAAGATAAACAATCTTCCTCGGTGAGATGTAATCGCCAATTGGACCAGCAAAAAAAGAGGTTAAAACACTTACGAATCTTCCAGTGCCAATGATTGAGCCAATCGTGAGCGCAGAAATTCCGGCCAGTGCTGGGAAAGTTATCAAACCTATCACAAATGCTGTTGATCCCAAGGATGAAATAAAGATTCCGGCTAGGAAGAGAATTGATTTTCTGTTCAGGGATTTCACTCGGGTCAACATCTAAAGACTTTCCGGCAGCTTTGCCGCAAGTTCAAATTCATCGCATTTAAAATTGAGCGTGCCACTTTTTGCGGCGCACTCGAACATCCCTCCACGGTACGAAAAGTCCGATCTCTTATCAAGGAGCTTCGAAAGAGTAACCATGATTGACTGCTTTTGAAGCCGCAGCATTCGGTCCGGTTGCAGAAGTTCCTGCGGATTTCGGAATGATCTACTAAGTTTGTTTAATGTATAGGACGCAAATTCCTCTTGGACGTCAATAAACGTATTACTTGCATTGAAATAATTGATTTTGTTCTGCCCCATAAAACCGAAAAAATAGGGAATGTCGCCGCGCGCTATTTGTTCAGCTTCGGACCGAAGAATTGGAAAACGAACGTTCATATCTGAAGATGAGACGTATTCCTTAGATGGCCTTATGAGGAAGCGAATCGGAATCTGACTGTAAAGATCACTTTTGGCCGAATGAAATTCGAGCATTTTATCGCGATTACTTCTCAGAAAGTTAAATTCAGAAAAGAGTCCCATAATTAAGGTTTCCATCAACTCAACCGGCGGAGCTTTTAAAACCTCAGAAAAAATCGATCGAGAACTATTCAAGGCTCGTGAAGGAACTAAAAGGCTATCCAGTGGCGATTCGACCAATGCAAAAACGCATTCAACATCCAGTAGCTGAACCCCGGTTGCAGTCATCACAAGGTTTTCAAGGTGGAGATCAGTCAAACCGTATACTGAAGCGAAAGAGATCAAGCGACCGAAGCTATTCAGATTTTTTTCACTTAGCTCTGCCGCAGTAGAAGTGATTTGGGTAAAAGCTGCGGCGTGGCCTTCTAAATACGGTGGTTCGTTCGAAACCGCAACGGACCCGAGATAGCTGTCAGTTTTTGAATCTGATAAATTCCGTAGTAGATTTCGGAATTCGCTCGAAGCATCCAAGAACAGATGCTCCCAAAAAACTGTCCGAGGCTTTACAACAATTGGACCCTCATAACCTTGGCAGAAGGAAACTCTTTTTCCAAAGTTATGAGGGTCGCCTACTGGTTGCATTGAAACCGGGTCCGCCATAAAATTACATTCCTGTTTCGCTATGCTCAGTGTTTGCAATTACTTCTAATTGCTCCAGATCAACTACTTCTATATTCTGCATGTAACCCCCCTTTCTATTCAATTGAATACCGCGCCATTACCTTGGGTTGCAGACCATCCACAAGCTTTGAGAGCACAGTCCGTTTCGAGTGATTTAGAGAGCACGAACCATGCCTATGAATTTTGGTGCTAGAAATCGGTTTTATTCGAATTAAGACGCCATGGTTGCCGCCGTTGGTCGTTATAGACTGTAAGGCTGGTAAAGTTTACAGCCGATTTTTAAAAAGAACCCCCGCTTTCTATCACTCATACCAGGTCGTTGGCGGCGCGCTTAATTGATTCCTTGCTTTTAGGTATTCAATAAGTTCAGCACTAGGGGGTGTTTTTCCCATTTCAACCCACACTTTTGATCTATTGTTTCGCAAATGAGAACCGCGGGATTCCGAGTTGTTGACATGAGTGTCTTGATTGAAAGTATCGACGATCAATTGACTCACGCTTGGAATATTTTCATCTAGCCATTTATAGCCTGGTACATCTAGCGAATTCGCTAACTCAAGCAAGCTCGGGATAGCTTCGGTTTTTATAGTTTTTTTATTAAGTTCTCTGTACTGCTGAAGTAACTCTGAAATCCTGTCGTGATTCTTCTTAATAGTCGCAACAGCATCGCCTTTGATTTCGTTCGATTTGGATAAGGACACAAGTACAAGGTACTGCAGCCATGCATCAACAGTTATAAAATGATTCTTTGCGAACTCATCCATGTTGCCTTTATGAATCGCAGCATACTTATCTAGATCACCTTCCCCAATACTAGTAAAAAGACCAACCAAACTTGCTTCTATCTTAGCGCACCTTTTATAGACTTTTTCAGTTCTAGAAGGTTCTGTCCTTCTAATCCAGAGGCCTAGTCCCACATTTGGTAATCCCGGCAACACCGACTGGCATTGCCTGAGCGAAACATCGGTAAAGGTTCCGCAGTTGTCAGTTAGGATTTTGTAGTCGGCAAGTACGCTTTCGTTCTCTAAACACTTCAATCGATAAATTGCTAAAGACTCGGAAATACGGGGCGATCTAAAAGCTCTTCTGCAATGTGCAGCATGCTGGCGGTATGAGCTCAAGATCATACCGCCGCCGTCCCCGTGGTCTTCAGAATCGTAACTACGATCAATCAGATAACCAACATGTAAAGCGGGACTAAATGCCCCTAGAATTCGTAGTCCGCCTAGATTGGAACCTTGATCTAGCAAGCTAGTTACAAGATTTGTAGAACAAATTTGAATTCGATTCGAACGAACTTTGCCAGCTTGAAGAAACACATCCCCCGCCATTTTTAGATCATCCACAGCACTGTTGACGACCAGAAGTGGATTACTCAAAGAGTTCGAAATCTGTGAGTAAGCACGTTTAGTTTTCTTACCAATTAGAGAAATTGTTGCCTTAGGTATGTTCACTGCCTGAGAAATAAGTTTTGACTCCATCGGAAATTGCACCAGGTTTTCAATGACATGGAAAGGTGTCGACAAGATATCGTTCGCATTTAGTTCTTTCCGCGCTGTCCACAAATTCTTAAAGGTTTGTTCTGGATGATGTCCAATTACCCTTCCAAATGTTGTTTCCACGAATATTACAATTCCCAAAATAATGAATAATGGAAAGCGCGCCATGACTAAAGTCCCTTCGCTTTGCGGTCTTCACAAATCAAACTTGTTGCAGAATGCAAGTTTGCGTGGACCACCAAAATATTTGGCAGGGAAAACTCGCGAGCAAAGATAAGTATGTTTTTTCTGTCTTGCGCGTAGCTGCCTGGGCGAAGTCGGGACGATATATCGCCGGGCTCTGACTCAGATATTTCAATTGTTTCGGTCGGCCCTAGGCAAGAATAATTCAAAGACTTCAAGTCAAGAAATTTGACCGCTTCTGCTGACGTCGATCGAAAGTAAACCTTAAGGGCCGTCTGATTGTAAGCAATTTGCCATCTTGTCCAATTCTTTTCTTTGACCGCATCCAAAGCAGAAAAAATTAAATCCTTATCGATGACTGTAGCTTGGGTACTTTGCAAATGATCAAATAGATCAAGTGATTCTTTGAGGTTGGCCTTTGTCGCATAGGGCGAATTTGACACAAATCGAGGCCGTGTCGGGTCATCATATGATGTTTCAGAAAAACTTGCTTTTCCATCTAGAAATTCGACAATCAAACATCGACCCGAGCGTTCACAGGAAAAGAAATGTACAGGGGCCATGATACTAGCTATCT
Source organism: Streptomyces griseus (assembly GCA_943330705.2). GTDB lineage: Bacteria > Bdellovibrionota > Bdellovibrionia > Bdellovibrionales > Bdellovibrionaceae > CALQIT02. The sequence goes on from CALQIT020000044.1 coordinate 7,115, forward strand.
GAATAGAACGAGTTAGTAGTTTTACGTCCTCAATTGTGACTGCTTTATCAAGAATATATTGAACGTACTCAGATTCATTGATAGTCGGTTTTTTAGTATTCGTTTCGTATTTGGTTTCAGACAGCCAAAGAGTCTCGACGACCAGTCCTTTTTCATTCATTCCCCCGAAGGGAAATTTTCTTCCTAGCTGGTTAAAGGTCACGGACCCATATTTAGCGACCCATCGGACAGGAATCCCCTTGAGCTGCGTCCGCAAACCGTGCTTGCGGACATTCCTTTTGTTTACCATCAGAGCGCCATGGCCTAAATCAAAATCAAAGGACTTTCCAACCCATTCGTCAGTACCTTGGCTCCAAGCGAATGCCGTACAGGCGTAGCCAGTGTGTGAAAATAAAACTTGTCCCAATACCGTAAGGCAAAGGAGAAGCCGCAACTGGAATGTTAAGAATGCTAAATTCATATCGAAATAGTCCGAAAATGTTCTGGGAATTATCTTCGCGCACTTCCGGTCCAACCCCTTTGGACTGACTGCATACGAATTCCGTACCATCCTGATTCCAGCGACAGCTGATTTTGACGTCAATGGTGTGTCAATGTTTTCGACACCGAGGCGCGGGCTGTCGTTTTTTGCTAAAATCCATCAAGAAATATTTGCAGCTCGAGCTTCTCTTTCGACGAGAGTGACAAGCCGAGTGGTGGCATCTGACCTGATTCAAGCATGAAGCGAATGGTCGGCAGTTGCTGTCGGCGGAGTAGTCCTTGGGCAAGAACGATACGTGGTTATCGAAAGCGCACGATCGGGTCGGCGCAATGATATTTTTTTAGATAATGATGCTGCCGATCGGGCGACTGAGACCTTCTTTAAGGCGCAAGGTGGCAAATTTTTAAAATATCGGCGTTCCTATTTCGATGATTGTTATGGCATTATTGATGCCGTTGGAATGGGGTTGGGGCAATGGCCGAGCGTGCTGTAAAGTACCTTACGGGACCAAGCCAGCTATGAGCTAACGAATTGAGCTAACGAAATGAATTAGCGCCAGGCCGTGGCGATGACTTCGCTCAACAACACTTCGAGATGAACCCGCAGGAGCACGAAGTGCGAACTAGCTCGGCGGGGAACTTTGACAATTTTAGTCAATCGGCAGATTAAAAAACGCAACTGCAATGGGTAAATCAAAGCCATGCAGCAAATTTCAAAAATCAGTGAGTTTCGTTGCCAATTAGCCCCTCCAATCACACAATTTTAACAATAACGAAGTCAAAGCTAGATGTTAGACTTGAACAATTCGGCCTTTGAAGTTCGTATACTCTCAAATCCTCTTGGGAACGCCAATTTTTTCTGCTATGTTGCTTTCATGAGCTCTTCAGACAAAAAACTTTCTCAAATTATTTCTTACCTAAAAAAAGATTTCGCTCCGCTTCGTCTTTTTCTTTATGGCTCAAGAGCAAATGGAAACCACCGCCCTGATTCAGACTACGATTTTGTTATGGTTGTACCGAGATTTGATAAAAAAAATCGATACGAACAAATGTCATCTATTTCATCTAAACTTTTTCAACAACTGAATGTCGAAGTACAGGTTTGGACATATTCGGAAGAAGAGTTCCTGGATTGGAAAGACGAATTCAGTTCAATTCCCGAGACTGCCGTTAACACAGGCCGGGAGATCGAGCTTGGCTGATCAAGGACGAATGATCAAAATGTGGTTCGAAAAATCAGCAAATGATTTAAAAGCTGCAAATCTTTTAGCAAAGCAAAACTCTGAAGACTTCCTAGGATCATCTGTATTTCATGCGCAGCAAGCAGCAGAGAAAGCCATGAAGGGATTTCTGACCTTCCATAACATCAGATTCACCAAAACACACAATATTGCGTTGTTAGTAAGTCTAATCTCTGAGGTAGATCCTCAACTGGCTACAGAGCTAAAGCCAGCCATTATTTTGACTGAATTCGCGGTGGCCTACCGCTATCCAGAAGAAAAAGAGCCACCTGAACCATTGACGCAAAAAAGCTGCGAAAAAGTAAACATTTTGGCAAACTGGGTTTGCGCAGAGTTAAGATCGCGAATTTTGGTTTAAAATTTTCAGGATGGCGTCTGATTTTTCAAGAAAGGGCCTCTGATGAAGACAATACTTTTTTTTATCTTTTCCCTTTCGACCGTAGCTGCAGCTGTGGATTATTCCGAATTATCAGCAGCCATTTTATTCCAAGCTTCATCAGGCAGTGATTGGGGCAATGGCCGAGCGTGCTGCAAAGTACCTTACGGGGCCAAGCCAGCTATGAGCTAACGAATTGAGCTAACGAAGTGAATTGGCGCCAGGAATCGGCCGGAGGGCTTATCGGAAAAATCTTAATAATTGTTGCCCATCCAAATCTGAAGAAGTCACGAGCAAATCGGCTAATTGTTGATTCTCTAAGGGCAAGGGATGGCGTTACGATTCATGAACTTTACGAGAAATATCCAAATTTTCATATTGATGTCGCGCACGAGAAAAGACTTCTGCTGGAACACGATACGCTGGTTTTTCAGCAGCCCTTTTATTGGTACTCGATGCCCGCACTATTGAAGCAATGGGAGGACGATGTTCTTGAAATTGGTTTTGCTTATGGCCCCGGTGGCACTCAACTGAAGGGTAAGAAGTTCCAATTGTCCTTAACTGCCGGGGGTCCAAAAGAAGCTTACTGTGCTGAGGGGTATAATAATTTTACTGTCGATGCATTGATCGCCCCCTATCGCCAGACGGCAAATCTGTGCGGTTTGGTTTGGCAGCCGCCTCTTATTTTACATTCGGCTATAAAGGCCTCCGACGACGTGGTTACTGCCCATGTGCAATCTGTTCATCAGCGAATTCTTGAGTTACAGCAGTAAAAATAGGAAAGTCGTTTTTTATGGATCACGGATTTTTATATAATGCTTTGGTTTTTTTAGTCAGCGCAGTTGTTATGGTTCCAATATCCAAGCGACTGGGTATGGGCTCGGTTCTGGGTTACCTTTTGGCAGGCGTTGTCGTTGGGCCTTGGGGCTTGAAACTGATTACCAATGTTCAAGATATCGTGCACTTTTCCGAGTTCGGCGTTGTCCTTTTGTTATTTTTGATTGGGCTTGAACTGGAGCCAAAAAAATTGTGGAATCTGCGGGTTCCTATATTTGGCTTGGGTGGCTTGCAAGTCTTACTCAATTCGCTTTTGTTTTTCATACTTGGAATTCTGTTTGGCATGCCTTGGAAAGGTGCTCTTGTTGCGGGAATGGGGATTTCCCTTTCCTCAACAGCTATTGCCCTGCAAATCTTTAAAGAAAAGAATTTTCTGAATACCAGTGCTGGATCCAGCGGATTTTCGATTTTACTATTTCAAGATATTGCTGTGATTTTAATGATTGCAGTTTTACCCTTACTGAGTGAGCAGACCGCTCATGCGGGAAGTGCTGGGGGCTGGGTTTCATTCTTTAGAACGATTGCAATTTTTGCATTGGTTATTGGTGGTGGGCGGTTCTTGTTGCGTCCCTTGTTAAGATGGATTGCCAGTATCCAATTGCGCGAAATTTTTACCGCCTTTGCTTTGCTATTGGTTATAGCTTTTGCCGCCTTAATGCAGTCTTTAGAGCTGTCGATGGGACTGGGTGCCTTTATTGCCGGGGTTTTGCTGGCCGATAGTGAATACAGACATGCTTTAGAAACCGATATTGAACCATTTAAAGGTCTTCTTTTGGGTCTTTTCTTTATTTCAGTTGGGATGTCGATCAACTTCGAATCTGTTAGTCAAAATCCGGGTCAGGTCTTGGCCTGGCTGTCGGTGATTATTGTGGGTAAGATATCTGTCCATTGGCTACTGGGGAAAATGTTTCACTTGCCAACTTCGCAAATCCCGTTTTTTTCAGGCGTATTGAGTCAAGTCGGCGAATTTGCATTTGTCCTATTTGGTGCAGCCGTGGCCCTAAAAGTTCTGCCCGAAGAAACCGCGGCAATCTTGTCGGCAGCGGTGGCCTTGTCGATGCTAACGACCTCGGTATTTGTCCTTTTGTATGATAAATTTTTGCTACAATTTTTTACGGCAACAAAAGATGAAACACCTCAGGATACCATTGAAAATGAATTCAACCCGGTGATCATTGCGGGCTTTGGTCGCTTTGGCCAGATCATTGGGCGTTTACTGTATGCCAATCACATTACGGCAACGGTGCTGGATTTTGAACCTGATCAAATCGAACTTCTAAGAAAATTTGGTTTTAAAGTTTATTACGGGGATGCGACGCGGATGGATCTTTTACAATCAGCAGGCGCCGCTCAGGCAAAAATTTTGGTTGTTGCCATTGATGATGTCGAAGACAGCTTAAGATTGATTGATTTGGCGAAAGAACATTTTCCTAACTTGCAAATATTTGCGCGGGCAAGAAATGTGCAGCATGTTTACAAGTTGATGGATCGTCAGGTCCAGGTGATCGAACGGGAAACCTTTGAGTCTTCATTAAAAATGGGGACGGAGGTTCTGAAGTCCCTTGGCTGGGGTGCCTTTCAAGCGATGCAGGCCGGCCATAGGTTTAGAATGCACAACAATAAGATGCTAGTCGACCTCCACCCTAGTAATGGTGATCAAGCAACCTTGGTTGCTAAAGCCAAGCAAGCTCGGGAAGACTTGGAAAAGATGTTTAACCAGGAGAAAGAGCTTCTGCGCCAGGGCGACCAAGGATGGGAATAAAAAATCTTGCAGCGCATAGGCTGATCCTCTTAAGCTAGAAAAAATGCGAAGTGCTTTCACTAAAATCACATTTATATTTGTTTTGTTAAACTGCGGGCATAGCTATGCCCGAGTTTTTGACATGAAAAAAGAAAGTTTTGCGGCTTACCTCAAGGGCGGATATTGGACTCAGGCCATCAAAAACACCGCCCTATCAGATTCCAGTGGAACCGGCGTCACCTTGGACGCAGAGTTTAAAAGCAACCTGACCGGAGAGTTTGGTTTCGTTTATAGTAATGGCCGGATTAATTTTCTTTTCGGATTGGAAGTGATTCGGCCGGCACCCATCGTCAGTCGAAAGGGAACCGATGTTGCCGGTACCGAGCTGTATGACGTCAGTAGCGAAGTATCGGCCTATGCGCCTAAGTTAGGAATTGAAATTAGCTTTTATCAGGGGGCGACCTCGAGGGCATTTCTGGGCGGGGCTTTTGGCACTGCGACTTTAACAGGTCGCAATAGCTATGTCCTGACTGCAGACGGGACCGCTGCTTTTGCTGGGGTCGTTGATTTTTATGAAGATTTGCGTTCAACCGCGCCATTGACCGAGGGTTCTTTGGGATATGAAATGCTAATGGCTGATACCACGACATTTAATCTTGAAGCTGGCTACAGGTCCTTGTCATTTACCGCCATCACTCACAATCGAGATGTGACTTCATTTCAAGGGCCTATAATTAAGGGCGATGCTGCGACCAATATGGATGGAAGTAAGCGAACGATGAATCTTTCTGGTCCATTTATCGCCTTAAGTTTTCGCTTTTGGCTGCATTAGATTCTACTTGCTCAATTGATAAAGTCTAACTGTAAAGGGAATCAATTTGTTTTCGATATTTCTGATCGAGAACTTTTCGTTTTACCTTTAGTGACGGGGTAAGCTCTCCGGCTTCGACCGTAAAGTCCATCGGTAAAATAGCAAACCGTTTGATACTTTCAAAGCTTGCAAGATGAGAATTTGCCTCGGCAACGGCTTTGCGCACAAGTTCCAGCACAGTTGGGTGTTGGGTCAGCGTTGCGAAGTCCTCGTATTCCAAGTTATGATCTTTGGCAAAGCGAAGGACGTTGGGTTTATCCAGCGTAATTAAGGCCACAATGTATTTTTTTTGATCACCGTGGATTAATGAATTTGAAATCACAGGAGTCATCTTGAGCAGGTTTTCCAGGCGCTGGGGGGCAACGTATTTGCCGCCACCCGTTTTTATCAAATCTTTTTTGCGGTCCGTAATTTTGAGATCGCCTGAAGAAAGAATTTCACCGATATCGCCGGTGTGAAACCAGCCCGCGGTAAAGGCGGCAGCTGATGACTCAGAATCCTGGTAGTATTCTTTCATCACTTTGTCGCTTTTAACTAAAATTTCCCCATCTTCAGCAATTTTCAATTGAACGTCTCCGATCGGTTTGCCGACAGAGCCAAAACGATAGTCATAGGGAGTGTTAATACAAATAGCAGCGGTTGTTTCAGTCAGACCGTAGCCTTCTAAAATAAGAATTTCACAAGCGTGAAAAAACATCGCGATGTCTTTGGACAAAGGGGCTCCGCCGCTGACACAGAATCGAATTTTTCCACCAAAAGCATCCTTAACTTTATTTAAGACCAATTTCTTTGCCAGAATTAATTCGGCCAGCAAATAAGCTGGTATCGGTTCGCGGTTAATCTGGTATTCAGAAGCCGCTTTTCCAACATTGATGGCCCATTTAAAAAGTCGAGATTTAAAGCGATTTGCTTCCATTCCAGCGACAATCGAGGTATAGATTTTTTCGAAAATTCTAGGAACCGCAATCATAAATGTTGGTTGCACTTCGATCATATTGGTTTTTACTTTGTCGATACTCTCGGCAAAAGCCATTGTGAAACCTGTATGTATGTGGCCCCAGTTTTCAATTCGACCCATAATATGTGCATAGGGTAGAAAACTAAGAGACGTATCCGCAGAAGTCGCGCCCATCTGCGGGAAGGCTTCGCTCACTTCGGAAATGATTTGCCGATGGGTCAGCACCACGCCTTTGGGTTGCCCTGTTGTGCCTGAGGTGTAAAGAATGGTCGCTGTTTGCTCGAGCTGGGTCGATTGAATGAGTTTCTCGAAAATGGGCCTTAGTTCCGAATTTTTTGCTAGACCCTGATCTTTCAAAGATTGCCAACTGAGGACATCTTCAAATTCGCCATCAAAAGAAATAACGTGCTGGACACTAGGGCAATGGTTTTTTATTTGGTTGAATGATTTAAGAATATTTTTATTCTCTATAAATATTATTTTTACTTTACTGTTGTTAAGAATAAAGGCCAAGTCGTCGGGGGTTACGGTCTGATAGATTGGAACGACAACTCCGTGAATAGCTGCAATGGCATGGTCGGCCGTTGACCATTCCAATCGGGTATTTGACATGATTGCAATGGTGTCGCCAACTTGTGCCCCAATTGTTAACAGGCCAACCCCCACGCTTTCAATTTCAGCGTAGTATTCGGGCCAAGACAGCTTTTGCCACGTGGAATCTTTTTTAAAAAGTAAGGCTGGCTTGTTGCTGTTCCGTTGCGGCATTTTTGCAACAAGATCGCAAATGGTTGTGGTCTTCATTTAGTTGTAGCCCATCAAGGTGACGTCTTCTTTTGTTTTACTTCTGTTAAAATCAACGTGATATTCTTTCTCGAATCAATGGCAACCGATACAGTCGTTTCGGCACTCAGTTTTGAGAAGGTATTAAATGCCTGTATTAAAACCGGTGTATCGGCCGGGACTGGAAGCAATTTGACTGGTGGCTTTTGCGAAATCTTCGAACCATTGACGATTATAACGGGATCCGCGCCCCCATTGACGACATCAATAAAAATATAGCCAGTCTGCGAAAGGTGCTGAAGCTTCACTTTTTTAATTTCGTTATCGTTTTCAACCTTTTGTCCAGTTTCTGAAACTGCGTAGCCATCATAACGAAGGCCTAGAGAAAACTCTTTATTTGGTTCTACTTTCAAAATAGCAGGAGTCACAGAGCCCGTATCTTTACCGTCGATCGAAATCTTTGCCCCCAGTGGATTTGAATCAATGTAGACATTCACTGTTCTTTGAAGGGGAACTGGTTTTCTTGAGGCCTGCTGAACAGTTCCCGAAGGACCCGGGTGGGCTTGCGTTGGTCGATCGCTACAGAATTCTGCCAAAAATCCAATGGACTGACACATTGTGATCAGGCGCGAAATTGGAAGTCGGTTTTCTTTATAGAGGTACCAAGTAGTCCCACCGAGTACCGAAACGACCACCAGGGCCATGAGCCAAAAAGAATTGGCTTCGCTTTTTTTTCGGTTTTGCCGGCGGATGCGGGTTTGTGTTCCGTATGGAAAGTTGTACGAGCCCGTTTGAGTTCCGGATCCGTTGAGTGATATGGAAGTGCTGGTCTTTTTAATGACGCTCGATTTTCTTGCTTTAAGGACAGAGAAGTCGACATTGGAGGCTGTCCCTTTTTTGAAATCTAAGATACCGGCAGCAGTTTCTGATTCATCAACGTAACCATTATTTGGATTATTTTCAGCTGAACTATTTGCTGAAAGTGGCTTTGGCAAGTTGTTTTGGCGATTTCCATTTTGCGCGTCATTGGTTGTTGTAAGTGTTTCTGTAACGGTTGTTTTTTCATCATAGGCTGTTGCCTTAGCGAACTCCATCAAACGCTTTCGGTTATCAATGAACATCTGAGAAAATACAGACTTCATAAAGACACTAAAATCTTGGGCCGAAAATTCTGGGTACTGTGTATTTAGAAATCGATTGAGATCACGGTGGAACGAGGCCGCCGTTTGATAGCGCAAGCTTTTGTCTTTTGCCAAAGCCTTGTTGCTAATTCGTTCAAGTTCAGGTGGAACCGCTGGATTGATTTTTCGTAGGCTAGGAACCTGGCACTCGCGAATTTTTCTTAAGGTTCCAGCCTCGCTATTGGAAGTAAAAAGTCGGTCGTTGGCCAGAAGCTCCCAAAGAACAATACCCAAAGAAAAAATATCTGTCCGCAAATCAACGGGTTGGCCATCCGCTTGTTCTGGGCTCATATATCCGAATTTGCCTTTGATCGTGCCAGCTCGGGTCTGCTCCATTTGGCTTTCAGCTTTTGCAATTCCGAAATCGACGATTTTTACTTCGCCCTCAAAGCTGACCATAACATTTTGTGGGCTCATATCACGATGGGTGATATTAAGCGGTCGGCCAGTGGTCCCATCAATGCAGCGATGGGCATGATCGAGTCCGGCAGCCACTTCTTTGATAATGTAAACAATTTGGTCGATGCTGAAGGTTTTGCCTTCTTTTTTCATGTGATTTAGAACCTGCCGCAGATTTTGGCCCTCGACATATTCCATCACCAAAAAGAAGTTGGATCGTTCTAAACCAAAATCAAAAATTGAAACCACATTACCGTGATTTAAGTTCACGGCAATTTTGGCCTCTTCTTTGAACATATCAACGAATTCAACGTTTTCGGAGTATTGCGGAAGAATTCTTTTAATGGCGACGAACTTCGAAATTCCACCGGCACCGGTAGACTTCGCAAGGAATACCTCGGCCATACCGCCGGCGGCGATTTTTTCCAGTAAAATGTATTTTCCGAAGCTCTCGAAGGTTTTACTCACAAAAACCCTTTCCTCTACATCTGAAATATCGGTAAAATATGAGTGTTCATTAAGACTTGGAAAAATTCTAGACCTCGGTCTGGGATCTTAATCGAAGGACCTTGGTCGAGACAGGAGACGTATGTTGTGGATAGGACTCACCGGTGGGATTGCGTCCGGGAAATCGACAGTTGCCAAAATGATTCAGAAGTCGGGGCTGGTTGTTGTTGATGCCGACGAAATTGCCCACGAAATCGTTGCTAAAGGCACTGAGGGACTGAGTGCCGTGATCAAGACGTTTGGAGAGAAAATGCTCCAGGCAGATGGCAGCCTGAACCGAAAGGCTCTAGGGGCAATTATTTTCTCTGATCCTAAAAAGCGTCAATTGCTTGAGTCCATTACCCATCCGCTGATAAAAGCTGAAGTGCAAAAGCGTAAAGGACAATTGCAGCAGCAAGGTGTTAATTTGGCTTTTTATGATGTGCCACTACTTTTTGAAAAGAAATTGGAAAAAGAATTTGATAAAATTGTCGTCGTAACAATCTTGCCAAACCTGCAGCAGGAAAGGATGAGCCAGCGAGATCAGCTTAGTTCACAGCAAATTGCTAAGCGCTTGGAATCACAATTACCCTTGAGCGAAAAAGAAAAACTTGCAGATTTTGTACTCATTAATAACGGCAGTTTGCCAGAGTTAGAAATTCAGGTAAAACAACTTTTGATAAAACTTAAGGGTGCCATTACTAGCTCGGAAAAAAAGCCCTAGTAGGCAACCCCAAAGGTGGTCGAAAACGCTAAACCACTAAAGCCAAAAATGATTTCTAGCTCCAGACCGAACCGATTGTGTGAACGGCCCAGATTATCAAGGCCGATGCCCCCGTGGGCATAGTAGCGTTGATAGTTAATCACGTTTGCGAGGCCGTCGCTGGGGTCATAGGCTGCCCCGAATCCACCCTTGTAGTAGGCCCCATGATAGTTGCCGTAACAGCAGTAGGACCGATAGCTCCATTGAGCCAACAACAGATTGTCCCCAGTTACAGAGCCTTCCCATTCTCGACTGGTAAAGTCAGGAAGATAAGCAACGCGGCTTAGTCCATAGGATGGCGCCAATGTTTCTTTTTTTTCGGGGCGAAGGGTGCCTTGCACATATCCAAGATTAAAGCGCGAAATCACCGAGGGCAGATCAGCCAAGGTTAACGGGCCGGTAGTGCTCAGTGCTGGTGGCATGGCCGTTTGCAACGAGTCCTTCAAATCAGATCTTCTGGATGCTTTTGGAGGCGCTTCTAGAGGCCTGATTACAATCGGACCGGGCTCGATTTGGGTCGACGGAGCTGCTTGGACATTGATCCAGGTAAGTGATCCGAGCACGACGAAGGTCAAAAAAAAGTATAAGTTCGTAAGACGCATACGGGAAATCATATATTAAATCATGCAATTAAGAATAAGATTTTTTATATGATTCGAATCACAATATTGTCTTCAATGATCTTTTTGGGCATTTCTTCAACTTTTGCCGCTGATGACGAGGGTATTCATACCCGTATTCATCATAGCTATCAGTCAGCCAGGGCCTTGGGCATGGGCGATGCATTTACTGCCGTCGCCGATGACTACAGCGCTTTGTTTTACAATCCTGCAGGACTGGCTCGGCGTGATAGCGGCGAAATAAATCTTTCAATGGAAGGCGCTTTTGCCTCGGCGTTTAAAGAGTTTGCTGATGATGCAACGAGCACATCCAGCAAAACATACCCGACAGATGCGGATAAGTTTCAGGCTTACTCGACACTTTTATCTAAGTATTATGGAAAAACATTTTCTTTTCGAACCGGTTTGTTTGAAGGAATTTGGGTTCGCCCTAACTGGGGTTTTGGAATTATTCCGGCCGATTTTACCTTAGAATACAAAGTTCATAACCAGGTGTCGCCGGCCATTAATGTGCGATCCTATTTAGATACAACAATTGCCTATGCCTATGCCAAAGATTGGAAAGCTGTTCTTCCCGGGCGGCTTTCGTGGGGGGTCACTGGCAAGTTCATCAACCGAGGTTATGCAAATAAAATGGTTAGCGCTTTTGATTTGGCGGCTGATTCCACCATTTTTAAGCAGTCGGATTTACGTGATGGATATACTTTGGATGCTGATATTGGCTTTCTTTACACGCCGATTTTGCCGGGTGAAGGTTTTCTTTCGGCATTTCGTTTGGCCAAGCCGACTTTTTCCTTGGTGGGTCGAAATGTCGTCGACAGTGGTTTTAAGTCAAGCCTTGGAGCGATCAATAAAAAAGGCACAGAAGCCCCCGAAAAGTTGAATCGGGTTTTTGATATCGGGACAAAATGGGAGTACCCAAGTCTTTGGATTTTTAGTGGCCGTGGAGTCATGGATATTCGCGATCTTGGACACCCATATTGGAATATGCGAAAAGGATTTCATGCTGGTTTCGAATTTGATTGGGCCATGGCTAGCTGGTGGAAAGGGGCCTATCGATTCGGAATTAGTCAGGGATATCTGACGGCCGGAGTGTCGGCGTTGTTTACGGTATTTAACTTAGATTTAGTAACTTATAGCGATGATATTGGGACTTTCGATAATCCGAAAGAAAGCCGGATGTATCTGCTAAAGTTAAATATTAATATCTAGAATTTCTAGCGGCCAATCCGGTTCCTAGCGGCGCTGTTTTAGCTTTCTCTTTTTTCCACCGCTGTCGGTTAACTTAAAATCAGGGTCAAATCCCAATTCAAAAGAAAGTCCAAGTTGAACTCTTTGATCGGCGGTTTGCCCAGCGTAAGCGCCGCGTTCGACGGTGTAGTAAGCAGCATCAAAATGAATAAACCAAAAGTCCAAACCCGCTCCGTAGCTGGTGTAGCCTTGGTAAAATCCAGCCCGTAGATCAATGAACGCAAGAGATACTTCGAGCCCCAGATGAATTTTTTTTCCAATCTGCATATCGGACTCGGTGATATGGCGATATTCTAAACCTAAACCATAACCAAGCAGCGGAACCTCGCCAGAAGACGAAACTCCGAGCACCAGGTTGTCTTTTTGCCGTTCAGGCGCATCCGCACCAGCAGATTTTATAAATGCCGTTGAACCTACATCACGCCAAGACGCCGAAACTGTCGGATTTCCAGCGGCAGACTCATTGCGATAGACAAATCCAAGATCCATTCCAAAGCCATCACCTTGATTTGCGAATTGCTCTAGCAAAGTCGTATTGTTAATCGTTGTCAGGCTTGATGTCCCAATATTTTGCGTGCCGCCTTTACGAGTTACTTTTTTGCCGGCCAAACCAAGGCTAAAATTAGGTCCGATGGGGATACCACCACCCAGACTAAATCCGGTGTCAGTCAGGTAAGTGACCTCGACGTTTGGAAATGCCGGATTATGCGTCAGCAAGGTAAGGATGCTTGCATTGTAAACTGAAAATCCAAAACACGGCAAAGTCATCGTCGAATTCCCGCCCAAGCCAAACCATATTTTTTTTCCATACCAACTTGAAAAACTACTAAGACCACTAAGACTACTTGTGCTTTTTACATCACTATAAACTTGCAATCCGTTAACCGCGCCATTGAGGTCAAACAAGGTCCAATTGATCCCTTTGGTCATGCAAGAGTAGGCCGGATTTTGTAGAAATGATGAAGCATCCTTTGGGTGAAAAACATAGACGCCACCCATTCCGTTTTGGCGAATCGAATAGATGGGCTCATAGGTATCCGAACCCGCCTGGGCGGTGCCCAGAAACACGCCCAGAAACACGACCAGAAACAGGCTTGAAGCTAAAGCAAAAATATTTACTAAAGTGGGCAGCATGTTGTTACATCCAATGCAGTGCAAGTTCCAATTCCTAACGCCAAGAAAGGATTCGTCGGAGCGGTATGAATTAGTTGTCGCATTTGCGTTACCATTCCCGCGGTTACGTTGTTTGTGTCAGTGACATTACAGGGGTTTGGGGTTAGTAAGGCACAAGCCGTGGTGAGTGTGCTCAAAGAACTACTTGCGCCTGAGCCCAAAAAAGACGACCCAACCGCGGCAAAATTAAGTAGCAATTGCCCAAGTCCTGTAACAATTTGTTTGATATCAGCGTCTGAGAACTGACCAACGGTAGGTGGATTGCCAGGCAAGTCCGTTGCAGAAACGGTGCAAGCGTTGAAGGTCGCATCCATGGTGCCATCACCAAGGGAACCTGTGCTATCGCGGTCGCCCTCGTAGCGCAAGTAAGTGCCGATCTTGACCATTCCCAGAATCATCATAAATAAATTTTGACTGGCGGTTCGGACTGTAGGGTCAGTGCTTATTTCATTCATTTTAAGTTCCGCAAGACGGCATGAGTTTGGATCAATACTGACTTGCTTAAAAGCATTCATAAAATATCTAAATAAAGTACTTCCGGTTAGCGATGCACTTCCTAAGTTCGTAAAATAGGTCACAAAATCAAGACCACATTTTCCAGCGTAAGCTCCTGCCCACTGCTCGATGACAGCGGGTTTTGCTTTAAAATTTGCACTTAAGGCGTTAAAGTTCGTAATTGAGGTTGTGTAGTCTAATGCGTCCAGGGCTTTGATCGCGTCCTCTAGAATTGCCTCATCGGACGTTTTGGTTGCTGCTGCTTTAAATATATTTGAACAGCTCAATTGAAGAGTCGTCGCTATTACTAACATTGGCAGAAAGAATTTTTTAAGCATAGCATTTCCTTTAGAATCTAAAAGCGATTTTAAAAATATATCGACGGTCTTCTTCCGCAGTACCATCGGCGCCTACATCTTCCCCGTAGCTGGCTAATTGCATTTGAAAATGTTCAGACGCAAACTCAAAACCCCCGGTCCAATACCGTTGGTTCATGCCAGCGCGAAGGAATATTAAATCCGAAAGATTGAGCTCGTAGCCAAGATGATAAAAGCGACTTTTATCCTGCGCTTTGCCTGCCGCCGTAATTTGGTTATATTGGAATGCAAAAGAGGATCGGCTACGAGTGGAGTGAATCGGAAATAATCCGATGGCGACGTCATAATCCTGTTCGACTTTTGTCGGTCGGGTGGTGGTCGTCATGCGAAGTCCGCTGCCATTGGTAAAATTGGTGCCGCCAACATCTCTGGCTACCGCAGTGATAGTTGGAAGCCATGCCCAGGGCCCAGTTAATATAAGACCGACATCGGTCCCCATCGCGGCACCCTCGCTGGCATGACTGCCACGATCCATTGGGCCAGCCGGATCAACATCTTTGTCAATTTCGATTCTAGAAATGAATCTGCCACTGGCGCCAAGCTTCACACGGCCGTCAAACAATCTGAAATTGAATCCCATGACAAGGGCCATGTCATCCAGCGAGTAGGTTGTCATTGACGTTCCCGCTGTATTCATCTTGGCATCCATGAGCTGCCTTGCAAAAAGTCCAATGCCAAAATTTTTGGTCACAAAGGACGGAAAGGTTTGTCCTTTTGCATGATAAAAAGTATCCCGGGAAACATCCAATGCATCTTTAACTTTTTCCAAATTAAAAGGTTGGGTAAAAGAAGAGTTTAAATAAATATTTGAAAATTTGACGTTGCCCTCGAGCTCAGGATCTATCAAGGTGCCAAAGCTATCGCGAAGCTTGCCAAGTGCTGCGGGATTGATCAGCAAGGCTGTTTCGTCATTTACAACAGCGATATCAGCACCGCCCATGCCAAGGCCTCGGGCTCCACTATAAAATCTATGGACCTCTGCAGCCCCAGCCTGTTGCCAAGAAGTTAAAGAAATTAGAGTGAAGGTAAGCAGTGCGCATTTTTCCAACATCGTGTTTTAAGTCGGTCAAATTCTGTATTAGCTTGAGACAGACCCGACCTTTTCTAGTTCGGAAAAAGACCTAAGTCGTAATGCTTTGGGTTAAGGATATTCTCGTTTCAAGTGGGGGCGAAATCCGGTTAAAATAGCACTATTCCAAAGCTATGTAATTCACGGAGGAAATCACCACCATGAGAATTCTTATAACTCGATCGCCGGTTATAGTTGCAGCGATCCTCCCATTTTTTGTAGTTCTTCTGTTTTTGGCAGCAGGTTGCGGGAAAAAAACGGACCAAGATAGAGTTGCCGATGCTCAAGAGTGTATTGACCGCGCAACCGCCGCAACCGTAAGCACTTGCGTAACAATGGTTGAAGGTTTGACGTCTAAAGGTTCCTACCTTATTCGCTGTGTTTCGAAATATGTTGAAGAGGGTCTTGCTGATCCAGCCAGCATTTATTCTGCAATCGCTGCTAGCCAAACCAGTGGTGCAGGTGCAGCAGCAAGTGGATCCATGGCGATGATGTCGGTTTTGGCATTTAAGGGTGGTGGCGATGCAGCCAAAGGCTTAGCTAATGCTACGGCGGCGTCAACATATTGCACGGCTTCAGGTTCAAAGGGACTGATTATGCTTTCGACGTTAACGGTGACCGCAACCGTTGCTACAAGTTTAGGAAGTTGTGCCGCGGCACCAACGGCAGCCTGTATTAAATCAGGATTGTCTACCATCGCGACAAATCCTTTGGGTCAAGCAGCCATTGGCAGTGCTGCAATCTCGGCATATCAGTCCAATTGCTCAAGTGGCCAGACCACAACAGCTGGGATGTGCGCCCAGTTGGCAGCTGTGGTTGGTACAAACACAGATTCTAGTGTCGTTGGCGGGATATTGGGCACCTGCTATGCCAATTGTCCGTCCGTGGTATCCCCATGCACAAGTTGTGTGGGTTTTACTCAGTAGAGGTTGTTTACGGCGACTGACACCGCTATACGTAACGAATGCTACAAATTTTTCATTTGGGTTCACCATTAGAAAAAGCTTCGCTCTTGCGCGAATTTGACCCTCAGACAACCACGTGGCTTGTTTCTGAGCTGCGCAGTAAATTTGAAATTCAAAGACAAATTTTAAAGCGCCAACCCTATTTTGAAGACACTTCAGTTCTTCGCGCCAGTGAGCTTTGGCGCAGTATATTTCGTCGTGCAAAGCCAGATTGGAAAGTCATTTCAAAAGATTTCTTTCAAAGCTGGCTTAAAGATGAACTAAAAAAAATGAATTTGCATCTATCAACAAATGCAGACGTTGTTTTGCTTCGATTTATGGATCACCTTTCGCCGATACTGACCCACCCCGAAGGTCCAGATCGGCTGCGCGACTGGCTTTTAGAGAATCCCGAAAGCGCTCAACGTTGGGGTTCGTGGTTTGCAATGAGTGAACGAATATATTCTCGACTGCAAGAGTTGCAGGTGCTTCCAGCCTCATGGCTTGC
>CALQIT020000045.1 GCA_943330705.2 Streptomyces griseus
TTGGAATTCCACAGGCATAAAGCAAAGCGGCAACCGAAGAAAGTGCGGCAAATAAAATCGTCAATTCGAAAATAATTGGAATAAATGCTGGCAAAGAAAACATTGGCTTTCCGCCCACATTGATTGGCCAATTGACAGCCGAAGTCCACCACGTCAATAACAACCCGCCTGTCAAGCCCGCCACACCCATCAAAAACGTTACAAAAGGAATCCAAGAACGAGCAATGCCACAGGCCTCTTCCATACCGTGCACCGGATAAGGCGTAATCGCATCAAACTTTGTAAATCCCATTTCGCGGGTTTTTGTAGCCGCTTTTAATGCACTTTCTTCAGTTAAGAAAATTCCGGCCATGCCCCTTTTATACTTAGCCATTAGTGTTTGCCTCCGTCTTTGCCGACATAAAGAATTGGTTTTATTTCCGCAATGGAAATTGCCGGAAACAGACGCAAATACAGCAAGAATAAAGTTAAAAACATGCCAAAACTTCCGATTAGAATGGCACTGTCATAAAAGCTCCAAGCATAATTTCCCCAACTCGAGGGCAAGAAATCATGATGCAAGCTGGTTACTGTAATTACAAAGCGCTCGAACCACATTCCGATATTCACAAAAATTGAAACCACAAACATAATTGGGATCGACCGGCGAAAGCGCTTAAACCAAAAGATTTGTGGCGATAAAACATTGCACGATACCATGATCCAGTAGGACCACCCATAATCACCAAAAGCCCGATTGTAAAAGACAAAGCGCTCGTAAATATTACCCGAGTACCAGGCAATAAAGAACTCCGAACCATAAGCATAACCAACCATCAATCCTGTGGTCATGATGATCTTATTCATGACCTCCATATGGTCAATGGTGATGTAGTCTTTAAATTTAGGAAAACCGATCCGCACAAATGTCATTAAAGTGACAACCATTCCGAATCCGGAAAAGATCGCACCCGCGACGAAATAAGGTGGGAAAATCGTTGTATGCCAACCTGGCAAATTTGAAACCGCAAAGTCAAAAGAGACAATCGTATGCACGGAAAGAACCAATGGGGTCGACAGTCCCGCCAACAACATATAGACGATTTCGTAATGACTCCAATTGCGGGCCGTTCCACGCCAGCCCAAGGAAAGAATTCCGTAAACCAAGGCCCTTACTTTATTCTTTGCACGATCGCGAATAGTTGCAAAGTCGGGAACCAAGCCAATGTACCAAAATACCATTGAAACCGTAGCATATGTCGAAACCGCAAAAACGTCCCACAGTAACGGAGACCGGAAATTGACCCATAGAGGGCCCCGTTGATTCGGGTATGGAAAAAGCCAGTAATCAAGCCAAGGTCGTCCCGTGTGCATCAATGGAAATAGTCCGGCCGTCATAACCGCAAATACGGTCATGGCCTCTGCCGTCCTAGCAACTGAGGTTCTCCATTTTTGCCGAAATAAGAATAAGATTGCGGAAATCAAAGTTCCCGCATGGCCGATTCCGATCCAAAAAACGAAAGTAATAATCATGGTTCCCCAGCCAATGGGATGATTTACTCCCAAAAGCCCCATTCCTGTAGAAACCACCATCGCAATCGTAATGATATAAAACAGAAAAAGCGACTTAGCCCCCAAAAGTAAACCAACCCAACCCTTACCGGGCATCATCTCGATGGGCGCGGCAATATCGTCAGTGATTTCTTTCAGGGTTTTATTCCCTAGAATTAGTGGATTGCGCTTTATCATGAGTAACCACCCTTATTGCGAATCTTTGTTTGGTAACGAACCGCCGGAGCTGCGTGGAATTCCTCGAGCAAAGCGTAAGATCGAGGATCATGCTTGAAAGCTTTCGCCACTGCAGATTCAGGATCATTGATGTCGCCAAAAGTGATTGCACTTGCAGGACAGGCCGTTTGACAGGCCGTCTTAACTTCATCTGTCTTTAGACTGCGGCCTTCCAGTCGCGCCACATTTTTAGTTTCTTTAATTCGATGAACACAGAAGGAACACTTTTCCATCACCCCGCGTGAGCGGACGGTAACATCGGGATTCAGAGCTAAATGCAAAGGCTTTTCAATCACTTTAGTAAAATTAAACCAATTAAAACGGCGCACTTTGTAAGGGCAGTTGTTGGCACAGTAACGAGTGCCGACACAGCGATTGTAAATCATTTCATTCAGACCCTCACTATTGTGAACTGTCGCAAGAACAGGACACACGGTCTCGCATGGTGCATTATCGCAATGCTGGCACATAATTGGCTGGAATACTGCCGCCGCATTTGTCGGATCTCCAACGAAATACCGATCAATGCGAATCCAAGCCATTTCCCGGCCTTGAATGACATATTTTTTGCCAACTACCGGAATATTGTTTTCAGACTGACAAGCAATGACACACGCGTTGCAACCCGTGCAAGAATTCAGATCAATTGCCATTCCCCACTTATTGCCATTGTATTGATGTCCCGCCCACAAAGACCAAATTTCGTGGTTGTGATTGTTTGCCGCTTTATTTTTTAGGTACTCAGCTAGTGTTGCCTCAACAACAATCTTGCGACCCGCTGTTTTTGAATCCCCTAAAGAATGATGACCTTGTGGATTTGCCAACTTATAGACCGCACCCGTCTTCCGAAGCTCGGCAGACATTCCAGAGTAAACGATCCCTGCTCCTTTTTTTTGCGCAAGGGAAAATGCATTGAGCCCGATGTTGTTGCCAACTTTACCAGCCCCTGTTCGGCCATAACCAATTGGAATTGATAAAACTTCGTCATGCAGTCCAGGCTGAATATGAGCAGGCAGCAAAATCTTCATCCCAGCGACTGAAAGCTCCAACATTGAGCCCTCGCTGACGGCCATTTTTTCTGCTGTTGCCAATGAAAGATTCACGTAATTATCCCAACAAATTTTTGTGATTGGATCGGGCAATTCTTGCAGCCAAGAAACATTCGCAAGGGTGCCATCCCCAAGGGCAATTGTCGGATAAAGAACAACTTCGAATCCAGATTGCTTTCTTGGTTTAATATTTGCGAAGGCCTCGGTCCTGAATGCTCTTGCTGAAGAAGTCGGGCTTCCACAATTCACAAAACCATCTTGAAGAGCGCCTTCCCAAAAATCTTCAAAAGCTTTTCCTTTTCCAGCTTTTCCGTGAATCTCGGTCTTCCAGAAGGCGCGCAAATAATCGTAATAGGTTTCGGGCGTGGTTAAGCGTTGCGGACCCTTTTTCGCCATGAATGCCCAGGTCATAAGAGACAATTGTAAACTTCGAGTATCGTACATCGGGCGAATGGTTGGTTGCTGGATGCTACAGTAACCACCTGCGGACTCTAAATCACCCCAGGCCTCTAAACTATGATTGTCAGGGATAATATAATCAGCCTGTCGGCCCGTCTCGTCACTTCGATCACCAGTATAGATAACCATTTCCACTTTTTTCAAAGCTTCTTTAAAGCCGAAAGACTCGGGCAAACTATACAGTGGATTCGTCTTATGAATGACCACCGTTTTTACATTGCCCTTAGCCATACCTTCGATCAATTCGAGAACAGCTTTACTTGAACCGGCCAAACCGGGAAATGCGGATTTTGCCTCGACAGTTTTGCCATCGTTATCCAAAGCCGAATTTAAAAAATTAACTGCAACTTGCAAATCAAGAAAAGATTCAGTGGCCGTAGGCATGCCACCAGCGACAATCAAGGATTGACCTTTATTTTCTATCAGGTCCTGGGCAATTCTAGAAAAAAGAGCTGGCTCCATCCCCAATCGGCTTGCGACATCGGAAAAAGGCTGAAGGGCAGACTTAATTTTACCATCTTGCGCATAACGCGAATAAGACTTTTTCACCACGATCTCATGGGCTAAACCCATGACCACAGCCAGCTGCTGCGATGGTTTGATGCGAATCCGCAGGTCCGCATTAGCACCCGTTAGCGAATAATTCGAATCAAACATAACCAGACGATTCATTTTTTCGATCTCTTTGCGCGCGCCCGAAAACTGACGAGTAAAGGTCGTCGGAGCAAGCCAAGTTCCTAAAAAGTCGGCGTCAATGGATACGATAATCTGAGCCTTATCAAAGCGGTAAAAAGGCACCACTTCATCCCCGTAAGAGGCTTTTTGGCCTTCTCGAATATCTTCATGAGAAAGAGGCTCCCAACTGACATGCTTGGCAGCAAACGCTTGGCAAAAATCACCAATCAATGCCCGGGTTGACGGCGAAGCAACCGCACCTGTTAGTACGACCACAGAGCCACGGCCAAGCTGCTTAACCACGGCCTCATCCAGCTCGTCCCACTTGGCATTGATTGAATCGCGATTGGTCTTTTCTGCATTCTGTAAATTTTGCCGAGGTCCGCGCAAACGCTCAGGATCATACAGAGCCAGCAAGTGGGCCTGCGCCCGCGCTGAAGTTCCACCTTTATTCAGAGGATGCTTTTCATTGCCTTCAATCTTAATCGGCCGACCTTCGCGGGTGCGGACCAAAAGCCCAATGCCCTCGCTGCCGTCAAAGTATGTCGAAGAGTAGTGACTGGCTATACCCAGCGTAACTTCTTCCGGCTGCTTATTGTAGGGAACAATTTTTTGCACCGGACGCCGCAGGCAACCGGCCGAAGCCATCGCCAAAGAAGCTCCCATCAGCTTTAGGAACTCACGCCGTGCCCAGCCCCCCTCTTTTTCAGCCTCCGCACGCAAAGGGGATGACATGAACTCTTGGGACGCAATTTTTTGAAATTCAGAATCGTTATTCCACTGCTCTAAGGATAACCAGTAGCGATCATCGCCCGCAGCCCGTGGTTGCGCGGAATGATCATGCTCTGGATTGGCATCATGATCATGCTCTGGATTGGCATCATGATCATGCTCTGGATTGGCATCATGATCATGATCATGGTCGTGCGTATGAGCATGAGATTGATCATGCTTATGGCCTTGATCATTTTGTTGCTTCAACTGGTGATTGTCATTTTGTAAGTCAGACATGTTTATCTCGCTTTAGTTGTGACAAGTTGAACAGTTCAGCGGCGCTTTGTTTTCAGGTTGTCGATGGCAATTCACACACCAGCCCATAGATAGGTCCGAATTTTGTTTAACTTTAGTCATTTTCTCTACCTCTCCGTGGCAAGTCTGACAGTTTACACCCTTATTTAAATGAGCGGCGTGATTGAACTTCACGTGATCCGGAAGCATATGCACCTTGACCCACTCAATAGACTTTCCTGCATCATAAGCATCGCGAATTTTTTGAATATGAGGGCTGTCGGTTTTAACCACCATATGGCAATTCATGCAGGTCGACAGAGCTGGAATATTAGAATGGGGCGATTTTTCGACTTGATTGTGGCAATACAAGCATTGAATTTTATTGGCCGCCACGTGCACAGAATGATCAAAAGGAATAGGCTGTTCCGGACTGTAACCTTTATTATAGCCAATGCCGGGCTGAAACTTATCACAGCCAGCATTGACCAACGCCATCAAACAGGCCAAGGCAGATGCGGCAACTAACAATATGGCGCGGGAACAAAATGGCCGAGAAACCAAAGACCGCGAGCGGAACGCCCGCTTACGAGAAGTCAACCACATGAGGTGATTCCTTAATGTTAAAAAGTTTTTAACTCTTGTATTTAGCTTAAGTAAAAACACAAAACCACTAAGAATCAACGAAGATTTTGCAAACACATTGAGAAAGTGCCGATTACTTTGTGTCTTTCTATACACAGGCGATACAAAGGCCAAATATTTCCTACCTAATTCACAAGCATATTATTTAAACTTAGTCGCCTTTTCCTTCAGCCGACCGAAGCGAACCACTGAAACATAAACCACTGCCAACAAATGAAGGGCCACAAAACTTGCAACGTATTCGACTCCGCCCGCACCAAAACCATAGGAATGCAAACCTGCACCCAGCACGAAGTTCACGCCATACCAAGCCATAATAACCAAAGAAAATGTGACAATTCCGCTGACCACTAAACCAAAATCTTTGATCCAACCAACAAGCCGGCCATGCAAAACGGCGATGTAGCCAAGCAGCGCAATCAACGCCCAAGTTTCCTTTGGATCCCAACCCCAAAAACGCCCCCAAGAGTAATCAGCCCAAATTCCACCCAAAATGATGCCGGGAGCTAAAAAAGCAGTTCCAACCTGAATCGAACGATAAATAGACAACACGATCGCCTTAATTTTTTCTTTATTCTGATCTTCGCCTTTGAAGTAAAAAAAGACGCCAATGTCGGCAAGGATAAAGCCCAGAAAGAAAGCAGCATAACTGATCGTAATCGTCAGCACGTGAATCGTAAGCCAATAATTGCTGCGCAATACGGGCTCAAGGGGCTGTAAACTTGGATCCAAAACAGCTGGCGCCATATCCCCCATAGCCAGACAAAACGCTGCCGCCAAGGATCCCGCCATTAGAATAAAACGCCATTTGTAAATAGCCTCAAAAATCATCGAAAAAAGAACAGCCCCAAAACCAACCCAGATCACTGTTTCATACATATTAGAAACAGGCGGCCGCTCAGTTAGATAGACTCGCAATGCAAAGCCGTAAAGATGAAATAGAAAGCCCAAAATAACAAGCAGCCATGACACCCTATAAAGTCGATCCCGTGCCAAAATCCAGGCAAGCAATGCCGCGATAGAACCCAAAATATAGAAAATCCAAGACCACTTAAATGGGTGCAAATTGTTATATTGGATCTCCAGCTGTATTTTGGCTTTTGAAGGGTATAAATCTGGATTCGCAGCACGGGCTATAGTTTCAAATTTTTGAACTGAATTCTCGAGGGCCGACTCAGCCGCCAATGGATTTATGTCTTCTCCCTTTTTTTCTGAAACTTGGGCCGTCAATGCCATGACAAAGGCTTTCGTAATCTCGCTGAAGGCCGCCTGCTGTTCGGGGTCAAGCTCAGGCAACGACAACCACGTATCACCTTGCTTCGGCGGAACCAAGCGAAGCCTCTGTCCAGAGGCAATCTGGTTAAAAATTCCGACTTGCTCTTCCAAGCGCTGAATAGCTTGGTAATAGGGATCCAACTTTTCTTGTGTTTCTCGCTTTGAACTGAGCTCTTGCATCAGCATCCCGAAGCGACTGTTTTTAGTCAGCTCAAGGTGGGTAAAGTAACGCTTTTGCTCGGGCAGCTTTAGGTCGTTTTTAATTTGCAGGTTTCGCAGCTCAAATATTTCTTTTTCCAACCAAAGATTAGGCTCGAGAACCCAAGTCAGAACAATCTCCACAGCTGGCTTGTTCTCGAATTTTTCTTTTCCGTAAATCAAATTCAAATATTCTCGGGCAAAAGTATCAAAGGGCTTTATTCGGCCACCGTCTTGCACCGGCAAAGCCGACAAAGACTCAGACATTGAGGCCTGAAGTGAAAGCGGAAGAAAAGCACTGGCTAAAAAGCCAGCCAGAATCAGAGCCCTAAAAAAGTTAATCACAAAACCCCCTCTTTCGGAGCCGAAGCTCGGGAAGTTTTTCTTCTATTAAAATAAAGAAGAATCATTCCGATCACGATAATCAATGAGCCAAGATACTTTAGAAAACGACCTGGATCCTTATTTACAGACAAAATAGATGCGATGGGCTTGCCATCGGGACCATCCTGAAAACTAGACTGATAAAACGTATAACCGCCATGCTTCAGGGGTTCATTCATCGAAATTTCCACATCAGACCCATCCGGCACCGTTACGATGCTTCGGTAGGAAGCTGCTCGCATCGTACCTTGATAGCGATCAACATGGAACGCCTTAAGGGTTAACTTAAAACTTAACTCCTCAGCACGATTTGAATAGGCGACAAAATACGCGGCGGTATCGGTATAGATTTTTAACAGATCATTCAACTGCAAGAAATAATCCTTGCCCAACCAAAGAATCTTGATGACTGAAGTTGTTAATGGCGTTGGCCGGTCAACTTGTTTAAACTCCCAGGTTTCTTCAGCGTTTGGAAAATAGCGCAAAATTCGAATCTCAAGATCCATCCACCCCGAGCGAATCACTTCGCCTTCACTAACCTTACCCTTTAAGGTTTTACGCTTTGGATCGGCATAGGTAACGGCGTAATCCAAGCCCAGCTTGCCATTCGGCCGCAAGAAAAGTGCATTCTTTTGAGGGAAAACCTGAGGCCATGGACCCAAGAAAAAGCTTGCAGGTCCAAAGTCAGTGGACGCCAAGTCGGTTGGCTTGGTTTGCAAAAGCCATTCAGAGGTATTTACTTTTGCATTATGAACTTGAAATCGCACTCCAGATCCAAAACGCGGATTCTGCGAGGCCCTGGTTTGTTTCGCAGCCGAAGCAAATGGCCAGTAATCTATGATTTGCGCATTGGCCTCAATCCCCATTGGCACCACCATTGGGTTTTTTTTGGGGTTAATCGCAAAAAAATCAGCTTCTTGGGCGAAAATTGTTTGAAATCTTTGACCATCAAAGGAGGCAAACACGCGAAGCTCCGTATCGCCAAGAATCACCCGATTCGAAGTCTGATCGATGCCAAAACGTAAACTTCCATCTAAACCGTACTTATAAGTAATCAATGACCCCAGCAATAAAGTCAAAATCCCGATATGCGCGCAAAGAAAAGCAGAGTGCCTGAGCTTCCACGGCCAACGGTCGACCATTACCGCCGTCAAGTTAATCGCAAGCAAACCAAGAATTCCAAACATCCAGGGGGTTTTATAAACTAATTTTGCGGCCATCGTCATATCGTATCGGGCCTCGACGAAAGTGCCCACAGCCGTAATCGTTGCAATTCCCAAAATTACAAACACTGCCAATTTTAACGATGCTAACTGCTTAATTATTTTTTTCACTTAATCAAGCAGCCTACGCGTGAAGAATTATTTAGGCTATTTTTTTTTATGCCGCAACCGACAATCCATGACTTGCAAAATTGCCGCTATTTTGGATCAACGGACTCGACTTCAAATACAAACTTAAATAGACTTTACTGGCGCCAACAAAGGAATTTGCATGAGTCCACGCCGATGGGTTTTAATCCGAGGTCTCGGTCGCCACTCTGGCCATTGGGGTCGATTCTCAGACGTCTTTACTTCCACATTTCCCCAAGATCTAATTGAAAAACTTGATACAGCCGGGAACGGCACAGAGAACAATCGAAAAAGCTTTACCTCGATTGCTGAATATGTTGACGACTTACGACAGCGTTCCATAGCCCTTCAACAGGGCCCAATTCAGCTTTTAGCGATGTCTTTGGGTGGTATGATTGCAGCCAACTGGGCTATGCGATTCCCCGACGAGGTCGAATCCTTGATTTTGATCAACACCAGTGATCGTGGGACCTCGGGAATTACCGACCGCCTTCAGATTAAAAATTACCTACGGATTTTAAAACTATTTTGCATTCCAAAAGACGCAACCCAACGCGAACTTGAGATTCTTAATATGACAATTAACAGCCCTGGTATTGACCGCAATTTGCTGGCCAGCAAATATTCAAATATGCCCATGTGCACCCGGAATAATTTTATTCGTCAGCTTTTTGCGGCGTCGCAGTTTGAGTTTCCTAAAGAAAATCCGTGTAACAAAACATTATTACTGCGCAGCCAGTCGGATCACTTTGTGAACCCGATCTGCACTCAGCGAATTGCCCAGTTGTGGAACTGCAAAATGCTCGACGAAGCTCACGGGGGACACGACTTGCCGACGGACAATCCCGATTGGATCGCTGAACAGCTCAAGCTTTTTATTTAACAATCGCAGCTCTTACTCAACAACAAGATTGTTTAATATATAGGCCACGGCCTTTTGCAATTTTTGCGCGACCTTCTCGGCATCGGCAGGAATTATTTTTTTGCTTGATTCATCCATATATAAGGACCGATTGAGCTCTACCTGCACGGCATGACAACCCTGCAATGGATTGCCATATTGCTCGCTGACCCGACCGCCAAAGTAGGGCCAATTGTATGCGACCCTAAATCCAGCCTTGGCATATGCAGCAATAACCAGATCTACAAACTCAGGTCTCGCGCTTTTACCTTTGCAATCGCTGACAACTATTTCGGCCCGGCCTTGTCCAGGATCTCGGTGCTCCGAAGTGCCGACCGAGGGCATCGAGTGAACATCCAAATGAAAGACGGATTTCGCCCCTTGACTTTTAAAATTAGCGTAAATATTTCTAAGACTTGTGTGGAATGGATCATAGATTAATTTAACAAGGCTTTGATGGGTTTCTAACGCCATCGGAGTCGGCATCAAGGTTTCCCTTTTTGTTGTCATCACCCAGTGAAAACCCCGCGGAAAAAGACCTGATGGATTGACGCTGCCATTCACGCTAGAGGCATCAACATCCTCAGGTATGCGATTAAGATCCGCGGCGTAACGATGCCACTGAGTTTTAATCAGCGAAACGCCCAACTGATTTATGCAGGGCTCATAAAGTCGATCCACATAGCGATCCACATCCTGCATCAAGACCTGCTCAGGCAGCAAATTTAGCCACGGACACTGAGGGGGGATAAGTTCTCCAGCATGTGGAATACTAATAAAAAACGGTAAATTCATAGGAATCAAGACTAAAGGATATCAGAAAAAGGGTCAAACCGATTCCTGGCCCCCGCAAAACCCAGGAATCGATTGAAAGGCAAATGATTTTGGCTCTATCCTAGAGTTATGAAAATTTATACTCGTGGCGGCGACAGTGGCAAAACTAGTTTGGTCGGCGGGGCGCGGGTTGACAAACACGATGCCCGCCTCGATTGCTACGGAACAGTTGATGAGCTCAATAGTTATCTTGGAATCTGTGCGACCTCATTGCTTCCCCACCAATCCGCGGGCCCCCTGCAAGAACTTCAACTGCAAATCTTAGCTATTCAAAACTATTTATTCAATATTGGC
This sequence comes from Streptomyces griseus, assembly GCA_943330705.2. GTDB lineage: Bacteria > Bdellovibrionota > Bdellovibrionia > Bdellovibrionales > Bdellovibrionaceae > CALQIT02. The sequence goes on from CALQIT020000045.1 coordinate 10,842, forward strand.
AGTCACTTGGCCTGCGAATCTGACACGACCAGAGCCTTCCTTCCAACCCTTGAAGAGCAAGAAACCCTGAATCTTGAAATCCAGATTGATCAAATGACCTTGCAACTTCCACCACTGAAAGATTTTATTCTTCCCGGAGGATCAAGTCTTGCCGCTCATTTGCATTTTGCCCGAACGGTCTGTCGACGGGCAGAAAGGCACACCTCCGCCTTCGCCCAACAGAATTCAATTCATGAAAATTTACTCGTCCTTCGTTACCTCAATCGACTCAGTGATTATTTATTTGTCGCCGCCCGCTTTGCAAACCATTGTCTAAATAGCAAGGAGCTCCTCTGGAAGAAAAAATGAGGCTGGAGCTAGCCACAGAAAAAGACAACCTTGAGTTGTGCCAATTCTACCAGGAATTTAGCATTCCTGGTCCCATGGATTTAAAGCCAAATCGATATTCAGATTTTAGTGCGCCGTATAGACTCATTGGCAACGAAGAAAGAACTTTTGTTTTGCGCTCCCTGAAAAACAACAAAATCCAGGCCTTCGGGACCTTTATTTTTCGCGACGTCGCCGTCGACGGGAAGGTTGTAAAAATTGCGCTGGCAAAAGACCTCCGGGTCGCCAACAATCGCAGTGCTATCATTGAATGGTCACAGCACTTCTTGCCCGCGTTAAAACAAGTCCACGAAAAATATGGCGCTCAGCATGTGTTCTCGACGATTAATATGGAGGACCCGACAGCTCTGAATACCTTCGTCAGGCCCAGGAATATGCGCCGACCGATCCCCCGCTATTATCTTTATCGAAAATTCAATCTGGTATCGCTACACGGAAAATACCCCTGGGCGCCCAAGCCGATTGCTGGACTCAGAATCCGCGAGGGCTCGGCGGCCACAGAAGGTGCTTTAATCGACTATCTCATCCGACGGTCATCTTACCGACCTTTTGCAACTATTTTCGACGAGAACAGTTTTCGCCAGAAGTTACAGCAACTGAAGGGCATGAAAATCTCTGACTTTCTCATTGCCTTTGACAGCCTGGATAATGTTGTTGGCTGCCTTGCCCCCTGGTCCGGCAGTGGAATCCAAGATTATATTCCAATTCAATATTCACTATTGGCGCATAATTTTCGCCAGGCCCTAAAGTTTTTCTGGCTTTTAGGAATGACACGACGTCTGGCAAAACCTGTGGCCTCAACCGCGGTTGAGCAACCTCTAAAATTTCGTTATCTGACAAATTTATATGTTGATAATGAAGACATCTTTGAAAGTTTGGTCTGGCGCGCCTGGGAGAAAGCAAACAAAGACGAATTCCTGCTCTACTCCCAAGTCGAACAAGACTACCGAATCAGTCCTCCGCTATCGTGGATTTCGGCAAAGACTTCGCATGCTTTGTATTCTGTCGTTTCTCCGGATCAAGAATTCCCAGAATTCCTAAACCCCAGCATAAGCTTGAATCCTGAGATCGAACCCTATTTGATTCTTTAATACTCAGGCGACTTTAAGCTAAATATATTCCTACTTAACCCCGACCTTGGTCTTAGGATTAGATGCGTTTTTGGTTTAAAGACTAAAGGCCATTTGCTAGACTTCAAAAGAAGAAGTAAAACAAAGGACAAGATTAGGAATCTTAAGTGATTTTGGGATATTAAAGGATTGTTAGTATTTTGTTTCCCGACCGAATGATTCGGACGGCTAGGCAGCACAGACTTATGGCAGCAAGGACGATTCGCCAGTGAAGAAACGACCCTTTTACGAAAAATTCCTGCCTTATTTACTATTCGTTTTTATCGGCTATTGTGTTTCAGATATTCTTATCCTGAGCTTCCGTGACCAAATGTTGCCCAAACAGCCGCCCCTGGCGCGACCGAAAGCTCAAGGCTATGATGCCCGACCGGAAAAGGCTGTTTATTCAGTTATTAAAAATCGTAACATTTTTGATAGCGAAGGAAAAATTCCAGATGCTTTACGCGGAGCTGATGATCCAAAACAGAATGTTAAAGACCAGCCGCCTGTGGCCTCGAACCTGCCCTTGACAATTCAAGGCACCATCGTGCACTCAAACCCTGCCAAATCCATTGCCAATATTGAAATCAAAAGCAAAAACTCGGTGATCCCCTTCCACGTCGGACAAGATATCGAAGGGATTGCGATTTTACTTGAGGTTGAACGCGGCAAAATTATCATTCGCAATAAGAACAATGATCGTAAAGAGTTTTTGGAAATGAAACTCACGGGCGCCAAAATTGGATTTTCTGCAGCTAAGACCGCGGATAAACCAGCCGGTGATGTGGTGCAAACAGCGCCGAATAATTTTGAAATCAAAAAAACAGACTTGAACCGCTACCTCAGTGACCTGAGTGGCATTCTTCAGCAAGCTGCGACCGCGCCCCGACGCAACGTCAATGGCGAGATCGAGTGCTTTAAGTTTTTAGCAATACAACCTGGAAGCATATACACCCAACTGGGCTTCCAAAACGGCGACTGCATAAAAGCGGTCAATGGCGAAAAAGTGGACTCGCCCGCCAAGGCGATGGAAATGTATCAAGCCATGCGAAATTCGCCCACCATAAAGCTGCAATTCGAACGCGATGGGCGCGATACAGAAAGTAATTATAATGTTAAATAATTCCACCCGAAACAAAATTAAAATGACAAGCGAAGGTGACTCATGAACAAGACAGCAAGCGTGCTGACCGCCGCCCTTTTCGTTGCAAACGGATTTTTGAGCCCTGCCCTTGCGCAATTTGACGACGATCTTCCGCCGCCGCCTCCGATGCCTGGGGGTAGTGAACCATTTCAAGCTCCCTCGCCCCCTAGCTCTAAGGTTGGCCCTGGCGGCGTTGAAAATCGCCAACATTCGCCTGGTGGATTCGGTGGCAAAAGCAACTCTGAATCTGGAATGGGCTCGAAAGAAGCCAGTATCCTGACAAAAGATCAACGAGGCAAATTGACAGCTTCATCGATCGAGGACATCACAAACGAAAACTTCCCAGAGACCATTGATTCTTTTGATTTCCCGAATGCCGATATCCAAGACATCGTCAAGGCGATCAGCGAACTTACCGGCAAGAACTTTATCGTGGACCAAGGAGTTCGCGGAAAAATTACGATCATCGCACCTTCCAAAATCACCGTTGCCGAAGCTTACAAAGCCTTTTTGTCAGCCTTGGCGATCAACGGTTACGCGGTTGTGCCCAGCGGTAAATTTTTAAAAATCCGGACCGCCAGAAATGCGCAACGGGACAGTATTGAAACCTATTCCGGCGCCTATTACCCGAACTCAGATCAAATGATCACTCGAATTATTCATCTTAAACATATTTCTGCGGACGCCATAAATCGAGATCTGCGAATTTTGACCTCTAAAGATGGCGAGATGTCCGTTTACCCTCAGACGAACTCAATTATTATTTCTGACTACGGCGCAAATATAGATCGGGTGATGAAAATCATCAGTCAGTTGGATGTCCCTGGATTTGACGACCAACTGGAAGTCATACCCGTGCGCTTTGCCAAGGCAAAAGACATCGCTGATTTAATTGATAGAATCGTCAACAAAGGGGACAAAAACAAAGCCGGGTCGCCGGGGGCTTTTAGCTCGGGAATTCCGCGTTTTAGTGGTACTTCCCAGGGCGGCAAAGGGTCGGCCTATTACATGGTGATTCCAGATGATCGCACCAACGCCCTGATTGTCGTTGGCAACCGCTCTGGAATTGATCGGATTAAAAAACTACTTTTGCAGCTTGATTTCAAAATCAAACCAGAGGACTCCGGTGGGGTTTTTGTATACTATGTAAAGTACGGCGAAGCAGAAAAAATTCAAGCAACAATTGCCGGTATCGCAAAAGAAGCCGGGCCTAAACCGGGTGGTACTTCAGCCCCGCAAAGTCCGATGATTTCGCCGGTTTCTGGGGTCTCTGCCGGACCTCAGGAAATATTCGGCGGCGACGTCAAAATCACAGCCGACAAGGGCACCAATGCCTTGATTATTGTTGCTAGCAAACAAGATTACGAGGTCGTGCTGAATCTGCTTAGTAAAATTGATATCTCCCGCGATCAAGTCTTTGTTGAATCGGTAATCATGGAAATGAAAGCGACTGATTCGTTCAAATATGAAATTGGCTATTTTCAATTTAACGATGGTGGTGGCAAATCGGGATTCAATAGCTTGACCACCAGCCTGACAGACCTGATGGGACCTACCGGGGGCAATGGAACTATTCTTGGCTTTGCTAACGGCGCCAAAGTTGATGTAACAGTCCCAGGATCCACGCAGACAACAAAGATAAACTCATTGATTGGTTTTATTAACTTCCTTAAGGTCAACGCCAATGCCAATGTTCTATCCACACCACAGCTGATTGCCATGGATAATCAAGAAGCGGTTATCGAAGTCGGTGATAAGGTCGTGACGGGATCGCAGTCGTCCACCAGCCCAACTGGCGGAACAACCGTTACCCCGACTTTTGAAGACGCCACGATCATGTTAAAAATTAAGCCTTTTATAAGTCCCTCATCAGGATCAATTCGCATGGAAGTTGATACTTCAATTAAACAGCTGAGCACGGCAAGCACTCCGGACGCCTTCAAAAGCAGCACTCAACCCCTGGCCACAAGAAAAGTAAAAACCAATATCGTTATTCGCAACGGAGACACAGCGGTACTGGGCGGCCTGACCAAAGAAGACGACCGAGAAACAATTACTAAAGTTCCACTGCTGGGCGATATTCCAATTCTTGGCTGGCTATTTAAATCACGGCAAAACAGTAAAGAAAAAACCAATATGCTGATTTTCTTGACCCCAAAGATCATCAGAACTTCAGAGGACAATCAAAAACTTCTGGGACAAAAACTGGATCAACGCTTAGACTATGTTAAATCGGTCGGTGGTCGCGATCCTTACGGAGCAACTGTGGATCAGTTGCAAAAGCGGGCGGAGTTGAGCCCCACAGAAGAGGTCCCGAACTCGGCAGCGCCAATAAAGAAATAGAAAACGCAGTTTTTCAAAATAAGGAAGCGAACCAATATATGGCCCTTGATATAGCAAATCTTTTATCCAAGAGTACGGCCCTAAAGGACGAGGAGATCAGAATTCTTCTCGCCAATTCGGCAGTGAATGGTGCCGGAACCATCGGTGAACTCTTGGCTTCAAAGGACTATTCAACGGCCGACGAGCTTGTGGCCGAGCTCTGCAAAGAAATGGGCCTCGAATTCATGAAAGATATTCCAGTTAACGATATCCCCGTGGATTTGGTTAGAAACTTGCCGATTAACTTTGCCAAGCAACACTCTGTCTTGCCCTTTCGCGAAGAAAACGACAATGTGACAGTTCTAACGGCAAACCCGATCAACTTCAAAATACTCGATGATTTCCGCGTGATGTTTGGTAAACGAATTCGGCCCTTGGTGGCCTCGTCCCCAAAAATTCAAGAAGCCATCAATAAAGTCTATGAAAAGTCGACCTCCAACCTTGCGGGCCTTGATGAAATTGATCAAGAGGACTACGACTTGGACGATCCCATTATTGATTTATTGGAGGCCGGGGACGATGAAGCGCCGGTGATCAAACTGGTAAATTCTTTGTTGTTTCGTGCGGTCAAAGAAAAGGCCTCGGACATTCACGTTGAACCCTACGAAAAGGACATGATGGTTCGTTTTCGTACGGATGGAATTTTATTTGATATTTTTCGTCCGCCGAAAAAATTGCAAAATGCCATCACATCCCGATTGAAAGTTATGGCCAATTTGAATATTGCCGAAAAACGCTTGCCGCAGGATGGGCGAATTCCATTAAAAGTCGGCGGCAAAGATATTGATATTCGTTTCAATACAGTACCAACAACCTTTGGCGAACGTATTGTCATGCGCTTACAGGACCGTTCCAATGTTGTCCTTGAACTTGACCAACTGGGCTTTTCTGTAGAGATCCTAAAAGTCATCGACGACCTTCTAGAAAAATCCTATGGAATCTTTCTTGTAACGGGCCCAACTGGCTCTGGAAAGTCGACTTCGCTTTATGGCTGTTTAAATAAAATTAACAAGCCCGATATTAATATTTTGACGGTTGAAGACCCAGTCGAGCAAAGGGTCCATGGCGTTGGCCAAGTGCAGGTGAACGCAAAAATTGGTCTTACATTTGCGGCTGGCCTCAGGGCCTTTTTGCGGCAAGATCCCGATGTAATCATGGTCGGAGAGATTCGCGATCTTGAAACTGCCGAGCTTGCAATCAATGCCTCACTAACGGGCCACTTGGTTCTTTCTACAGTACACGCCAATGATGCCGCCGGAGCCTTCCCCCGCATGCTGGATTTAGGAGCAGAACCTTTTTTAATTGCGACCTCTATCTTAGGTGCCCTGGCGCAGCGCTTGGTCCGAGTGCTTTGCCCACACTGCAAAATCAAAGCAGTGCCGACTGAGTTTCAACTGAATCTTTTAGGTATCAATCAGCAACAAGCCGCGAATGCCAACATTTGCAAAGCGGTCGGCTGCAGCCAGTGCAATCAAAAGGGTTACATTGGGCGAACGATTATTGCCGAAATGCTGGTTATGAATGATGATATCCGATCGTTAATTATGCAACGCAAAGACGGCAACAGCATTCGTAAAGCCGCCATCAATAATAACATGAAGACGTTTCGCGAACACGGGATTCAAAAAGTACTTGCAGGGATTACCACCATCGAGGAACTTCTTTCCAATACTCAGTTGGATATGTAATGCCAGTTTTTGAATATAAAGGTCTTACCAAAGATGGCAAAAATACCCGCGGGGTCCTTGACTCTGATAACCTTCGCACGGCCCGTGTAAAACTTAAAAAAGATGGTATCTACGTTGTTGATATCAAAGATAAAAAAAGAAGCGCTGATGGCAGTGTTCGCAAGTCAAAGCAGTCGCTAACCACAAAAAGTATTCCTGTCCAGGATATGGCGCTGATGACCAGGCAGCTGGCCACACTTGTAAAAGCCAATATTCCACTGGTGGACGCCTTAACAGCCGTCGCCGAACAAGTTGAAAACCCAACTCTTTCAAATGCTCTGGCTGATATTAAAAACATGGTCAACGAGGGGTCTCCGTTCCATAAAGCACTGGCAAAATATCCTTCGATTTTTAGCAATATCTATATCTCGATGTCTGAGGCAGGGGAAATGTCTGGAACCTTAGACACAATTTTAATTAATCTTGCAGAGTTTAGTGAAGCCGCCAATGACCTTCGGGTGCGGGTGCAAAGTGCAATGACCTATCCCATTTTGATGCTGCTTGGAACCTTTGCCATGATGGCCTACCTTATGACTTCGGTCGTTCCAAAAATAGTTACTGTTTTTGAAGACAATCCACAGATCCAGCTTCCTTGGTACACCGTTGCGGTCATTGATGCCTCGAATTTAGCGGTCAATTACTGGTGGATATTTCTTATTGTCGGAACACTTTCGGTATTTCTTTTTCTAAGTTGGAAAAAAACGCCGGCGGGAAAACGAAAATGGGACTCTTTCAGTTTAAAGCTGCCTTTATTTGGAGATATGAATCGCATGGTGGCAGTTGCCCGCTTTACTCGCACCTTAGCAACCTTGTTAAATGGCGGAGTTCCAATGCTCAATGCTCTGCAAATTGTGCGAAATGTCGTCAATAATGACATTATCGCGTCGGCCATCGACAATGCTCGCTCTAACATCAGCGAAGGGGAAACCATATCTGGACCTTTGAGAAAATCTGGCCAATTTCCGCCCATAGTGATTCACATGGTCAATATCGGCGAGAAAACTGGAGATCTGGAAAATATGCTGGTCCAGGTTTCAAATGCCTATGATTTTCAAGTCAAAAATAAGGTGGATAGCCTTACTAGCATTATGAACCCCATTTTGATTATGATCATGGGTGGCGTTATCGGCGCCATAGCCTTGGCCATTATGGTTCCAATGTTTGAGATGACAAATATTGCGCAGTAGCTTACTGTTTTCTTCGGAGGCTTTCATGAATTCAGCTCGGTGTAAAGTTGGCTTTTTTGTTCGCTCGCAACGTGGGATGACACTTCTTGAAATTATGATTGTCTTGGCTATCATCGGTACGATTGCCACTCTGTTGATGAAAAACTTAGGCGGAGCCCAAGAGAAAGCAAAAGTAAAACAAGCCAAAATAGGTCTAGGCAATGTTCACCAGGCTCTGCAAATGTACTATAATGACTGCGGTAACTACCCAGAGAATCTGGATGGTCTCGTGCAAAAAGATGCCAAGTGCTCCAACTGGGGTCCCGATCCTTATATTGCAAAAAAGAAACTCTTGGATTCGTGGACCCGCGAGTTCGTCTACACAAATGAAAATGGAAACATTGTCTTAAAGAGCTATGGCAAAGATGGAAAAGAAGGTGGTGACGGCTACAACGCCGACATCACTTTAGATGAATAATCAGACACTATTTGCGAAGATCGCATTGTCTCGGTTTTACAATAGATTAATTTGTGTATAATGAAATCCGTGAAGGTAAAAAATCATGGATTTACACTACTAGAGGTAATGATCGTCTTGGCGATTGTCGCAAGCATTTTCGCTTTCGGTATACCTTCGATTAAAACCAAACAAAGTGCGATGAAAAAGACCTTGCGCGATCTCTCCCTACTGGGGCGGGAAATTCGCAATCAAGCCCGCCTAAAAAACATGACCCACCGACTGGTTTTTAAGATGGAAGGCAACCAACATAGCTACTGGGTCGAAGCAGCCCAAGGGGCGGTTTTTTCCAAAAATCAAGAGGATCTGAAAGCCGAAGAACGAAAAAAGGACGATGAGAAAAGTAAAAATCCATTCCAAAAAACGACCAAGTTTTTTAAAGAGGATCGCACCCTTCCGCCCAAGTTTTTCATTGGCTCGGTAGAAACCGAGTCCGCGGATGAGCCTCTAACCAGCGGAACTGCTTATGTCTATTTTACACCGGAAGGCTTGGTCGAAAAATCTATTGTGCAAATTACCGATAAAGATAAAATTATCTGGTCAATTGTCTACAGTCCCCTGACTGGACATGCGGACTTAATGGATAAAGCGGTACGACTCAAGGAGCTTAAGCTAGAATGAGCAAGAACTCTGGCTTTACTTTAATTGAAACTCTTTTGGCCCTATCTATTTTAGGTACGGCGTTGATTTTGCTAACCCAGTCCTGGAGCGGTGCTTTCATGAGTGTCCGCAAAACGCAAACGAACTTTGAAATCTCGGCCTTGCTTGAAAGAAAGATGAGCGAGATTGATATCCTCTACCGGGGCAAAAGCATTGAGTCCATTCCCGAAGAGCAATCCGAGGACTTTGGCGAAGAATTCCCCCAGTATGCTTGGAAGTTAAAGTCTAAAAATTTTGAATTTCCTGATCTTTCAGCAGCGTTGACCTCAAAAGACGGAGGCGCTGATCAGTTGACGATTTCGCTGATCAAACAATTGGGTGAAGGCATATCAAAAGCGATCAAAGAAGTAACTCTAACAGTCGTTTTTACACCAAAGGGCACAGGCAAAAAACCTCTTGAGTACTCACTTACAACCTATTTTGTCGATTTTGATAAAGAGCTTGCCTTTAGTATGCCCGGAGGCGGCTGATGAAATCTCGGGGATTTACTCTTCTTGAACTCTTGATTGTGATGACAATCATGGGAACCTTGATGGTTTATACAACCACCGCAATCAAACAGGCTTTGCGTTCAAAAGTAAAAATTGAGACTCAAGTTGCTGATTTTTCGCAGATACGAGATGCCCTTAAAATTCTCGAGCGCGATATCAATTTGGCCTTTCACTACTCCGACATTGAGCTAGAATTACAAAAGAAAATCAAAGATGAGCGCAAAAAATTAATTACGGGCACGACGACCACTTTGCCCGGCGGCCAAGTGTTTCAGCCGCCACCCCCTCCTCCCATTGACCCGAATAGCAACCCAGCCTTACAAGGACTTGATGAAAACGGCTGCTACGGAAATACGGACCCTCTGTGCATAAAATCAGAAAGCCGTGTCGATCCAACAACTCACTTTATCGGCAAAGAAAATAGTTTGGCTTTTGTTACGATGAATGCGTCGCGGATTCGTGAAGACAACCCGCAAGCTGATTTCATCAAGGTCGGTTACTCGTTACGCAGCTGTAAAAAACCGGGGGACCAAGGTAAAGGGTCAAACTGCTTGCTGCGCCGGAACTCTTCCATCGCCGAAGGTGACGTCACCAAAGGCGGAGAAGAAATCATTCTGTTGCAGGATATTCAAGAGTTTAAGTTTCGCTACCTGGGCAAAGGCAAACAGGATTGGGCATCTGATTGGAATAGCATCCAAGGTGACGCCGCCACCAAAGATAAGTTTCCCGAAGCCGTAGAGATCTCTGTTACCGTTGCCCATGGAGAAGGCGAAAAAGTTCGCAAGATCTCGATGCAGATTGTTTCAGCAATCCGCTTTTCAAATAATCCAATAATCAAGCAAGATGGAACTAAACCAGCACAGCAGTGAAAAGTTAATTTTGCCACTAGAACGAGAGCTTTATGAAATGGACACGCCAACTACTGGGCTCAAAAAATCAAAAGGGAATGGCCTTGCTGTTGGCATTGTTTACGATGATGTTCATTTTCTTTTTGGTCATCGAGATCACCTACACGACGAACGTCGAGTACGCGGTGAATGCAAATTCTATTAATCGCTTACGTGCCTATTATGCCGCCCGCGCAGGTTTAGATCTAAGCCTGCTTAGAATTAAGATCTATCTGCAGGCAAAAAACCAACTTGGCGAACAGATTCCGCCTGCACAAGCCAAAATTCTGGATATGATTTGGACCTTCCCATTTTCTTGGCCCCCACAGACCCCACTTGAAATGAGCATGGTCGACAAAGAAGCGATTCAAGGAAAAGTAAAGGACTCGCTTCTGAAGGCCTCCTATAGAACAGATATTTTTGATGAGGGCTCGCGAATTGATCTCAATGATTTGGACTCTCCATCCAAAACCATTCGAGAAACCACGGGCAAACTTATTTTAAATATTTATGAAAGCAAAATGGCGCAAGACGACGGCTGGGCGCGCGCTCACTCTGATTTTCGCCCGCAAGAGTTAGTTAATAATATTATCGATTGGATTGACAAGGATACAGCCAGCAAAAATGGCGGAAGCGAAAAACAATATTACGCAAAACTCGGCGAGGAAGGGGCTCTCCTGCCGCCCAATCGGGGGTTTCGTACCCTAAATGAACTGCGCCTGGTCGCAGGCATGAAAGAAGAACTATTTCAAATTCTAAAGGACCAAGTTACTGTTTACGGGATAAAGGCCATCAATCCGAATTATGCCTCGGCCAAAGTTCTGGAATCTTTTGATACCTCGCTAACCAAAGAGGTCGTTAAAGAAATTGTGGAACGGAGATCTGACAACGCAAAAGGAGGCCCGTTCATAGATGCAAAAGATTTTTGGCAATTCGTAGCCCAATCCGGAGGCCGCGTGACACCCGAAAAGCAGCAACAAATTCCCCTCACTTTTGATGCCGTGTATAACTTTCGCATTCGTAGTATTGGTGAGGCCTCGAATCAGCAACGCGAAATTGAAGCAATCGTTTTTGATATCGACCGCATTGCGGGAAACCTTGCTCAACAACTTATCGACGAGCGCAAAAATGATCCTGGGGTAGCAGGAGCCACAGGTCAAACTGGGGCCGAGCAAAGTGGTGCAGCTGCTGATCCAAACAAGAAAAAGAAGACGAATAGCAATGTCCCGCTTCCCAAAGGTCCGCCGCGGATAGTATACTTTTACGAGAGATAATCGTCTCACGCTTACAAGGATGGTGAGTGGATGATGAACAATAGGTGGGTAAATGCGTTCTATCGGAATTGATATTGGTTCATCCAGCATCAAAGTGGTAGAGGTTGTCGTTGGCAAAAAAGGGCTGGTGGTCACAAAGTTCTTTGAGCATCCTTTGGGAACGAACCCCGCCTTTGATCCAGAGATTGAAATCATCGAATTCTTGCGATCCCTTTTGCCTACCTTTGATCCGGCAACTACCAAAATTTGCATGGCAATGAAGCAAGAGCAGGTCAGCTCACGACTTAAAAACTTTCCTTTTTCAGACCGAACTAAAATTCTGAAACTGCTTCCCAATGAACTGGAAGAAGACCTTCCCTTTTCGATGGACTCGGCCATTTATGATTTCAAAATGGTCCGAACTCTTGGCACCTCGGCCGAAATCCTAGCCGTCGCCAGCCCGAAGCACCGAATTGAAAGTGCATTAACGCTATTTCGCTCTGCGGGACTTGAACCCTCGATCTTGTCTTGCGAAGCCATTGCCCTCGCAAATTGTTTTGAAAAATGGCAAGAGGCCCCTCCTGCAGGAATAGCTCCTCCGGTTTCCTTGGGCGATATTAAGACCGAGGAAAAACAGCTGAACTTAAATATTTACATTGGTCACAGCAAAACTCAGGTTTTGGTATTTCATCAAGATCGATTGATCACAGTGCGGACGATCTTATGGGGTGCGAAAAATATTGCGGACTCGATTGCCCGTAAGTACGAAATCCCTTACATCGAGGCGCTGAAAGAAATGCGAACCAAGGCCTTCATTCTTTTGAACAAAGATTCGGCCTCTTACGATCAGGTTGTTTTTTCAGATACTATCGCTGCCCAAGTTCGTGAAGTCGCACGCGATATCAAA
>CALQIT020000046.1 GCA_943330705.2 Streptomyces griseus
TATCAGGAAAATTCTTCGGAGGTTCAGATTTTCTGAACCTCGAAACATTTTTCCCGATGTTCAGAATTTCGTTCGTAAACGTCTATGAATCCTCAGCTTTTTAAAAATGTAAAACTCGGGTTTTTCGATGGTCCCTGCTTTTTGGCGCATTCTACTCACCAGTGTTCAGATTGAGCCGCGCCTTTCGAAGGTGGCGGTCAACATTCACCGGACCAGCTTCGAAATGTTTATATTTGACGGATACAGCAACTTGCTGTACTATCTTTTAGTGAATAAGAGCTGCCGGGTTTGGGCGACAAAGTTCGCTGAAAAACAGATTAAGAAGCTTCCGAAGCACATCGCGGCGGCCTATCACACGTGGGTCAAGACGGTTGAATTGGATGGCATTCGTGCCACCAGGACGTTGCCGGGCTACCACGATGAGCCGCTCAAGGGTGAACGCAAAGGCCAGAGATCCGTGCGACTCAGCCGTGGATACAGAGTGATTTACGAAGAAACAGAGACTGGAAATATTGTTTTGATCGGCGTTCAAGAGGTGAACAAGCATGAGTATTAAAAACGCAAATCCAATTTTTGAAAAAGCACATGGTCCGTTTTCTTTTGCGACTTTCATGTTGGGAATTCGCACCACTCTCGAGCTATCCCAGGTCGAGATGGCGAAAAAATTAGGCATTTCCAAAGCTGCATTGTGCGAAATCGAGAAAGGCCGAACTCTCGTGAGCCCGCAGGCAGCCACTCGCTACGCAAAGAAAGCCGGCTTTTCGCAAACGGTAGCGCTCGAAGCATGTCTCCAGGATCAGCTCAGAAAGGCGAATATCAAGAAGAGAGTTCGGATTGAGGATGCGGCATGAAGCAAATAAAAAAATGTCAAAGCGCCAACGGATTGCGTGGCATTCTGATATCGGCAAATGGTGAGACAGCTTTCCGAGTATACACAAGCGAAGACAAAAGCCAGTTTACAGACTACTCGCTTGCACATAGCGATCTTGAGGTTTTAATCCAGGATGAAGATGCTTTTGTTTATGAATACGATGGCGACAGAGACCAGGCCATCGACCACAGTCCACAAACTCTAGGACTCCCAGATGTTACGTTATGAAGTTCTACGCAAGATGAAGAAGGTAGCTTAGATGAAAGTAGATATCGACATTGGTGCTGAACACTATCATGTGAAAGTTAATTCTTTTGTATCCGGACTTTTATTTGCAGCAATAGTCCAAACTATCTCGACCTGCTTTCTTCTGTATCTTTATGAGCAAGGACAGATCGCCTTAAGGATGGTTGGAACAGGATCTGGATTAGCCTTATTCATGCTCATTTTGTATTTTCTTACAGGGCGAGCTGAGGCCACACGTGAGTTTCTTGTGGACAAAAAGGCTAGAGAAATAATGGTGACGAAACGTTTTGGTAGGTTCCATAGAATATTAAGAGACAAGATTCCCCAGACGGTAAACTTGCATTTGAAAGAAATTTCAAAAGGCTGGATGGCTTATTGTTCATGCTCAATTCAAGGGAGAGCATTTGAAATTCCTGTCAGTCGGCAATTGCCAAAAGAGCAAGCCACGATAGAAATGGAACGCTTTCGATCTTTCATTTCAAGCTAGGCGTACCTGAATCCCTGCCAAACCCTGCCAGCACCTCATAAGCTCATGAAATAACTGAGTGCCCTTAACCCGCTCCAAATTTCCCACCGGGAAAACCGGGAAATTCGGTATCAAGACTCTTCTCGGCTCTTCTCACTTAACGGTTTGGGCTCTTCTCTGGATTCTTAAATACGGAAAGCTTACTTGCCCTGTGGGTTACGACCGCCACGAGAAGGGCCCACCGCTGATGCTTTTGCATTGCGAGATCTATTCGGCTGAAATTTCTTAAAGGATTCCGATCCAAGGCCCGCCTTTTGCGCGTCCATTTTACGTTTCGTCAATTCCGCAAGAAGATTGGTTTTGGCTGCCTTTTGTTCCATAACCAAGCACTACCATGAAAAAAACGCCGGGAAAGTAAGATTTAACTTCGGCCGTCGATTTTAAGAAAATTTGGAAATTTTTTTATGGCCCCGAGAGCGTCCCGGTGTAGACCTGCAGCGCCCAAAGAACATTTATTTGGAGTCGTCCCGAGGATCCCAACCGGTATCCGATCGCCAACGGTAAAGCTTTTCAACCTGTTCTCTAGCCCAAGGGGTTTTCCGGAGGAACTTAAGGCTCGACTTGATGCTTGGATCATGAGTAAAGCACCGGATCGTTATTTTTTCTCCAAGTCGTTCCCATCCATAGACGTCGACAAGTTTTGTGACCATCATTTCTAAGGTGATGCCCTCGGCAGGATACTTATTTTTTCGTGGTATTGGCGTGTCTTGCATTTGTATAATTTGGTTTCATGAAAATATTTGGATAGGTCGATGCCCCATGCACAACCCATTGAATTTGCCGATCACGATGAGTGCCAGTGGTACCAACTATAAACCTTAAAAGTCAAAACCTATCACATCGGCTTCGACATCCACGTATTCGACGATCATTCGGGCCAAGTCTTTGTCGCGCTCTTTGGGATCAAAACCTTACTGGCTTAGTCCTCTACGTTAGTAGCTTTGCAGCTTCTGCCGCCCCCACACCTTTAAAATGTGAGTCCTTACAAACGTCTATGGGCAATCCCAATAAGGTCCTGCAACAGCTGGTAGATATTCGAGTCACTGGTCAAAAAGTTAAAATTCGAAGTTTTCGTACAAACCTGCCAACCCAAGCGTTTAAGGACATGACGACAGAGGACGCCTTGTGGATGGCCAGGCTAATCTCTAGACTGAGCGAAAAACAAATCAACGATGCGCTAACCGCCTCTGGGTTTCAGTCGCCGGAACGAGAACTCTTTTTAGATAAATTGGCAAAACGGCGCGATGAGATTATTTGTGCTTTTGGCTTGGAAAAATCTAACATCGCTCTCTGGCGATACGCCCGGTTCTTCTCACTCAATCGTTGCCCTTTTAAGCCTTAGAGCATTCGCTATGACTGAAACAGAACTCAAGCTCATTGCCGCAGCAGCTATAATTGGGCTTAATAATAAACCGAATACGGGGTACAAAATACCGGCGGCGATCGGGACACCAAGTGCGTTGTAAATAAATGCAAAAAATAGATTCTGCTTTATATTTCTAATTGTAGCTTCACTCAGCGCGTGCGCGCGAACAATACCCATCAAGTCGCCTTTTAAGAGCGTCACTCCGGCACTATTCATGGCAATATCAGTTCCCGTTCCCATCGCAATACCCACTTGAGCTTGTGCAAGAGCCGGGGCATCGTTGATTCCGTCACCTGCCATCCCAACAAAGCGACCTTCCGACTGCATCTTTTTAACAATTTCAGCCTTTCCTTGCGGTAAGACATCTGCAAAAAAGCCATCTACCCCAACTTTTTTTGCCACTGCCTGGGCCGTTCTTTCGTTATCACCTGTTATCATCACGACTTTAATTCCAAGCTGGCGCAATGATCTTATGGCAGAAATGGCAGTCTCTTTAATTGGGTCCATGACACCAAGAAGTCCTGCCAATTGATTGTCAATTGCGACATACATTACAGTTTGCCCGTCTTCTCTTAATAGATTTGCCATGGCTTCAGCCCCGCCCAAATCTATTGAAAGCTCTTGCAAAAGCGCTTTATTTCCAATCGCGACCCGATGCCCCCGCACTTCAGACATTGCCCCTTTGCCTGTGACGGATTTAAAATCTTCACCCTCGCTGAATGAGACTCCTCTTTCTTTCGCTCCTGAAACAATGGCGTTTGCTAAGGGGTGCTCACTCACTTGCTCTAAACTTCCAGCTAAAGATAGAAATTCATTTTCTGTCGATCCATTTAAGACTTTAACAGTAACCAGTTTTGGTTTACCAAGGGTAAGTGTGCCTGTTTTATCAACTACTAATGTATTCACTTTTCGCATCATCTCAATGGCTTCGGCATTTTTAAATAGAACCCCCATAGAGGCACCCCTTCCCGTCGCAACCATAATCGACATAGGGGTCGCAAGACCTAAAGCACACGGGCAAGCGATAATTAAAACCGCAACGGCATTTATCATGGCGTGAGCAAGCTTTGGATCAGGCCCAAAAATCGCCCAAAATGTAAAGCTAAGAATCGCAATTAGAATAACCGAAGGAACGAAATATGCAGAAACTTGATCAACTAGTTTTTGAATTGGAGCACGCGACCTCTGTGCTTCAGCGACCATGTCTACGATTTGCGAAAGCAATGTGTCTTTGCCAACTTTTTCAGCCTTCATGACAAGCGCACCCGTACCATTGATGGTCGCACCGACGACTTTTGCACCGCTTGTTTTTTCGACGGGAATAGGCTCCCCCGAGACCATTGATTCGTCCACTGTGGACTGGCCTGAGACAACTCGACCATCAACGGGAATTTTTTCCCCCGGTCGTACCCGAAGATTATCACCGACGTGAATGGACTCTATCGAAACATCCTCTTCAGTGCCATCAGCACGGATTACTCTTGCCGTTTTTGCGGCAAGGCCAAGCAATGCTTTAACCGCTGCACTGGTTTGACCCCGCGCCTTTAATTCTAACACTTGTCCCAACAATACAAGAGTTACGATGACACTTGCTGCTTCAAAGTAAAGCCCAACTTCTCCTGTCATTGAATCCTGAAAAGATAGAGGAAAAAGAGCAGGAAAAAGGGCCACAACCAAACTGTACCCATATGCCACAGCAACCCCGAGACCAACAAGTGTAAACATGTTCGGACTTTTTCGAATCAAGGATTGCCAGAATTTTTCAAAAAATGGCCAACCTCCCCACAAAACTACCGGGGATGCGAAAACAATCTCAAACCATTTTAATTGCGATAGTAAACTTTGCGATTGAATAAGATGACGACCACCCATTGTCATAAAAACAAGAGGCACACTCAATGCGGTGCTCAGCCAAAGGCGCCTCAGCAAATCTTTATATTCTGAATCATCTTCTGCCCCCTCAGATATATGAACAGGCTCTAACGCCATTCCACAGATCGGACAACGACCAGGCCCAACTTGCCGCACTTGAGGATGCATGGGGCAAGTATAATCAACATTTACTTTAGATTTTGCGGATGATTCTGTCTGAGCTATAGGCGCAGTATGTTGCGAAGCCTGTTGCACAGTATATTGCACAGTATATTGCGCCGGATTTTGGTCAAATTTAGATTTACATTTTAAGCTGCAAAAATAATATTTGCTCGAGTTGTATTCAGAACTTCCTTTTGCGTGCGCCGGTGTGACATCCATTCCACACACCGGGTCTTTTTGCAATTTTGTCTTAGGGCCAACAGAACTAGAATGGTGCTGATGATTTTGCTCACTCATTTCAATTTTCCTTTAATTAAGGCCAATAGTTCTTTGTGTCTTTTGCAAAATACCGAAGATGACTCTAATTTTGCAGACTTAACAGTACAGTAGTTAACATGTCGCTTTAAAGTTGCATTCTCAAGCGCCTTTACCCCGGAATGCACAGCTGCGGCAAAAAGAAATTCAAAATTAAGCTTAGCAAGCTAAAATCAGAGCCCTTTCTGGCCCGCATATTTTGGGTATTGGGTTACGATGTGGGTCCCACAAACTATCGTGAAATTTTTCGGTGCAGCTGAACCAATTGTTTTTTAACCAGCTCAGGGGCGGCCTTCTCGATATCTTGTGCGATGACCCCCAGCTGCTCCTGCCCATCTGCGACAAAACCAGCCAAGCCATTGTACTTAAACTTCATAGGATTCATTCCCAGCAAGGCATTCAGTCCGAGGCACAAGTACCCAAGGAGGAACTCGCGTAGTAAAGACATAAGGTCCCAGCGATTCCGAATGAACCACTATGAAACGCATTTTCGAGCCCGGTGATCTCCGCAGGCAAGACGAGAACTTCGCGCGTCGTCCCGGGTCTTAATTTGATAATTTCTATTTTGAAGCCGGAGTGCCGTCCGGGCTAAGCGTTTCAATCCGGGAGGGAATTGGATCTGTCGACCTAGACATTTTCATGGGGCCAAGAGAAAATTTGCGACATTTTCTGATACGGAGCGATTCAACGTCAGCTCCATCCCGTGACTAAGATCGGTTGCTAACAGATCAATCTTTCCAGGAAACTTGAGCGCAAATTGCTCGGCCCATGCCATTCTGGCGGGATGAAATTGCAGATCTCTGCGGGTTGAGTAAAGCAGAACTTTCGGAATTGGCCCGTTATTTTGCGCCAGCTGTTTTTGCGGGTCCATTGTGGTTAGATACTTTTCAGCGGAATTTCGACCTTCGGAAAAGTGATCGGCAAAAAGTCTTTGCACCATTTTTGCTTTTCGCAGGACTCGCGTTTTCTCGGACAAGTTCACAGAGTGCAGGTCTTGCAGGGCTTGCTGCTTAGGACTTTTCCACGCCTTCGGGTTACTGATATCGGTCGCGACATACTCAGTAGCCAAGTAGAACTGATTCCAGTTTGTATGCTCAAACGGGTTGGCAATTGGCAGAATTGGGTCTATCAGAACTGCCTTTCTGAATAACAATGCCGAACTAGGGTTCAATAGCAATTGCATGGCGTTGAATCCGCCCAAAGAGACCCCAAGTAGATCACGCCTTATCGGCTGCACGTGCAGAATTTTGTTTTCAATTTCAGGCATTATTTCGTTAATAAATACCGAGCGCAGACCGGAAATATTTCTGTCGCCCAATTCTTTGTCTTCATCAGACAGTATCCAGGTCCGCCCCTGCATGGCCCAGGCTAGGTTGGTAACTACGCCCAGAACCGGGCGAAGCTGTGCAAGCTTACCGGTGACCCGCAAGTTCCTGTCGTAAATACTGACCGTAACAAAGATGGGTTTGTTCAACATTTTTTCTTCAAGTACCTTTTGAAACATACAAAGTGTTCTGAAATAGGCCTCAGGCATCATCGCTGGATGGAACAGATAGATGATATGATCGGCAGCCGCCCCGCTTGATGGACTAGAAACGCAATATCCCCACTTTACGCTTGAAGTCCAAGTCGAACACTTCGTTGAATACGCCATGGAAAAACGACTGTAGAAAGTCGCAGCTAGAATTAACAAAAAAACAATGAACTTAGTCTTTTTCATTACACTCATGACAAAGCATTTTGTGTGCCCAGGCAGCAGCCCCCGGTTAGCCCCCAGAGCGCGCGCGGCTGTCAAAGCCCTTGGCACACAATGAAGTAATGACAAGATAACAAGTCCTAGCGACGGGTCATTGAGGCTGCCGGAGGACAACCTTTTGGGGTGCCCTATCTATTTAAAACTATAGCGATTTTATCTTGCCGGATGATCAAGCTTGTATTTAGAATTTCAGGGACAGGGCAGCTAATTTTAGAAGTCCACACTCAGAGGTCGTCATCGATGAACGGTATTGAAAGTGATTCTGAAGTTAAACCGGCAGAAAATCAAAGTGGCGGGTTAGCTCATCATTCAAAGTTGCAGATTTTGCTGCAGCTTATGCGTTGGCCATTGTGGAGCAGAAACTTACTGCTGTTTGTTCCTGCGATCACCGCCCTGCAACTTTTCGAAAAGCGATTTATTTTTAATATGTTGTTTGCTTTTGTTGGGTTTTGCCTTCTGAGCTCGGCCACCTATATTTTGAACGATTGGATCGACCTCAATGAAGACCGACTGCATCCGACAAAAAGAAATCGTCCCTTGGCCGCAGGTCTAATTTCAATTCGCGAAAGTTTTTTTGCTTTTATTTTCTTATTGGCAAGCTGGATTTATCTAAGTTCGTTTTTGGGCCTAGCCTATTTTAAAGCCTCTGCGGCCTATTTGATAATTGGTATTCTCTACAGTACGATTTTTCGCAAATACGTCCTTTTGGATTGCCTTGCATTGGGAGGCCTTTTGCTGCTGCGAATTTTTGTTGGAGCTTCTGCAAATCAATTGCCGGTTTCAAATTGGCTTTTGGCTTCTTCCCTATTTATTTGCCTCAGCTTAGCCTTGCTAAAGCAGTTTATTGAAAAACGTGCATTTGCGGCTCCCGTGGAATTTCCTCGCAATTACTTTCCCGAAGATCTGGTTATAGTCCTTGCCCTGGGTGTGGCGTGCGCGGTTACCTCAGGCCTGGTCGTGGGATTATACACGGCAAGCTCTGACGTTAGCCTTTACTTCCGCGAGCCAAGAATCCTATGGGCGCTAGTTCCCTGTTTTATTTTTTGGCAAGCAAGGCTTTGGCTTTTAGCAAATCGCGGTTTTCTGCAAGAGGACCCTCTAAGCTTCGCCGTCAAAGACATACCAACCTATGTGCTGGGCTCGCTAATTGCCGCAATCTTGTGGCTGGCCCACTAGTCGCGCGGATAACTGCGGCATGCCCGCGATTCTTACCTACGGCTTGCCCGCGACAGCTAACCGGCTACGTTTAGATTCTTGATTCCTTTAGTGCATTTCTAATTTCAAGCTGACAAACCGAGCCTAATCCCCTGCCCTCGATAGCTTCAGAAACAGTTTCTCGAAGCTGAACCGCACGCAAAGACTGTAGCGAGCTAGGACCTGATTCCGCTGTCCTATCCAAACAGGATTGTAAGGCCATATCCAAACGCAGCAGATTATTGCGAATTTGCTGGTTCGTAGATTGATGGACGGCTTGCTTGCTGACAAAACCGCAAAGAAACAAAAGCGAAACAGCCGAGGCTGAAATGACAAGATTTTTCATACTTTACTCTGAAGCAAGAAAAGCAGCAGGGCCAAGGCCTCTTAAAACCTTGCTCCGCTGACAAGGTTCTAATCAAATGCCAAAAATGGCCTAGCCCAAAATTGACTCATGGCCAGATTCCCTCACGAACACCCGTACCTATTGAAGCTGTTCAGACCTTTTCAAGGTTTCAGCTTCCAAATAGAAATTAGTGTCTTCGTCAAAAATAATTGAATTAATATAGCGAACTCGCTGATAAACCTCAGAGAACTGAACTTTACCAAAGCTAAATTCCAATTTTTGATGGTCGGATGAGCTCATATTAAAATCAAATCTGATCAAATCCTCAAGTTGGCCTTCGGGAAGCAATGATAGCAAAAAGCCAATCCCGGTTTGCGCCCAGATGTCGTCTTTGCGAATGTCCATCAGAATCTTAAGACGTTCGGATAAGGGCCGCGAGCGATCGAAGACCTTGGCCAGAGTCCGCGCAATAAAACGAAAGTGCCAGTGACTAGTGAATCGATCCGGGTCCGGATGCTTTGCGGGCATATTTGACTTATCCAGAACGAGCGACAACGGAATAGTCTGCGCCCAGGCCAGATAACGTTCATAAATTTCTTGCTCTGATAGCTCTGGCATCAGCGCCATGCTGGCCGCCGGAATTACGATATGGTAGCGAACCGCAACATTCGAAAGCTTCTTTTTTTGATTTTGATCCCAGTCGCTAAACTCCATTTTTTCAACCAACCATCGAGGAATAGTTCGCAGCATTTCGTTCTGAACGCTTTCAAACTCAACGAAACGAAACCGCTTATCTTTTCGTTCAACATCGTACACGATGCTTTCGGCAACAGGATTTCGAAAGTCTTTATCCGTAATAAAAAGAGTATTGAACCGTCGGTCATAAATCTGATTGATCCAAGAGAAAAAGAAACGATAGTCCTGCGAGGCGTTGTAGGACTCCAGCAGGTAATTCGTTGTGATTTCGTCCTTATCTATAGATGACATTCTTTCATGATTCGTACTACGGGCCTGACGAAAGCCAATCACCCGAAGGTTGACTCGAAAAGCGCTTTCAATCCTTTTTAAGTCAACGCCCCCCTTGTAGCCGCGAATAATTCTTTCGCTTGCAATCGGGCTTTCATTGTCCTTTTTGAAAATGGCCTCCAAAGGAAGAATATCCAGAGTTAAAACATTCTTCAGCCGATTAAAATTGCTCCAGGGATTTAGCAAAGCCCCGTCTTTAAACTTGTAAGTACTCTTGAAAACCTCTTTGTACGCGTCTTGGATTTCTGCATCTTTCAGATCCAAAATATAGTCCACCATAAACGCAGTTTGCTTCGAGTTTTTAAGAGAAATCCGAATTGGATTCAAATCCAATATTCGCGTAATTCTTTTATCAATGTACTCGACACCGGTGACTTCAAAAAATGGAACTTGGTAGCCCACGGCTAGGGAAGCCCCTTTTTCGTCCGTTCTAAAACCAATGATCTTAAGACGAATTTTATCATCCTTCATACGTAGAACATGAATCTGGAACTCGCCTGAAAGAAGGTAGTGCCCAGACACATTTAAAGCCATGCCCTCGACCCCGAAAGAGGTCAAAAAGCCCCCGGTAACGACTAGATTCAGACGTGACTTCAATTTAAAAATGTCGCCCGGTTTTAGGTTTTTCAAAGCCCGAGAGGCCGTCACCGGCAAATTTTGCACAAAATACGGAATTGCCGCGTAAGCATGTTTTGGATTGTCGTAAAGGCGAAGAAAAGAGGTCTCGATTTCTTGGGATATCCTTGGAGTAATATAAATGGCTCCCCGTTCCTCCGCTAAACGATCCTTGAAAGTACCACGTACCATTGGACTAAAATAGTAGCGATCCTCACGCAACCAAAGTCCATCATTAAATGCGGGCTCGACTTTGTATTCATAGCCCCCACGAAAAGCCATATGGCCAAACAGATCAAAAGAAATCAACCGGGCATCAACCGAAGTTCCCCAGCGGGCCAGCGCCTTAATTAGATTATCGATGGTTTGGTTTTCCGCATTTTCAACTTGCCCCGATGCCGTCGCTGACAATAATAGAAAAAGGCCGGCGGAAATTGCGCTTCTCAAGTTCAAATTCAAGTTCAAATTCAAGTTACAATTCAATTTGAAATTCATTTTTTTATACATTATTTATTCCCTCGTTCGATGCTTAAGCCGAGGAGTATGCATGAAGTCCTAGCACTGCACAATAGTTCGTTAACTTGCTGACAAGCACAACTGAACTATCGTTTGCTAACGCCTTCCCGCATCAGGATTTAACTTTTTCAGCAATCAAGGATCACCAGAATCGAGTTAAGGACGAAAATCCACGACACCCCTGTGTGGCACATACCCACTGGGCCAAAAATTGTCGCAAAGATTGTAAAAATTTTTCTGTAAGCCTGAATTTGGGATATGCACAAACAGTGGACAACCATGAATTTTGGTTAGGATTTCCCCCTGATCCTTGCAAATCAGGCCGCAAAAATATCACTTTATTGCGATCAAAGCGAAAGAAAGCTAAACTCCGATTGTTTCTATGATCGGAGCCTTTCAAATGCGTTTGTCGATAATGGGTTCACTGTGTTTTTCCGTACTTATTTGTACTGGGTCTATAGCTGCGGCTTCCGGCTTAAATGAGGCCATCCGATTGCGGCAGTCGTATAACCAATCCGCACCTGAAGCTATTGCCTATGGTAAAAAAATCCGAATTTCACAACTGATGGGACTGGCCAGATATCGTTACCTTCGAGGCCTGCGTTCAAACGCTTGCCTTAAGCAAAGCTACTGCCCCACCGCCTACCTACAAAAAGTAAATGGCAACAATCTTATCAAGCTGGTGTCACCTCGCCGAAAAAGCATTGAAGTCAGTGTGTACAATTTCGATGGGTCCATCTCATTGGGCACCTGCAAGACGCAAGCAAACATCGCCTGCCAGCTGAACTAACATAGACCGAATAGCGATTGAAATTTTTTAAATTTTGTCTTGTCGCCAGAGGCTCCCTGTCGCAAGCTATTGCCTTAACCGATAGCGAGGGATTATTTTTGCCAAAGGTCAATGACGGCGACTTTTCTTTACAGCGACTTTTACCCTTGGGCAGTAAAGTTCGAATTGAAGGTTTAGAATACGAAGTGGTTGGAATAGTTCGTCGGTCAGCGTCCAAAGAACAGACTTCGTGGACAGAGTGCCTTTTAGTGAATCCAAAATCTGGGTACCGATGGCTGACAGAAACGCAGGGCCATTGGAATTACTTTGTTCCACTTCATACCCGTCCAGAAATCGCGCAATCTGGATACCGTAAAGGCTCATTCGCATCGGTCTACGGAAGAATCTACAAACTATACAGCCGCGAAATGGTAAAGGTCCAAGAGACAGTCGGAAAAATAAACCGGGATCTTCAGCCGCTAGATATTATGAAAATTGAAGATTTTCTGAGCCCGCCAGGCTGCCCCATTGAAGTCCTGCGTCGGGAAACGGATGAGCACGGTGATTTTTGGAGCCTAGGAAAGCCCATCGAAGCACAAATCGTCAAAAATGCCTTTCCTATGCTTCAGCCAATGTCGCCATCGATTGGCTCAGGACCTTATCCGATTCGGTCTCACAAAACGAGTATACCCATTCTTAAACTAATGTTTGCCGCGGTAGTTTTGCTTCTTTCAGTGCAAACTGCTTACTACTTTTCTAGAGCACAAGAGTCGATTCACATGCAGGATCTTCAATTTTCAACCAACGACAAAGAGACAATCAAAAAAAGTGATTCTTTCTCAATTGAGCACGACCAGCGTAACCTGCACTCGCTTCTGAAGGTCAAAGATCCAGAGTCCTGGCTGCATATTAATGTTTTATTAATCAACGACTCCACCGGCGGGCAAATTCGATGGCAGCAGACTATAGAGCACAACGGGCTTAAACCAAGTCTATCTGCTTCCGATGAACCAAGCGTCAGAACAGCAACGACCCTGCTACAGAAAGTAGCTGCTGGCCCTTATCACCTAGAGATAGAAGCCCTAGCCGGCATTGACAGCACAGGCTCGGGTCCTCCTTTAAACTTCCAACTCCCATTTACTTTGCAACTGATCTCTGATGTTCCTGAGTGGGGCTACTTCGGATGGGCCCTTCTTCTTATTTGCGGACTTGCAATGATGACCGCAGTCGCAAGACAACGCTACAGACACAGAAAGTGGCTTAAAAATGATTTTTAACCAAATTTTGATACTCACAGCAACAGGAGGTCCCCGTGGACAATATAGTTAGCTTTAAGGTTATCGCTGCAGCCATCGTCTATTCATTTGTTGGTATTGGAATTCTTATGGCAAGCTTCGTTGCCATCGATAAACTGACCCCCGATAATTTGTGGAAGCAAATTGTTGATGAAAAGAATATCGCTTTAGCCGTTCTGATTGGTGCAATGATCTTGGCGATTTCTCAGATTATCTCGACGACCTTACACCGCTAGCTCTGCGCCTCGAGTTGCACTTATCATAAGTCCTGGCGCCAGGGGCTTTGATATCTCAGGGATTGCCAAGTGATTCTAAATAGATACTTCCCCAGGTAGTCATTTTAACTTCTGCGCTTTGAAGTGTCTCTGCAGAAAAAAGGCCTTGCTGTCAGCTTGTTTTCTGCCTATAAACAGAAGCTCATTTTACCAAGCAGTGGTGGCCGTAGCTCAGTTGGTAGAGCGCCGGATTGTGATTCCGGTTGTCGCGGGTTCAAGCCCCGTCGGTCACCCCAATTTTAGATGTAACTCACACCAAGACGCGGTGTGATGATTATGAAGAGCGGCCTGGTTGCCTCAATAGTCCGACACTTTCTAATATTGAGACACTTTTTCAACGAAGTACGTATCAAAACTAGAAGGGACAAAACTGGCATGGACGAAGGGTACCCTTTGGCGGACCCCTTAGTTAAAGCCCCAATGCAGCGCCAACATCCCGCGGATCAGCGACCCCGTGCAACTGTTGTCCCTCTTTTGCGACGGCATTGACGTTACAGTGAATGGCTCCCTTTTTGATTTTGTAACCCATCTCCTTCAAGCGCTGCAAAGTTTCTTCACCTGGGCCTGGATCCTCAATTTCGAGGTGGTCAGGTTGCCACTGGTGATGAAAGCGCACGGCACTGACGGATTCATATAGCGGAAATTTAAACTCTAGATAGTTCAGAATCGTTTGCGCAACACAGGTGATAATCCGCGTTCCCCCGGGGGCTCCTAATGCCAGAACCGGAGAACCATCTTTAAGAACGATGGTCGGCGACATGCTACTTAAAGGGGTCTTTTGTGGTTGGATGGAATTGGCTGCGCCACCAACTGCCCCGTAAATATTTGGACTTCCTGGTTTTGCAGAAAAATCGTCCATTTCGTTATTAAGCAGGACACCGGTCCCAGGCACCACAAGTTTAGAGCCAAAGTAGCCGTTGATTGTCTGCGTAGAAACCACCACATTTCCATCCTTGTCCATAATCGAAAAATGAGTGGTCTCACTGGACTCTGAATCCGGCGGAATCCCAGCGCTGACCTGCTGAGCAGAGCGGGCTTTCTTGAGATCGATTTTTTGCCTCTGGTCTTGCGCATAGGATTTCGCCAGAAGACCCGCCTGAGGCAAATCTTTGACAAAATCAGGGTCCCCCATAAATTTTGCGCGGTCGGCAAAGGCTTGTTGCATAGCCGAAGCCCGCAAATGAATTGCTTCGGCAGAGGTTGCTCCCCATTTTTTCAAGTCGTCTTTCTCCAGAATATTTAGAATTTCGATAACGTGCGTCCCCCCTGAACTGGGAGGTGGAAAACTCACGACTTCAAAACCCTTAAAACTTCCGCGCACAGGATTTCTCCAACGGACCTGATATTGGGTCAGATCTTTTTCAGAAAGAAGTCCTTTACGAGCTTGAGACTCTTTAACAAGGGCTTTCGCAACAGAGCCCTGGTAAAATCCATCCCGGCCCTTTTGCGAAATCAAACGAAGCGTTTTTGCCAAATCCTTTTGAATGAGGATATCCCCGACCCCGTACACTTCGCCTGAGGCCTTGAAGAATATTTTTTTTGTGGCTGGAAATTTTGCGAGGTCTTCTTTCTCTTCGGCCAGCGCAGAGGCCAAGCTGGGGTAAACAGCAAATCCATTCTCGGCCAAGTCAATTGCTGGCTGAAGAATCTTCTGTAGGGACAAAGATCCAAATCTCTTGTGGATCTCAAGAAGACCGGCAACCAAACCAGGAACGGCGACAGAGTGAATCCCAGTCGTTGATCGGCCTTCAATCACATTGCCATTCCCATCCAAATACATTTTTTCCGTAGCCCTTTGCGGAGCTCTTTCACGAAAGTCCACCGCAAAAATCTGTCCAGAACTAGCCTGGCGGAAAAGCAAAAATCCGCCACCCCCAAGACCTGTCGAGTGCGGTCTTTCCACGCTGATTGCGAAGGACGCTGCTATGGCCGCATCGATGGTGTTACCTCCCGCCGCCAAAATCTGTTGGCCAATCAAGGCCGTGTGGTCCCCCTGAGCCGCAACGATAAAATGAGACGCGATGGCTTCGTGCCTATCCCGTTCGTGCCTATCCCGTTCGTGCCTATCCCGTTCCTCGCTACTCAGTGCAGGAACAAGAACAGGTGATGATCGCGGCGCGGGTGAGTGTTGGCAGGCGGCTAACAAAAATAAAGAAAGAAAAAGGAAATGCATGGGTAGGTCCTTTCGATACTAAAAAGACTAACCACAGTTGCCACGGAAGTGCACTATTTTGATCGCCTAAAACCGATTTGCAAGGGTCATCGCTTTTCAATAAGCATCTCCTTGAATCTATTCAATCAAGGGTGATTTTCTCTCCGCTATAAAAACGCCAGGTTTTGTGGGTGATAAGACGAACCAAACTCAGAAGCACGTTCTAGGTCCGAACCTTTGAGTTTAGCTACCGTCAAACGATCGCAAGAATAGACTGCGGATTTTTGATTTTGAAATTTTTCTAACATTTCTGCTCGGGCTCAGCGAAAGAGAGTGCGGGCAAAAATGTAAAAGAAAGTGAAAATACGACCTTAAAAAGGACTCCACCAAAAAAAATCACGGGTTTCTCCTCCCAGAAGAGGCATTCATCCTCGCTCGGGATCTTTGTCGCGGCCAACTGCCCTTGACGTTTACTAGAGTCCGGCTGTGCCTTTGCAAAGCTCTAGGATCTCGTTCTAGGTCAATGCTCTTTTTTTTGCTTTGATCTCCACGGAGCGGACATCTGACACGAAACCTGGTCTCTTCTTGCGCGGATAGCAGGCTTACCGCCAGAAAACTGGATGACCGAAATTGGGCTTTTCATTTTTAGGCACTTTTTTAGGAATTTCGGAAACATTTGTTTGGAAAAGTTCGGAGAAATTCAGGCAAGTTGAGTCTACGGTGAAGGTACTAGCGTTTCGTCAGTGCTCGCCTCTATAGCTGCTTTTCCATAAGGATCTTCATTCCTTCTTGGTCACTCGGATCTGTGCCAACTATTGCAAAGCCATTTTTAATATTGAGTATCAACATTGACCTAAATCGATTTTGTGTTTTTGTTCCGATTCTAGCATAGCCCTGTTTTTGACACCATTCGTGTTGCGCAGCCATCAAATCTCCGGCAATGCCCAAGCCACGATATTCAGGAAGAACTCCTCCAAACCAGCTATAGAACTCTTCACGATTTCGCTGGTAACCGATTTTAAATCCCACCGGTTGATTCTGAATATAAGCTATCGC
The DNA here is from genome assembly GCA_943330705.2 of Streptomyces griseus. Taxonomy (GTDB): domain Bacteria; phylum Bdellovibrionota; class Bdellovibrionia; order Bdellovibrionales; family Bdellovibrionaceae; genus CALQIT02. The sequence continues at coordinate 16,359 of CALQIT020000046.1, forward strand.
TAAGTGGAATTTCTTATGTTGATTGAAAGTTGAGTAAAACCCTTTGGCATCCCATTGCCCAAAAGACTTTTCAATCAGCGGCGCGATGATACTGATCTCGGCCTCTGTGACATCAGATGTGGTCGTAATTTTCAGCGGGATTTCCTGGAAACGGGCAACCGACTTGCCGTCGAGAACAATTGATTCGAAAAACATTTTTTTGGGCCTGACCCATACTTTGCCTTGGGCATTTGCATAGCGAGTTTCATAAATAACCATTTCCTCGAGGGTTTCGCTGTGTCTTGCTAAACCAACATAGGTGTAGGGTTTGTCTTTGTAGTGCTGATAAAGTTTCATAATTGGAATCCCTTCGCTTCTGCCAAAATTCTATCATCTTCAATTCAACAAACTTTTCACGATCAAACAGAGCCTTGCGCCAGATGAAAGTACTAGCCGAAGCAGAGCGTGAACCGAAAAAAGCTAATCGAACGTCGTATTCAATCTATTTTTTTCCGATAGATTCCCGCAATGAAGGCGCTCGGATAAACGCGTGACATGAGTTCCGACAAGCCCATCAATAAATAGGGCCCATTGCTGGGGCCATTTTTACTAACTACAACATAGTAGCTTTGGCTGCCACGAATTTTTCCGACAAGGACAACCGAATGCAGCTCCATATTGCCCCGTGCACGTTTCAAACGAATGATATCGCCGGCCTGAGCTTGGATTAGACTATCCACTGGAATAAAGTTTCTATCCAAAAGTTCTTGGTACTCTGGCAAATCCATAAACCTTTCTGGAGGTGGAATTGTGCCCAGCGAAAAGTGACTTGTCCAATAGCAGTTCGATTGCGAATCTTTCGCATTAAAATTGTAAAGCATTTTGCGCATGGCCGGGTTTAGAAAATTCAGCTCCGCAGAATCCCGAGGAACGTAAAGGCTGGTCAAATATTTTCCGTAGGGATTTGATTTTACAAAAAACTTTTGAATGGCCAGCTGCTGCTCAATGCTAACATCATCTAAAGTTGATTTCCCGTTCATAACAAAGGCATCAATTTCTGGCATCGCAAAAGTAAAATGCGCATTAAGCAGAAAACACACGGAAACGGAAATGCCTTTAAAACTGGAACTTGAGATGAATACCCGCATACCAGACCTCGTACCCTAGCCGCACATTAAAATCACTGAAAAATTGGACTCAGTGCATAGCTTTAAACACTGAAAGGCATATTTAATATCCATTTTAAGAATCAACTCAATTTGCGTAAAGTATAGCTATGAAGACAGAGGGTTTGAGCAGCAAACACTAAATGAAGGAGCAACTTATGAAATTGATTAAACCGCACGATATCTTTAAAATCGCCTCTCCGGGACTGACGACTTGCCAAACATTATCGTAGTTCTTAAAGCGCCCGCTCGAGTTCTTAAGCAGAGATCTTTGCCAATTTAGCCCCCGATCGGGGGCTATAATAAAAACATGAGAAAACCCCGGCAAAAGACTAGGAAAAGTGGTCCAACCAAATCCCAAAGCTCCCAACGAAGAAGTCGCCAGACCCTTTTTTCAGAGCTTCCAGAACTTTCCCTTTTTGCGCGATCAATACACCAAATCTGCGATTGGCTCGTGGTATTGCAAGGTCGAACCCGAGCTATTTTTTATCAAAAACTAAGCTTGCTAAAACTTGATTTAAAAACCCGACAGTTACTGATGCCCCATATCAATGTGAGAAATGACAAGGAAAAAGTCCTGGATTTGCAGCTTATGGCAACTAAAAATTCATTTTCCCGTCTAGCGGCTTCGACACCGCACAGTTCGATTTCAGCTCGCGCTACTCGCAATAAACCCCGGGCTCTACGTAAATGCCCAAGTGCATTTTCTTTGAACATCACATCAATCAGCACTGCCAAATCCAAACTTAAAAACCGCACTTGGGATAAAATATTCTGCGGCTTAGCCTCATGGAAAACGATTCACGGTCAACTTTTTGCGCGGCATCAATCATTTTTGGAGCATAAGGCAAACAAATCTTCTATCCTGACTATCTATCAGGCCGATCGATCTGGAACAAGGCCCAGTGAAAAATCAGCCCATCATGCCGCTGTTGACTCAAATTCAAGCTCAGCGGAACATTACAAAGAGCCACCTGAGGAAAAATGAAACATTGTATATTTGCACTCACTTTATTTCTATTACTGCCGCGGGCGCAGGCTGAGGAGGCTTTCGTCATTGAAGGTGGCATTGGAACAGCTGAAACACAAATGTTCAATCCTCAAGGTCAAGCGATGACGGCAAACGGCAATGCCGCATACGCACGCTTGCATTTTCCATTGATTCAGGGGGCTCGGCAAATTTTAGCTCTGACCTTTGGGGCAAATATTGGCGAAACCGGATACACGGATTCTACTTTGAATCGCACGCAATTTGCATCTCGATCGGGAACAAATATCGGATTGAATTATCGCATTTTCGTTTTCAATTTCGGAGCCGAAGTGCAGAGCAATGGACTTCGCCAAACCACGGTTGGTGATATGTCGGCATTGATTACTTATGATGTTCAATTGCCAGTCTACTACGGAGGAATTCTTTGGCGATTGGGAAAAATGGGAATTGGCGCACGCTATGCAGTTGCAAAAAGCACAATTCCGAAAAAGTCATCACTCCTTGATGAAGACCATCCTTTCGAAGAAAAAATGGCCTCGATCACCTTATCTTATCACTTTGATGGTACACGGAGCGCTTTCTTTTCTTCCCTATTCCGCTAGTTTTTGGCTGTTCATATAATGTGTTGTCGCGATTATCGTCTTCTGAGACGACAGATCTTTTCTTGATTTGCTTCTTGGCTGTTATGTTTACCTGATGCTTTCCTGGTTGCCTAAACTTATCCAATAGTGGTTCCGATCAGCTTGGACCATTTCGACGAAGATCTTTTGGGTCAATTGGCCGCCATTAGTTTTAATGGTTTTATTCGAAGCAACATTGTCGGGAGCGCACGTAAGAAGTAGCTTTCCGATTTCCTTGGCTTTAGAAGTTAGTAGCACTTGCCTAAGCATTTCAGTGGCAAAGCCCTTTCGGCGGCACGACGGGCGGACTTCATAACCAATATGGCCACCAATTTTATGTAAGTTGCCTTTAAGTTCATGACGCAATGAAATTCTACCAACAACGAGAACGTTCGCGACAGCCCAAAAAACAGTCTCTGGTACTAATTGATTCTCAGGATGGTTTTGTCTTCGAAGCATCCTTTCTACAAATTGAATTGGGCATTCTTCTTTAGCTGGGAAATAGGGATCCCACTTGTCGCCTCCAGAAAGAATCATCTCAGCCATGAAGTTTTGAAAGGCGGGAAATAGCTCGATAGATGGAAGTCTTAATTCAACCACTTAGCCGCCGCCCGCGTAGAACAACCTCAGTATGGAATAGAAAATTAACCGCATAGGGCTAAAGGATTCTTTGGTCTTTGATCCTTGTCAATTTCATTTGTTTTGGGCAAATCGAAAGTTGAGAGCGAGGTTTTAATGCTGGTGACTAGCGATTCCATTGGTAACCTTTAAAGTAAGTTTAAGTGAGATGGCGAAGATCTGGACTACCGAGATCAAAAAATCGGCAGCGAATCGGATCGTACAGAAAAAATCGCGCTACCTCGCAAACTTTATGAGGTTGGAATCAACGACATTAAGGTGGTTGTTCGTTCTGATTCAGGAAAGACCAACGACGTATTCCGATTGAAATTTATCGCAATTCCTAAATTCTAATGGAATTGACCTATCTGAAATCTTAAATTTCGCTTCAATAGTGAATTAAGAAACCCACAATCGATTTGGATTGAGGTTTTTTTGCGCGGCTGGCAAAGCCTTACCCCACCACCTAAATTTTCATTGAAACCCCAAGAAATAAATGTGGCAATCATGATGCTTGTGAATTTCAATCACTCGAGGGGAACCGATGCTTGCTGCAAAAACAAAAATCATTTTGCTGATAATCGTATTTGGATCCGGCTATCTATTAACAGCCTGTACTCGCGGCTTCTACCTACAGACCGAACTCAATCCCACACCTCAGAACAGCGCTGAAGCACCAAATGAACCCGATGGCCCTCAACCCCCCGTCACCCCAGTCGTACCAGTCGTTCCGATCATTCCGCCGCCACCAATTGTGGGAAGTTTTTGTACTGTTTCGACCCTTTACAGCTACGAAGGACCAAATACCAATGTCGCGCCTTTTGCTATTGCCTGCTTGCAAGCAGATGGAACGTGGCAAAAACAAATCGAATACACCGTGCTACCGCCCTTTGACTATTCAACCCAAAGTAAAGATGGCGAGCACTTCTGCTATCAGCCATCGCTGGCCTTGGCTGCCAACGGAGACTTCTTAGTTAGTTTTGTTTGCGATAATGTTTCGACGTGGATGGCTCGGTATGTAGCAACTAGTGGATGGCAAGCACCAGTTCGTGTGGATTCAGCGATTCCACCTACCGGCAATAGGCTTTCCGGAGTTACCCAGTTTGGTGGGTTCGTCACCGAGTACAACGGAACACCCATGGTTTTTTGGAGCACTTCTAATTGGGGTCCAACGGTTAGCAGCATCGTCGGAGCAGCGGTTACCCACGCCTCTGTGGTACCGCCGCCACCAACTGGGCTTGAACAAGACGATTGCTACTCACTGGCCCCTTTTGAAGACCCCTTAACAAAAATACTTTATGTTTATTGTGGAAACCCGGCGGCGGGCTCGGCAAAAGTTTTTAAGCTTCTTAATGGCAGCTATCAAAGCTTAGGTGATGTGCCCACAAGCAACCCTTTGGAATCTACCCAATATACAATGCTGTCACAATTCAACGGCCAATTGGTTTTAGCTTATTCAGCAACCGAGCATAAGGATTGGGCCACGACCGTTTGGGTGACTCGGGTGGCGGTACTAACGAACTCAGGCTGGCAAGTTATAAGCCCACAACTTGAGGACACCCCAGGGCATGAAGGAACACGTCCTTTTGTTTTTACCAAAGATGGGGAACTGCATGCCATGTATTTCGACTATTCGACAGAAGGGCTTCCAACTCTTTATAATCGAATCATTGGCAGGTATCGAGTGAAAAAATGGAATGGCTTAAGTTGGTCTTTGCTGCCTGGCGAATCTGAAGCTGTCTATTTTTCTCAGCGCAATGAATTTCTAGTGGACTCAGGCAAGGTTCTGTTCGCAGCGATCCGCTATAATCGAGGACTTTCGCTTTGGCAAAAAGTCGTCATTGGTTGGAACTCCGGACAGTTTTCGTTGGTGGGCGACATCGTCAAATCCTGTAATAAATATGCTGAAGAGTGCGATATCACCCGTCCAGGTGCGATTATCAAACGTGGACCCTAGGGAACACATTCGATGAAACTGAACCAACTTTTACAGTCTCACGGGGCCTTTGAGCAAGCAGAAGGCTTGCCCGGCAATCTTGGCGACGGATACTTACTGACGCACAATCGTATCTACAAAAATATTCGAAAGGCAGCCAAAGACTTACACTATAAATTCGTGGACCAGCCTGATAACTTCTACCAAGCCCTTCCCCTTAGCCAGCTGGACAACCTCATGGCTAAGAAAACAATCCCATACACTGACAATGTTTCTGTTTTAGAACATTTAGAAACAACTGCCCCCGGACGATTCTATTGGGATGACGTTACTGATAACTTGAAAAAGAATTATCTCTTCCATGAAAGCTGCCATGCGGTCGCCAAGGACTTAACTAGACAATTCAAAAACGAAAAAGACCCTGCGGACGACTTAGCAAATAGAATTTTGAGTATTTTGCTGGAAGAATCATTCGCCAACACCTGCGAGCTTCTTGGTGTTGCTGAAGCCAAGGATCAAACCCATCGAATTTTCTACGAGCAAAACTCATATATCTGCATGTTTTCTGACCGAACTTTGATTCACTCTGCCCTGCTTGAAATCGGCGACACTCGAGTTTTTATGTTTTTTGTACTGGCGTATCTTCATAGTAACTTTTTGCACCAAAGTTTAGACGAGCACGCTTTAGCCAGGATCCTCATACTTTTGCAGAAGAGCTCTAACCCAACGTCGACTAGGCCGCTTGAGCCAAAACAAATAAAAGCCCTCAAAGCCTTAGGCAAAATAGCGTTTCAACTGAATCCCCGATTTCGCGAAGTCACCACGGGATTCTATTTACGGCTAAACGGTATCAACGGAAACCTAAAGACTATTTTGAATTTTGATTTTTTGCATTTAATTGAAAGCAAAGAAGGATCACAGAAGCTTTTGGCCGCAATGGCCGGTTTAGCAACAGGAGCAAAAGCTACCGCAGGGTAATTCCCCGTGCAGCTTAACAGGAAAACTAATTAACAAAACCACCAAGTTTGCTTTTGAAATACAAAATAGAGGCGACTCGTACTCGACCGGCCCCTTCAGCATTGCCATGGGACCCCGTTGTGTAACGAACGGCAACCGGAAATTCAGCGGGCATTGTGCAATTTTGACTGCCAGAAAAATCACGAATCTCAACCATTTCGAATCCGCCAGCGACCATCGGCAGATCTCTTTTGGCAATAGTCAAGGTTCCACAATTTGACTTGGTGACCTTCAAAATTGGCAGTTTTAGTGTTAGCGGAGATGGCATGACGGCCAAGCAATATCGCTCCTGAGGGCAGATGGCTTTGAAGCGAACGGTCAAATCAACATACCTTTCACTGACGACAAGCTCACCATTTGTGGTCTCAGTTAAGTGAGGGCGATGGGCTGGGTTTAACTGCGCCTTTGCCAAACGGAACTCAGAAAGCACGTCCAACTGCGCAAAACTAGAGCTTGCAAACATCGACACACTCAAAAAAGCTAAAAGAACTAAAATA
>CALQIT020000047.1 GCA_943330705.2 Streptomyces griseus
GGGACCCATACCAAGCAAGCCATTTTCGCTTTGAAACATGACGAATTTATCTTTTGGAATATGGTTGGCTACTAAAGTAGGTATGCCAATCCCCAGATTGACGACAAAGCCATCCTTTACTTCCTGAGCAATGCGAACTGCAATTTGATCTCTTGAGAGTGGAATAAGGGCTCCTTTTTTTCTCTTTTACGTTTGCAGAACCGTCCGATGTTCAATGCGTTTTTGGTAGTTTTTACCTTTAAAAATTCGTTGGATATAGATTCCAGGGACGTGAATTTGGTCGGGATCTAATTCTCCAATATCGACAAGCTCTTCAACTTCAGCCACTGTGATTTTTCCCGCCGTGGCAACCATTGGATTGAAATTCCTAGATGTTTTGCGAAAAATGAGATTGCCAAACTTGTCGCCGCGCCAGGCCTTAACGAATGCAAAATCGCCGGTGATCGCCTTTTCCAAAACATACTCGCGACCGTCAAAGACCTTGCATTCTTTTCCCTGGGCCACCAAGGTTCCAACTCCTGTTGGAGTGTAAAAAGCGGGAATGCCAGCGCCGCCCGCGCGCAAACGCTCTGCCAGCGTTCCTTGTGGGGTCAGTTCAACCTCGAGTTCGCCGCTGAGGTATTGTTTTTCAAAAGTCACATTTTCGCCAACATAACTTGAAATCATCTTCCGAATTTGTCGAGTCTGCAAAAGAAGTCCCAGGCCCCAGTCGTCAACGCCGGCGTTATTTGAAATACAGGTTAAATCTTTTACGCCCAATTGCTTCAAGGCAAGAATTGAGTTTTCAGGTATACCACAAAGACCAAATCCGCCAAAAAGCATTGTCATTCCGTCGGTGGCCCCAGTCAGGCAGCTGCTGGCATCGTCAAAGACCTTGGTCATAAAAATTAAGTCCTTTCAATAATCAAAGCAACGGCCTCGCCACCGCCAATGCACAAGGTCGCTAGTCCATAGCGTTTTCCGTGGGCTTGTAGTGCATAAGCAAGGGTGGTCAGCAGGCGACAGCCGCTAGCCCCGATCGGATGTCCAATGGCAATGGCTCCGCCGTGGGGGTTGACTCGATCGGCAGGAATTTCAAGTTCCCGCATTGCCACCATTGTGACAACGGCAAAGGCCTCGTTTATTTCCCAGAAGTCGATATCTGAAGCCTTGAGTCCCGCGCGGTTTAATGCCGATTTAATTGCTCCGACAGGGGCTGTGGTAAACCACTTAGGATCTTGCGCAAAGGTTGCCCCTGCAACAATTCTTGCAAGTGGTTTGATTCCCTTTGCGGCGGCAAGGCTTTCGGTCATGAGGACCACCGCCGCCCCAGCATCATTGATTTTTGAGGCATTTGCCGCAGTGATGGTACCCGCTTTGTCAAAAGCTGGCTTTAGGCCCGGAATTTTTTCAAAAAGAGCTTTGCCAGGTTCTTCATCTTTATCGACCAATATCGTCCCTTTTCTGTCTTGAATTTCTACGCCTACGATTTCATTTTTAAATAAGCCTTGGGCCTGGGCATGTTGTGCTTTTTTATAGGAATCAATCGCAAATGCATCTTGTTGCTCGCGAGTAAAGTTTTTTTCTTTTACACAAAGCTCAGCCGCCGTTCCCATGTGCCAGTTGTTATAAGGATCCCACAAACCATCTTTGACCATGCTGTCCACGACTTGGGAGTTGCCCATGCGATAGCCGCCGCGGGAATTTTCCAGAAGATGCGGGGCCAAAGTCATATTTTCTTGCCCTCCGGCAACGATGATTTTGCTATTGCCTAAGCGGATCGAGTCCGCAGCCAGCATCACCGCTTTTAATCCGGATCCGCACACTTTGTTGATGGTCAAACACTGGGTTGAGGTCGACAGTCCGGCAAATATTGCAGCCTGGCGGGCCGGGGCCTGGCCAACTCCGGCAGTCAAAACTTGGCCCATAATACATTCATCAACTTCATCGGGATTGATCTTGGCGCGAACAAGGGCCTCTTTGATCGCCGCGGCTCCTAGTTTTGGAGCGGAAATATTCGTGAAAGCTCCTTGAAAAGAAGCTACAGGGGTTCGTGCAGCACTTGCGATGACAATTTTTTCCATTTGCATCTCCGTCGGTTCAATGAGGGTATTAAAGGGCACACTTTTTTCAGTAAGGAGTCAACCGATGAAAAACCGAGTCGCATGTTTGACAATGATTGTCGCAGTCATTGTCGCGATGATTGTCGCAGTGTCAGCCCATGGCGCTACGGGCAGTGAGAAATTGATTGTGGTTGTGCCGCAGGCGCAGATTACGATTTCAGATTCACCAGGATCTAGTCAGTTGAAGGTTCATTTTAACGAAAGTGAAATGGTCTTGGTGAAAAGGGATGGGAACTACGAATTGCGGCTGCGGGCGCCGCAAAATAAGGATAGCCTGTTGGCGGCGACGGCGGGTTTGCGGGTGATTGAAATAGTCGGCCCTTCGTTGCCTGTTGAAATTCATCTGATGGAAGGCCAAGTCGCGCTCAATCAGTGGAAAAAAGAGGCCCTCATTCATATTCAAAGGGGCAAAGTTATAGCTAAAGAGGGGCGCGCGCCTTTGGCGATTCAGGTGCATAAAGGTGAAATTATGGTTTCTGACCACCTGGGAAAGTTAAGGATCGATAGCTACAGTAGCAATGTACAAATTAAAAACCTAATTGGTGATTTAGAGCTTGATAATTTTTCGGGTGAAAGCGTTCTTGAAAAAGCAAAAGGCAGAATGGAGCTTCGACAAACCAATGGCGCTGCGAAAGTCATTCAGGGTTCTGGTAATTTGCAATTCGAGCTCGGTCGCGCCATTTTAAATTCGACAAATTTTGCCGGCCGGGTTGAAGGTCAATCGCAAGAGGGTCCGGTGAATATCAATATGGCACTGGAAAGCGAGATCAATGTAAAAACGCAAACCGGTCGAGTGACAATTCATGGGGTTGCGGGTTCTTCGCTAAATGTTCACACTCAAGAGGGCGAAATTATCGGACCAAGCTACTTGCAAATTCAAAAGGAAGGGGCAAGTAAAACTTTGCGGGGGCGTCTGCAGGGCCAGTCCCCGGGCGCCAGCAACGGAATTATTTATGTTCGCACGCAAGAGGGCCCTATCGTTTTAAAATAATTGCAAAGGTCACTTGACAGGAATTCAAAAATCGATAAACGATGGCGACCTATGCCTAAATTAAAAAAGAAGTCCCCTCAGAAGCCGCCAAATAAACCGAGTTCGAAACCAGACGCCAAGGCGGCCAAGAGCGCCGCATCAAACTCTACAGAGAAGACTTCTTTCAGTGGTAAAATGAAAGCCAAGGCAGCGCAGGTTGTCAAAGTCGCGGCGAAGGTTCTTGGATCAAAGGCAAAAGTAGAATTAAGAAAAGCCGACAAGCCGTTGCCAAAGGCTCCTGTAAAGCCAATTCTCAAGGGCAAAGTCGACAGCAAAATTCTGAGTAAAGCAAAGGGGAAAATGAGTCCTCTTGCGGTCCCTGCTGAAAATCAAAAAGACAGCGCCAAGGAAAGCACAAAAGAAGGCCCTAAAAAAGAAGCTTTTAAAAAAGAAAAACCTAGCAAAAAGCCGAAGAAAAAAAGCGAAGAGCCTGACTTTGAAGAAGATATCTTAGCAGACGCCAGTGACGATATTGGCAGTGAGGAACTTCCCGATCTTTCTGAATTTGAAGAAACAACTGAAGAAGAAGCCCCAGAAGAAGACCTTCTGGATGACGAGGGTTTAGAAGAGATTGTAGCCTCTGGTGATGAGGAAGTTATTCTCACTGATGCCGAAGGCCGTCGCTATTGCCGTGTTCGCGACTGCGACCAAATCTCTAGTGTTGAAGCCTACTGTCGGTATCACTATCTGTTTTTATGGAAAAAAATTCAAATTCGTCGTGGTATTTTGATGGACGGTAAATTTGAACGCTATGTGGAAGAGCTTACCTTTCGCTATCCAGACAAATTCTTGGAAGTGATTCGTAAGGATATGCGTAACGAAAAGGACTTCTTGCAAGCCATTCAAGAGCTAGAAATTGATGAGTCAGCGGGCGAAAGTGAATTCGAAGATGAAGCGCAAAACTTTATCGACGAAGTTCGCGGCGTCACCGAGTCCGGAGCTTCCGACGACGACGAGTTCTAGTCATCTTAACGCATCGGGAGATGTCGAATCAGCAGTGGTTCGGTAACATTTTTCGATGCTGTTTTTATACGGATTATTTTCCATCAATTTTATTTCGGTTTTTATTTATGTTTGCCTCATCAGCAAAACTAAAAGGCCAGCCGACCCACGATTCACTCCATTAAGTTCAATTGAAATGCGAAAATTTATTCTTTGGCGTTCGTTTTACGTGAATCCCGAAGACCCTCGTAGCTGGGTTCCTAAGGTCTCAGGCTTCGGAACTACGATTAATTTTCGGACGAAGAAAGCAGCGCTGATCTTTGCTGGATTAATCTTAAATCAACTCGTTATTTCTGCAGCAATATTTGCCTATTTGTATTTCCGCTGCTGATTGGTTCACTACAGCGAAGTTCTTGAGCTCACGCCCTAGTGAAGATCGTCCTTCTTTTTTTTATTCTTGCCTGAAAAGATCGTCGGTTTGCTGGGTTCAGCATCTTCTTCGTCAGCCTCATCTTCTTCGTCATCGCTGTCATCCTCATCGGCAAATTCCTGGTCGCTTTCTTCGTCGTCGGTCGGCGGCGCGGGCACTTTTTCTGAGGCATGTTCCAAGGCGTCTTCGACAGCTGTTGTTTCTTTGACCAATTCATCGGCCTTTTCGCCCAAGAGCTCGTCGGCCTTGGCCTCTAGACTGGTATTTGTGGTTGAGTATTGGACGAATATTTTTTGCTGACCAAAATCAAATTCCTGCCAGGTGTAAGGGATTTCGACCGCTCCCTCTTTTTCAAAATATTCACTCATCATCGAGGCTGCGGCATCAATACAGCTACCAATTTTTTCAATGGCATCGGCTTGCTTTCGGGTATAGCCCATTGAAACTTCGAAATTGTTTTGTTTAAGGCGTCCTTTTTCAAGGAAGCCAACGCGCAGCAGTATTTCCTCGGGATAAATTCGTCCTTCGATCAAGAGGTCAGCACCATCTAAGAATTGAGAAAATTCTTCACTAAAGACGTCTTTGATCTGCTGAATGTAGTCCTGCGGGATTGCGGTCCATTTTTTTGAATTCGTTAAACGAGGTTTCATAGCTAACCAGCCTTTGTTTTAGAGCTTTTCAGTCACGGCCTTGCAATAGCAATTCAGTGTGAGGTTTGCGCCATTGACAGGTATTCATGGCTTCTCTATAACCCGAAGCTATTTGACACAACAAGGGAAAATCGGTGCAAACACCTGAATCTATGGATGAAACATCATCAAAGCTAGCTGTGCCCTATAAATCCGCCGGGGATATCGGGCAGGGTCGGGGTGTTTTTATTTCAACGTACGGTTGTCAGATGAATGTTAATGATACCGAACGGATGTATTCGATTTTAGAAATGGCAAATTTTGTGCCGGTACAATCTCCGGAACAGGCCACCTTAATTTTGATTAACGCCTGCAGTGTCAGAGAAACTCCGGTACAAAAAGTGTATTCCGAGGCCGGGCGATATCGAAAATTGCGTCTGAAAAATCCAGCCTTAAAGGTTGGCGTTGGTGGCTGTGTCGGTCAGCAGGAAAAAGGAAATCTAATAAAAAACTCTGACATGATTGATTTTGTTTTTGGCACAGACACCATTGATCAGCTGCCAGACCTTGTATCTAAAGTATTTGCCGGGAACGATGATTTGATCAACGCACGGTTTGAACACCGGGCCGCCTACCATGTTGAAACTCTCGTACGAAACCCGGGCATTTCAACTTTTGTTAATGTCACCAAAGGCTGCGATAATTTTTGCACCTTCTGTGTGGTGCCCTATACCAGAGGGCGCGAAAAATCGCGGCCCTTGGCTCATGTTCTTGATGATATTCATAAGCTGGTTGCTCGTGGGGTCAAAGAAGTCACGGTGCTGGGACAAAACGTAAATTCGTACAGTTCTGATTGCGGTGCGGACTTTGCCGATCTTTTAGAGCGAATCGCGCAAGAATCAGGATTGCAACGCTTGCGCTTTACCACTTCGCACCCAAAAGATTTTAATCAAAAATTGGCGAAAGTTATGTTCCGCAATCAGCCCATTATTTGTGAGTATATCCATTTGCCGTTTCAAAGTGGTAACTCGCGAATTTTGCAATTGATGAATCGCAATTATACTCGTGGGGAATACCTGGACCGGATTAAGATGATCCGCGACTCGATTCCGAATGTTATTTTTTCAACGGATATTATCGTTGGTTTTCCCACAGAAACTGAAGAGGAATTTCAAGACACGATTAGTTTGGTGCAAGAAGTTGGTGCGGAAACAATTTTTGCATTCAAGTATTCGCCACGGCCATTTACCAAGGCTGCGCGTTTCGAGGGCCAGGTTCCCGAGGACATTAAATCCGATAGATTAAATCGTCTTTTTGATGCTCATGACAAAATGGCCTTCGAGTTAGTGAAACGATACGAAGGTCAGGTTTTTGATGTTCTTGTCGAGGGCTTCAATCCAGCACGTGGAACCCTGAATGGCCGTTCTTCACATAATAAGCTGACTCACTTTGTGGGCGACCTCAGCCTGATCGGACAAACTGTTCCGGTGCGAATTAGCAAAGCCTTTCCGGCAACATTCCGCGGGGAGCTCGTTCTGCGCAACCAGGATCTAATTTTATGATCGTATTTTCTTCGCAGCATTTTGAAGAAAATCGATTTCGCGAAGAGGATCTCATCAAATTGATTCCCGTTGGCATTAGCTTAAATTTGGATCCGTCCCGGCCGGTTTTGCTTTTGAAAGATGAAAAGGGCCAGCATGTTCTGCCCGTTGCGGTAAACCCGCTAGAGGCCGGAATTGCCCTTGGCCAAAACAGTAAGGCCTTGGAGGCAGCACAAGCAACCCCACATAAGCTGATGCAGCTGTTGCTTGAAAGCTTGAGTATTAAGATTCAACGCTGCGTTTTCGTCGAAATTCGCGGTCAATATCAATACGTGCGGGTTTATTTTGAAGGTCATCCTAGTCACGGCTCTTTAAAAGTTAGGGCTGACGAAGCCATGTCACTCTGTTTGCAATTGAACGTCCCGCTTTTTGCGACCGCAAAACTAATGGAGAAGTCTAAAATCATGAGTGCCGAGATCCAAGAGTTGTCCCAGATCGTGGCAAAAAGGCCGTCGCTGAGAACTAAAAACTCCGAATACCTCATGTAACATAACGTCTGCTTAGCAAAGGATCCCAATGCCCGAAATAGAAGTGCGAGGGAAAAAACCAAAAATCCACGGCTCAGCTTTTGTCGCGAACAATGCCACCTTGATTGGTGATCTTGAAATCGCTGAAAAGGCTTCGATTTGGTTCAACGTGGTCATTCGTGCCGATGTCGCAGCCATTCGTATCGGGCGAGAAAGCAATATCCAGGATTCAACAGTGATTCATGGCACCCACGGAAAAGATGGAGTCGGGCAGCACGGCACAACCATCCACGAGCGCGTTACCATTGGCCACTCTGTCATTCTACATGGCTGCGAGATTCATTCAGGGTCATTAATAGGAATGGGCAGCATTGTGATGGATAAAGTCGTGATCGGCCCTGATTCATTGGTTGGAGCCGGAAGTTTAGTCACTGAAGGTTCAGTCTTCCCGCCGCGATCCTTAATCGTCGGGCGTCCAGCAAAAGTGAAACGCCCATTGACGGACGCCGAAGTGTTACAGCTACAAGAATCGGCAGACAATTATCTTTTATACTCAAGCTGGTACCGATAGTCGCTAGCTGAGAATCATTTTAAAGCTGATTTATTTCAAGAATTTCTTCGGCCGTCGGATCAAACTCTAGCAGGATTACTTTGAGTTCCTCTTTAAGCTGCGAAAAAACATTTACGATTCGTACCGGGTAGACAAGCAGGGCCGACGTCGTCAGTTTGTTGATATAAACTGTATTGATCCGAGCTTGCTCTACGAGAACCGCCACCTCGTTTGATTTTAGTTTTCCCTGCACTTGGGTCAAGAGGTCCGCGATTTCGCTGGAACGAACGGCGTGGCTAATTCCAAATTGACCGGTTTTGAATTGGGCCATTTTTGCTTTTGCAATGCTCTTGTTTGTGATTTCAATACTCTTCCAAATTGCAGCTTTCGCCGATTGTATCGCGGATCTTTCCGCAACAACCTGGTTCGCAGAAAGCGATACGGCAGAGCGATCGCTGGAGGCAAGGGCTTGTAACTGTGCTTCGACTCTGTCCACGACGCGATACCAATAAGTCATTTGGTAGGAAAAGAGAATATCCGAGGGATCATCCATGAGGTCCGCATTCATTTCTGTGGCAATTTGCGATAGAACTATTTGCGTTTTCTTGGAGTTGCTGAAGGGAATCAGTGCGGCAACCTTTGCCTGTAGGTCTCGTAACTCAGGTCCGCATACCTTCATGTTGCAGGTCGTTTTTTGTTTTGCAAGTTCTGCAAGATGCAGTTTTAGTGGCGGTGTAGACTCGGCAAGATCCAGAATGGAGTTCAATAGTGGGCCGTTACGAACTAGCGCCGTTTCGTCGGCCAAAGCCGCCAGCGAGGCAAGGCCAAGGGCGCTCATAAAAAGTAGGGTCTGAAGTCTAAAAAATTTCATTTGCAGGTCCTCTTTCCTAGTTTTTTATGGTCCATTTCTGGTCGTTCTCTGGTTCGTCTTTATGTCTGCTATTTTCGGGCCAGGTAGCAGCCCCGCTCGATTTGAGTAGGGCTTAATCGCCTGAATAGCCCCACGAATTCGAGACAAAATTTGGCTAAATTGCCTAAAGTTCAAGGTTTCAGTTCAAGGCCTGAGAACTTCGGGACATAACCTCACGCCGGTTGGCCCGTTGCGGTCTGGCTTTAGCGGCCTAGTAATACGCTGCGTTTTTGCCCAAATTCGCAGGGGATTGCGATTGATTCCAGGGGCCTCCGAGAAGACAATGGGGCGGATAAAAACGAGGAGCCTTTTATGTCACAGTTGGGTTTTGAATATGCGCTGACTTTTGACGATATTCTTTTGGTTCCACGTTATTCAGAGGTCATTCCCAGTGAAGTCAGTACGGCTATTGATTTCGCCCGCGGTAAAAAACTGAATGTGCCGATTATTTCTGCAGCAATGGATACGGTTACAGAAAGTAAAGTTGCGCAAATTATGGCGCAGCTTGGTGGTTTGGGAATTATTCATAAAAACTTCGGCGCCGAAGAACAAGCCTTTCAAGTTGAGAAAGTCAAAAAGTACGAAAGTGGAATGATTCTTGATCCCATCACTTTGGGGCCTGACGCCTTGGTGGAAGAAGCCGACGCCCTCATGGCAAGATATGGGATCAGTGGTGTGCCCATCACTGTCAATCGTCGCTTGGTCGGAATTCTTACCAACCGAGATTTGCGCTTTGAAACCAACCTGCGGCAGCCTGTTAGAAATTTGATGACCAAAGAAAATTTGATTACTGCTAAAGTGGGAACCACCTTGGCGCAGGCTAAAAAAATTCTGCAAGAACATCGAATCGAAAAACTTCCGGTGGTTGACGAAGATGGAAACTTGAAGGGTCTAATTACAATTAAGGATATTGAAAAATCTATCAACTTCCCACAGGCGACCAAGGATTCCCATGGTCGCTTGATGGTTGGGGCTGCGATTGGGGTTGGCCCCGGTACTGAAGAACGTGCTGCTGCCTTGGCGGCAGCGCAAGTGGATGTGATTGTTATTGATACCGCCCATGGCCACTCAAAAAATGTTTTAGAGATGGTCAAGTATGTGGCCACAAAATTTCCCGATGTTATTGTCGTGGCGGGGAATGTGGTTACGCGGGAAGGAACCAATGCCTTAATGCAGGCAGGGGCCGATGTGGTTAAAGTCGGAGTGGGGCCAGGGTCAATTTGTACCACCCGGGTGGTTGCTGGCGTTGGTATGCCACAGATCAGTGCGGTCATCGAGTGCTCGAAAGAAGCACGCAAGCTAGGTAAGACGATCATTGCTGACGGTGGAATTAAGTATTCGGGTGATCTGACAAAAGCATTGGCCATGGGGGCAGCGACCGTGATGATTGGAAATCTTTTGGCAGGGGCCGAAGAAGCTCCGGGTGAAAGTGTTCTCTATCAAGGCCGCTCGTATAAAGTATATCGCGGTATGGGCAGTCTTGGGGCCATGAGCAAAGGTTCTAAAGATCGTTATGGCCAGGCCGACGTGATGGATGAAAAACTTGTCCCCGAAGGAATTGAAGGCCGGGTTCCATACAAAGGGCCAACGGCAGGAATTATCCATCAACTGATCGGTGGCCTTCGTTCTGGTATGGGTTATATGGGCGCGCGATCGATTGCTGAGCTTCAGAAAGATCCGCGTTTTGTTCAGATCAGTACAGCGGGATTGCGGGAATCTCATGTGCACGATGTCTTGATTACCAAAGAAGCCCCCAATTATCGGATTGAATAATTTAGGTATAGCAAAGGGATTATTCCCACAGAAAGAGAACCGCTTTAAATGAAAAATAGGTTTTTGGTTTTAGATTTTGGCTCACAACTGACCCAACTGATTGCGCGGCGATTGCGTGAATTGAATTACTATTCAGAAGTTCATCCCTGTGATTATCCGATTGAAAAAATTCGTGCTTTCGGACCGGCTGGAATTATTCTTTCCGGAGGACCAAGTTCAGTTTACGAGGCCCAAGCGCCAACGGCTGATGTTAAAGAGCTTTTGCAGGTTTCTCCGGTTTTGGGAATTTGTTATGGCATGCAGCTTATTGCCCATCAGCTGGGTGGGGTCGTTGAGACCTCGGCGCATCGGGAGTACGGATTCAATCGGGTCAAGTGGTCGGCGCCATTTGGCGATATCCCAACCGAGCAAAAAGTTTGGATGAGCCACGGCGATATTGTACGCAAAGTTCCACCTGGATTTGAAGTGGTTGGACTTTCTGAAGGGAATCATCCGGCGGCAATGCAAGGTCCGCGGGTTTGGGCCGTTCAGTTTCACCCCGAGGTGGCCCATACAGAAAAAGGCGAACAGATTTTAGCAAGCTTTGCCAGGGACCTTTGTCAGGCTGAGGCCACGTGGGATCCTCCGCATATCGCAGAACATTTAATGCAAGTGGCGGGCAAGCTTGTCGGAACCGAAGATCATGTTTTGTGCGCCTTAAGCGGCGGAGTGGATTCCTCAGTTGTGGCAACCCTATTGACCAAGACTTTAGGGGCGCCCAGAGTTCACTGCGTCTTTGTCGATACGGGCTTGCTGCGCAAGAATGAATATGAAACCGTGATGCAGACTTATAAAGATGTTGGTCTGAACGTGAAGGGTGTGGATGCCAGCCAGAAGTTCTTACAGGGGCTAGCCGGAATTAGCGATCCAGAAAGCAAACGAAAAACCATTGGCCGTTTGTTTATCGATATCTTTGAAGAAAATCTAAGTCAGCTGCCGGTCGCAAAAGAAAAAATAAAGTGGCTGGCCCAAGGGACCCTTTATCCAGATGTGATCGAAAGTTTTTCGGCAAAAGGCGGCCCAAGCCAAACTATAAAATCGCACCATAATGTGGGCGGCTTACCAGAAAAAATGAAATTAAAATTGGTCGAACCAGTGCGCGACCTTTTTAAAGACGAAGTTCGCAGGATCGGAGCCGAGCTTGGGCTTCCACAGGCGATGTTGTGGCGGCATCCCTTCCCAGGTCCCGGGCTGGCCATTCGGATTATGGGCGAGGTCACTGTAGAAAATCTTCGCATTTTGCGGGAAGCCGATCATGTTTTTATATCTAAGCTACGGGAAAAAAACCTGTATCATAAAATTTGGCAGGCCTTTTGCGTTTTGCTTCCGGTAAAAACGGTCGGTGTCATGGGCGACGGCAGAACCTACGACCAAGTTTTAGCGCTAAGGGCTGTGACTAGCCACGACGGAATGACTGCTGATTGGTTTCCTTTTGAATTCGATTTCCTTAGGGAAGTTTCCAATGAAATTACAAATAAAGTAAAAGGCATCAATCGAGTGGTCTATGATGTCACTAGCAAGCCTCCAGCCACCATCGAGTGGGAGTAAAATGTCATTTGTTCATTTGCATGTTCATTCAGAGTATTCGCTTCTAGAGGCCAGTTGCCGGGTCAAAGATATCGCAAAAAAGGCAGCTGAGTATAAAATGCCTGCCGTGGCGCTGACAGATAATGGCAATATGTTTGGTGCCATTGAGTTCTATTTTGCCTGCCTTGATAAAGGCGTTAAGCCAATTCTAGGCCTTGATATTTATCTGGCTCCGTTTGGGCGCTTGCAAAAAGCTCAAGACAGGGACTCGATTGCAAGGCCAAACAATCGCTTGGTGTTGCTGGCCCAAGATATCGAGGGCTATCGAAATCTTTGCCAGGTCAGCACCATTGGTTATCAAGAAGGATTCTATTACAAACCCCGCATCGATTACGAGGTTCTGGCCAAGCACCATAACAATCTAATTTGCCTTTCCGGCGGTCTACGGGGTGAAATCGCCCAAGCCTTTTTGCTAGATGGCCCAGAGAAAGCACTAGAAAAAATTCGGACGTTGAAAGAAATTTTTGGTGATCGCTTTTATTTGGAAACCAATCGAACCGGTTTGGCGCAGTGGAACCAGATCAATCCGTTTTTGCAGGAAGCTGCAAAAATAACAGGTGTATCTTTGGTTGCGGCCAACGATGCGCACTATCTGACCCGCGATGATCAGATGTCGCAAGAAGTTTTAATTTGCATTGGTACCAATAAAACTTTGATGGACGAATCCCGTTTTAAACTTGGAAGTGATCAATTCTATTTGAAATCACCAGAACAAATGCGCGAGCTTTTCCATGATCAGTCGGAAGTTTGCGATCAGACCTTAGAGATTGCCGATCGTTGCAACGTGAAATTCAAATTGAAGGATGACTCTGGTAAAGCAATTTACCATTTACCAAGTTTTCCAACTCGCGTTGGCGCCAATTTACGAGAAGAAATTGAGAAGCTCGCCAAAGCAGGAATCGAGTTGCGTTTTCAAGAGGCCGCAACCCGCGGCGAGGCCGTCCTTGACGAAGACAAACCCGGCTATTTTCAACGCCTGGATTTTGAACTGGCGATCATTGATCGTATGGGTTTCAATGGTTACTTTTTAATTGTCGCTGACTTTATCAACTGGGCAAAAGAACATGACATCCCCGTCGGTCCAGGACGGGGATCAGGAGCCGGTTCTTTGGTTGCCTTTAGTTTGCGAATTACGGATTTAGATCCGATTCCATATCATCTTCTATTTGAACGTTTTCTAAATCCAGAACGTATTTCGATGCCCGATTTTGATATCGATTTCTGTCAGGACCGTCGCCAAGAAGTGATTCAATACGTGACTGAGAAATATGGTCGGGGCTCTGTTTCGCAAATTATTACTTACGGAAAATTGCAGGCCAAGGCAGCGATTAAAGACGTCGGTCGCGTTCTTGGAATGACGTTTAGCGAAGTGGATGTGGTCTCAAAACTGATTCCCGAAAAGCCCGGAACAACGATTGATGATGCTTTAACTCAGGAAGCGCGGCTGCGGGAAATGATCGAGCTAAACCCGCAAGTTGCAACCTTGATTGGTCTTGCTAAAAGTGTCGAGGGACTGGTTCGCCATGCCGGCATCCACGCGGCAGGAGTTATCATTGCCGACGGAGAACTGATTCGCTTAGCGCCGCTGTATAGGGGCTCAGACGGGGAAAACGTTGTTCAGTATGACATGAAACATGCTGAAAAAATTGGTTTGATCAAGTTTGACTTTTTGGGATTGAAAACTTTGACCCATATTAGTCATGCCTTAAAGTTGATCCAGAAAAATCGTGGCAAGCAACTGTTCACCAAAGATATTTCACTGGCTGACCCTGGTATTTACGAAATTATGTCAAAGGGTGACACGGCTGGGATTTTCCAGTTCGAGGGCGAAGGGATTACCTCAGCAATTCGCCAAATTAAGCCGACCAATTTTGGTGATATCACTGCAATCAATGCCCTGTATCGTCCAGGTCCAATGGCAATGATTCCTGAATTTGCAAAGCGCAAGCATGGCCATTCCCCGGTCGAGTATTTGTTTGCCGAACTGAAAGCCTCACTTGAAGAAACCTACGGAATTATCGTTTATCAAGAGCAGGTAATGGGTATCGCTTCGCAGATTGCCGGCTACAGTCTTGGTGAAGCCGATATGCTCCGCCGGGCCATGGGTAAAAAAATCAAAGAGGAAATGGATCAGCACCGTGTTCGCTTTCTAAAAGGGGCGAAAGAAAAGGGTTTTGACGAGAAAAAATCAGAAGAGCTTTTTGAGTTAATGTATAAGTTTGCCGACTACGGTTTTAATAAGTCCCATGCCGCCGCTTATTGTGTTGTCGCGGCCTATACGGCTTGGCTTAAATTTTACTATCCTTCTGAGTTTTTTGCGGCCCTGCTGTCGACCGAGTTGGGTGATACAGATAAGGTTGTTAAGTATGTTAAAGACGCGCAAAAGCGGGGTCTGAAAGTTCAGCCGCCACACGTAAACTATTCAGAGTATCTATTTACGGTGTTGGCTGATGATATTTATTTCGGATTAGGGGCAATTAAAGGTGTTGGTGAATCTGCGATCAATGCGATTCTTGAGGGCCGGCTTAAGGCCCCGGGTCAAAAATTTACAACACTGGAAGACTTTTTTGAATTTGTGGATACGAAAAAACTAAACAAGAAAGTGGTTGAGTGTCTGATTAAAGCCGGGGCCTTTGATGGTTTCGGGGCGACGCGGGCTCAGTTACTAGCTGGATATCAAAATTTTCTTGATCGGGCGGCCGAGGTCTCTAAAGATAAAGAGTCCGGTCAGAAGTCACTTTTTGAATTGGGACCTGCCAGCGAATCCAAAGTTGTGCTCGAGCAAGTTAAAAATTGGAACCGAACCACTTCGTTAGCCTATGAAAAAGAGGTTCTTGGGTTTTATTTAAGTGATCACCCGCTAAAGGGCTTTGAAAACCTTTCCCGTGTGTGGGCAACCGGAAGTGTTTCGCAATTGGCGCAAATTGCCGAAGAACACAAGTTGAAGCAGCCAAAAGATGAAGCCCCTAAAAAGTGGGATCCGCGCAACCGAGACGCCGGCAAAAAGCGAGTCGTCTTAGCGGGGCTTTTGACCGAAGTTCGTGAGCTGATTACAAAAAAGGGCACGCGGATGGCCTTTGCAAAAATCGAGGACCTGACTGGAACCTGCGAGCTTGTGATTTTTCCGGATACCTTTACCCGGGTCGAGGCCTTGATTAAAGACGAACGGGCCATGCTTATTGGCGGGCTATTAGAAAGCGAAGAAGGCTCCATTAAAATTATTATGGATACCATGGCTCCGCTAGAGGACGTGTTAAAGAAAATAAAGCGCATGACTTGCCACCTGGAGAAAGTCCCCGAGCACAATTACGAAAAGCTAATGTCCGTGCTTGCTGAATACCCTGGAGAGACTAAGATTGAATTCACCATGCAGTTGCCAGAACTGAAAAGGGAAGTCAGCCTTGAAGTAGCGGGCATCCCAGGGATTTCCTTTACCAATGAACTGTTAGAGAATATTCAAAGCCATTTTGGCAGTACCGATTTTATCGAGGTAAATAATGTTTAAGCTTCAGCCACACATTTGTTTTTTGCGTAGGGTCTTGCCGCTTGCTCTTTACGCAATTCTTGCTTTTGGGCCAGCCTTTGCTTTTGCCGAGGTTCGTGTCGTCGAACGGGTGGTTGAAGCTCAAACTAGCGAAAAGAATTCGTTAGCAGCAAAACGGACCCTGGTTGAGCTTGCCACCCAGTCGGCATCAGAAGGGCTGATTAAAGAAATTATTGGCGACGCAAAATTTGCCCGTAGCAAAACTTTGATTTATTCAAAGATCATAAAAAATGCCGCCAAATACATTCCCTATTCAAAAAGCGGGGAGCTTTCAGGCAGTGCCGATGCCGGTTACAAAATGACGACAAGTTTTAAGGTCAACTTAGATGACCTTCAGGCGATGCTTTTAGAGCAGGGGCTTTTTTACGAATCTGACGGCCCACCAGCTGTTGTGCCCATGGTGCGATTTCAAGACAAGGTGAATGGTCGCAAATATGCGTGGTGGTCAGAGGACTTAGCCAGCGAACGCGCTTTTTTGGTGAAGCAAAATAATTTATTCGAGGACATTCTTAAAACAGCTTTTGCAAAAAATTATTTTTATTTGACCCGGGCTACTCGCTTTAACTGGGGCTCTTTTTTAACTTCTGATCTGCGCGCGTTTCAGCTTAAGGTTGAAGACTTGCAAATTCTGGGGCAGGCCGCAACAGCCCAGATGGTCATTGACGGTGAAGTCTCGCTGCAAAAGCAAAAGGATCGAGGCACCGCTTATCAAATTGTTGTAAAGTTAGTCGCATTGCAGGTTTTAAATGGCCGCATGCTTGGCGAAGTCACTCGCAGCTTTGATACCGGGAATGGTCCCTTTGAATCCATGATCGAGCGCAAATCGAAAGAGGCCTTCGAGGTCGCAGCTCAAGACCTATCGGCTCAGGTTTTAGATGCCTGGCAGAAGGGGTCCTTGGGCTCGTCGCTTTATAAACTGACAGTGCGTGGGGGCTTGGGGCTATTGCAGCAAGAGCAACTTAAGGAGTTCGTCCGTAGCAAACTTCGCGAGGTCAAAACGATTCGCGAGCGCTTGATCTCTAGTGAGAGCATTACTTACGAAGTCGACACGACCCTAAACCCCCAGGATCTTAGTCGCAAGTTACCAGAGATTGAGCTGCAAGAACTGAAGCTTGTGCTAGAGTCAGCAAGTGAGTCCGAAACTATTTACCGGCATTCAACTCGGGCTCAGTAATTCGGGTTGCAAGTAGTTACGGCTGCAAAGAATTAAAAGTGCGAAGGAGAATCCAATGTTAAGGCAGATTTCCAAAATTTTTCTATTTGTAGTTTTATTGCTGATAAATCTTGTTGGCTGTGTGACTGAGCCCGAGCGCCCGATGATAAAGAAGGAAATCAAAGAAACCAGTATTGTGGCAAAAAAAGGCGAAGATTCAGCCCCTCGCAAGCGATTGATGATTTTACCTTTTTTGGACGCAAATCCGGCACGGCCTCAGGCGGTTAGGGATGCGGCTCGGGTCGAGTTCATCAAAGACCTCAATAAAACAAATGCGGTCATCGTGATCGACAGCAAAGAGTTAAAAATAGATTTAACCAAGACGCAGGTCAGTGGCGAATACTCGCTAGAGGAAGTCGCCAAAGCGGCAAAGGATTTAGGCGTCGCAGCTGTTCTAGAGGCCAAAATTGTCGAGCTAAAGGTCAAACGAAAAGCAGACGAGGTCGGTGTTTTTCGTCAGTTGAAAACTGTTTTTGAATGTCAGGCACGAGTGCGCATCACTTCGGCCAGATCTGGCAAAGAATTGTTTAACACATTAAAGACAGTAACAATCGAAGAGTCCAATGTGCGGGTCGCTGAAGCAGTCGAGTCCGACCGATTCTTTCAGAAGAATCCTGAGATCTTAGAAAACTTAGTGAAAGAAACATTTTTAGATTTTACACCGGCCATTCTATCCACAGTGGATAAACTTTCGTGGGAAGGTCGAATTGCAATGATTCAAGGCGAACGAATCTTTCTAAATGTCGGCAGGGTTTCCGGCTTGCTGCCTGGCGATGTCTTGAAGGTCAGTGACGAAGGCGACGAGGTCTACGACCCCCAAACCGGAAACTACATCGGAAAGGTTCCAGGTCGCTTAAAAGGAACACTAGAGGTCGTCAGCTATTTTGGCCAAGATGGCTCCATCGCCATCATCCACTCGGGCAGTGGCTTCAAGGAAAGCGACAAAGTCGAGTTGTATTAGATTGAATGCAAGAAGAACCGAGAAGAGCCCTTATCGGTTAGGAAAAATTGGTCGTCTCTACTGGACTCGAACCAGTGACCTCTCCCATGTCAAGGGAACGCGCTACCAACTACGCCAAGAGACGACTGCTGAAGACATCTAAATAAATGTGTAACTCTAAATACTTAGGGCATCCAGTTAAATTTAAAAAACCAGAAAATAAATTCTTATATGACGCGCCAAATGAGATCCAGCGCAGCATCAGTCCCCATATAATCAATTTTTCAACCCACAGTGACAGTTCAAGGATTCGACAGTTTTTGTTGGTTTAGCTTACACTTAAAAGAGGGCGGGGGATTACAGGTTGCCTTTAAATCGGACGGGAAAAAATGTGCTCACAGTATACAATTAAGACCAGCGCGAAAAAGATTGCGGACCTTTACCAGCTTGCCCTGCAAGATTTACCTGAGGCCGACTTGGACGATCATGTCTTTCCGCACAGGCAGGGCTGGGTCGTAACAAAAGATGGATTGCGGAGGATGAATTATTCTCTAATTCCGGTTTGGTCTAAAGAACGAAGACCTAAGTTTAGTACCCACAACGCAAGACTAGAAGAGATCGAAACAAAACCAACCTGGAAGGGGCCTTTTGTAAATCGTCACTGTGTTGTTCCGATAAGCGCTTTTATCGAGCCCATCCGCCAAGGAGAGCACAACGGATTTTGGGTCGGTTTTTCCTCAGGCGATAATATTTTGTCAGCGGCAGGCCTTTACAGCGAATGGGTTGATAAGGAAACCGGCGAAATCATCCCATCGTTTGCCATGATTACTAAAGATCCCTATCCCTTTGTTGAAAAAACGGGACACGACCGAAGTCCACTCTTGCTGACACCAGAATCTGCCAAATCTTGGTTAAAAAACGAGGGCGAAGATCCGCTGAAACTGAAGGAGTTCCTAAAGGCGGGAACCTGTGATTACAAAGAATTTGAGGTTGTTAATTTGAAAGAACTAAAGAAGGCATAGAAATGCGGCCCAAGAATATTTTTTGCCACAGTTCAAAGACTTCGGAAAGACCTGGGTTTTGCCCAGAGGCTTTAAGCACACTATCAATACGAGCCCCAGACATTCCGCAGGGGCGGATGACTTGAAATAGGCTCAAATCATTACTAATATTTAACGAAATCCCGTGGCGGGTGACGCCTTTTTCGACCCTTATGCCAACAAAGCAGATTTTTCCGTTTTCTGTATAAAGGCCCGTGTTTTCTCCGCATTTGGCAGCGATCCCGTAGGCTGCTAAGACTTCAATACTGACGGATAGCAACAGCTGCACATAGCTTGAAACTGTGAATCCCATTTCCCGAAGTGGTAGAATTGGATAGATCACCAGCTGTCCCGGGGTGTGAATGGTGGCCTGACCACCGCGGTCCGTACGCACGATTTCAAAATCACGTGCACTCAGTTGTGTTTCTGGGAACATCACGTCTGCAGTAAGGCTACCGCGCTTACCAAGGGTCACCACATTGGAATGCTCGACTCCCAAAACAAATCCCATAGAACGCGTGGCTAGGACCTGCAGCCAACAATCTTGTTGAACAGTTAAAGCAGGTTTATACGAGCAATGCCCAATATATTGAAATGAGATTCGATCTGGTAAAAACATGATGCAGTCTTGTTTCATAGGACAGGTCTGCATGCTATCTGTGATGCGCAGCAGTCTATGGCGTTCCCGGACGGACACAGAAGATATCGCCGAGGTTTGCCTTATCCCAAGTGCTACTATATCCATTAAAGAAATTGAGGAACCAAATTTGACTGGTGCCCACAACCGAAGTTGATGAGTGAATATAAACCGAAGTTACGTTGCTGAAGTGGGTTTTTGCGCCAACTCCCGCAGCGTGCACATCTAATATTTCTGCATAGGTAGGCATGCGCCAGTCTGTGAATCCACCTTCCACCAGGTCATGGCAATAGTTGGTAACGGAATTATCCGGCGCAGTTCCAAACAAAGAACTATCATAGTCATTCAGCCGCCCGCCATCGTCACCATCAGGCTGCACATTAAACGGAGCCGTTGTGGATCCCCAAATTGCCTGATACCAAGTTAGGGCAGTCGGTGCTTTTAAGCTCCATACAAGAAGCGATGATTTGTCTTTGCAGCCCCCCTCTAAGGTTGCAAAGCGCGAATCTTCAAGCACGCAGGTATGCGGAAAATTTCCAATCTTAACAGTGAAGTTGGTGCTGGTTAATCCGGACGCAGTCACCGTTACAATGGCATTGCCGGCGGTGTCTAGGGTCCAGGCATTAAACGTCGCAGCCCCCGTCGAATCTGTTTGCACAGTCAGGGTCCCGCCAAGAGTTCCCACTGTGCTTGACGCTAAAGTGATGTTGGTACCCTTTACCGCCACGCGATTATTCTGTGAATCGCGAATAACCACAGTCACGCTATTGCCTGTCAGATTTTTGCCAAATGAAGACGTTGGGTTAGTTGTAACATAAAGATTGCTGGGATTACTTCTTCCGCCGCGAACACAGTAGACATAAAAACTAGAACCTGTGGGGGAGTAGTCTACGAGGCCAGTTGTTGGGTTTACCTTTAATCGATAGGGTGGAGTTCCAGAGTCACGGGTGCTCGTCCAGATCCACTGCGAAGCTTCTTGATTGAGGTAAGGGGGCACTCCGACTGAAGCACTCGTTCGGTAATTTTGCAGCTCTGTCATCGAGGGCATTCGCCAGTCCGTTTTGCCGCCCTCGTTAAGATCTTTACAGTAGGCGGTAGATAGGGAATCAACCACAGAGTAGTTTGAACCCGTTGCATCGTAGTCTGAATTTCTACCAAAATCATCGGCATCTATACCCGAGCTGCCTGCTGTAAATGAATCCCAAATGGCAGAGTCATGCGAGAGGGTCGTGGCCGAGCGCGCACTCCATACTAAATTAGTTGTCAGATCTTTGCAGCCACCATCAAGGGTCGCAAAAAAAGCATCAGTTCGTTGGCAGGCCCCGGGTGGCGCCGCCGCCACATCAAATGAACTTGAGCTTGCGGTGATTGCCGAAACTGCGGCCTGAAGTATCAAGCCAGTTTGCGTGGTATTCGCACCAACATTGGTAAAGGTCGCGATTCCGTTAACCGCTGCAACCGTTGTTGTTCCGATCAAAGCTCCAACGCCGGTTCCAATCGTAAGGCTAACATTTGAAGTCGCATTTGTTTGATTGCCAAAACTATCGCGCAGACGAACCACTGGCTGTGTTCCAAAGACCCAGCCCGTAAAAGCCGTAGCAGGGTTGGTTGTCCACTGCAGTTGCGAGGTCGGTCCCGGCAGTGATGATGCCGTGAAATTGACTTGTAAGGCTGAATTTGTAACGACGCTGGCCCGGTAGCCATTGTTGCTAGTGCCACTGGCAGTGCCAAGACTGACGGTGGCTTCTGCAAAACCGCTGGCGTCGGTAGAGACGGGCATTGCTGTCACAATGCTACCGCCGCCTTGGGTAACGGTGAATGCCACCGCAATGCCTGCTAAAGCCTGATTGAAACTATCGACTACTTTTACCTTCAAGGTTTGCGAAAGACTGCTATTGACCACTCCGGACTGAGCATCACCTGAAACTAAACTTACTGCACTTGCAACGCCGCTAGAACCTACTGTGATGACATCCGTCACATCGGAAATTTTTGTCACCAAAAAGTCTGTGCCAACATAGGTTGCTTGAATCAGGGTTGTGCCAATGGTTGTCGGAATAAATGAAGTCGTTTTTGCTTTGGTCCCTGCGTTTCCCAAATTTCCAGATGGAAAAAGCGGATTTGTTAGCGTCCAGATGACTTCAACTTCTTGGATAAAGACGCCCTCCATGGTGAACAGCGCTGCCCTAAGGGCTTTGCTGGTGTTTACAAGCATCGAAATAGTTTCAACTTCGGTGGTGCTTGCTTCTTGGATAATTTTCACTTGCTTAAGCGATTTAAGGAGGTCCCCAGAACTACCCGAGCCTGATCCCACGGTTGAAGCTTCAGAAGAAATATTGCCAGCAGCGGTGCAACTGATAATGGCTGCCGAAAAGAGAAAGCCAGCAATCACCTTGCTGATTTCTATCCACAAAGTTTTATGATTTAAGGCTCGGCAACTATTCATTTCGCTCCTAAGTAGCTTCTAAGTACTTATCGGGACTTAGGCATAGGATCTTTAAATCTTGTTTCGACAGCCAGCGATTCCGAATGATCCACTATGAAACGCTTTTCAAAATTGCTCATTTTCCTCAGTCAATACGAGGTCTTCAGCCTTTGATCCCGGTCTAAATTTAAGAATTTTGTTTTGCGCCCGGAGTGTCATTCGAACTAAGCGTTTCAATTCGGGAATCAGTTGGGGGTTGATTACCAGCATCAGAGTTCTGTCGACGAACTGCTTACTAAAATTCGCTACCGTTACTATTGCGAGAATTGCCGAACACAACTTCGCATTTGCAACGATTAAAAAGAGGAGATTGTCCACTCTTCGTGGCAAATTGCCCCAAACAGATTTTTCTCAATCCCATTTGCAATAGGCAATTACAGAAAAATTCATTGGACTGGTCTTTGCAGTCCGCACGTATTCTGAGATCAATAAAACAAATCGAACAAAAGATCCTTTAAGGCTGGAGACTCTTACGGGATCCGCGTTCATTTTGTCAATTGCTCGCA
>CALQIT020000048.1 GCA_943330705.2 Streptomyces griseus
AAACGGGGCTGATGCTCAGCTGAAATAATTATATATTTAGGTTATCTAAGCCCTGGAAATTTGCAAAGAATTCCCTGACTCAAGGCCCGCCGTCGGTCTGCTTCGGAGCTTTTTTTCGACAAAGAACTAGCTCAAATGTGGCTTTGGGCCTGAAGAAGGCCGGATTTATGATACCGATTTACCCTAGAAAATAGGAAGGGCCAGGCGAAGGGAACAGGCATTTTTAGCATAGTTAGCCTGCTTTAAGCGTCCATATTTTTTCTACTGTTTCTTGATCTGGTTGTTCCTGTTGCCAAGAGCGATGGCTTTGCAAAAATACGGACACTAGATTTGCATCAAACTGCGTTCCTGCAAATTTTTGCAGCTCTTTATAGATGACATCAATGGGAAGACCTTTGCGGTAAGACCGATCTTGTCCCATGGCATCCAGCGTATCGACGATCAAAATTATCCGCGACAATAGCGGAACATCTTCCCCATGAAGCTTGTCCGGGTACCCCGTTCCGTCAATCCGCTCGTGATGGCCCCGAACAACCGGAATCACTTGGCGAAAAAATTCATTGTGGGCATAGGTCTTGATCATATGTTCGCCATGGGCAGCATGGTCCCGCATCACGGCCATTTCCTGCTCATCCAAACGAGAAGGCTTGTGGATTATCTCCTGAGAAATTTTTGTTTTGCCGACGTCGTGTAACATTCCCGAAAACTCTGCAACTTTTTGCAGGTACTCACTTAGCCCTGCAGCTTTGGCCAATAACCGCGAGTATTCACCAACACGCAGACAGTGGCTATAGGTCAGCGGGTCGACTTTTTTTAGGTCATTGAGCACCACTCCCGCGGCGTTATAGGCAAAAGAGGGAATGTCTCCCCAAACTAACATGAGCCTTGGGCGTGCTTGACTCGTTTTACTTGAGCTGACCACAGAATACCCCCTGATAAGCGCTATCTTGCTGTTCGGCTAGACTTTGGTCGAACTTAAGCTGCATCTCGATAAATGTTCCGCAAACGCCACAGATTGAGATTTATCGATTTTTTGATAGGGAAAATCACATCTTACAAAGCTAGATTTTGTGCTTAAAAATTGAGGCCAATGCCCATGGTTCCATATACTGAAGTGAACTGAAATACCGAACGGCTGACTGCCCCTGTTGTATATTCACGGGTAAAATCATATTGCTTAACCCCAAAACCGGCCTCGCCAAAAAAGGTTTTTGTCAACAAAACTTTACCGTGAAAATTCAATGACCAGGTGCCGCTGCCTGAGCCACGTAGCTTTGCGGTCGAGGTAAAACTTTGAAGATAATAAATAAATTCCAGGTCGACCCACTTTGGATACTTAAAAATATTCATACCATTGAAAAAGTCATCGTAGGCCTTCGGCATAGAACGGGCCCAAAAAAACCCTGCGCCACCCAAGGTGGCTGAAAAAACATCGTAGTCAGTTTTTTGCACGCCCAAAAGTAAGCCCCAGGTTTCATCGCGCCCCCATAAACCAGGGGTTAACCGATACTTTAAATCTGCGGTTAGAACCGAAAGACCGGCGGCGTTTCCATTGATGCTAATCGAATTCAAACTTTGAAATGACTTAATACTTGTGCCCCAGCGGTGCCGAGAAAAAGTATAATTAGTCCAGCTAAAAATGTCCTCAAACCAATAATTGAATGTTAAATCACCCATCAGTACCGTCGAATTACCAGAGCCCACAAGCCCAGAAAGTCGAGTGCTAAACTCCCGCGGATAACCTTTGAAAACTTCATGGTACAAACGATAGCTCTTGTCGCCTTCTCCAATCGTCAAGTAACTGCGATTGTACTCGCCTCGCTTTTTTGCTCCGAAGTACCAGACAAAATCAGCGGCATCACCTTTTGCCGTTTCAACTGAGTTTTGCTCTGACTTTATGCTTAGGTTTGGTTGTTTTCTTCCAAAAATTTTTGCACCATCAACATAGGTAAAATCGATGGTTTTTTCCTTCAAGCGTGGACGAATGGCTTCGGTAGGAATCTTCTTAATGTCCAAGCGCTGACGAAAAAGACCTCCGCCGTTTCCACCGACATAAATCACTGGATCCTTTAGGTCAATTCTTGCTTCCCAGTATTTTCTTTGATCACCAATAGTTCTCTGCCAGCCAAAAAATTCGACCAGTTTATTTGTCTCATCAGGATTCAGGATACGATGCCGAACAATCGGCGGACGCCCTTCTCCAACTAACTTTACCCAGCCTGAACCAGTCTCTTCGACCATATCTACGACATTCAAAGGGATGAATGACGCCACAAAATCAAAGGTCATCCCACCTGAAAGTTCTGCATAAAATTGCGCAGGTTTGTCTTCTTCAACCTTAATGACCCCTGCTAACTTGCCTTCTTCGCTCATGGCGATGACCCGCGGAGGAATCAAGGAAAGGCGCAGTGGCAAAAGCTCCAAGCCCTGTTTTGTCCGTCGCAAAATATACTGGGCGGTGCACATTCGAGTGTAGTTGTTGTCTTCGCGATAACTCATACAAAAACGCACTGGGTCCTTTGCTTCCTTCAGGGGGATCGGTTTCACTAAAATATCTCGAACCCCGTACTGATAGCGAAAAAAAGGCCAAGCTTTTATACTTGCACGCGAAATCTTTTTATTTCGAACCATGAAATCCTCGATCGCAAGCTGCTCGGATTTCCATTCGCCCAGTGCTTTCGGCGAAAGGTCTGCCGTCCACAGAGTTCGACCAGATCTAGAAACCATTTCGAAGGTGCCCTCTCTTACGAAATTATCAGGCCATCTGACTAAAAAGACCCACTCCTTATTGGCGGTTGGGCCCAAAGCAGGGATCAGTCGCGAATCAATTCGATCAGCACGCATCAGTTTGACGAAAAAATTTTCCTCGTTGAATTTGAATATCCCTAAATCAAGGGTTTGCCCTTTTGAGGATTCCAAATCATAAACAATCTCGACCGGGCCAAGCTCGAGTCCATCGCCGAGCACCGCAAATTTAAGCGGAACTGAATATTCTAAAGGCATCTTTGCCATTTGCGCCATAGCGGCAAACGGATTTAAGGCCGTTAACGACCAAAGAAGAAGAACCTTAAAAAATAGTTTTGTCTGTGCGCTTGATGTCATAGTTAAAGTGTCGTACTTTGCCCAGTCCTTATAAGTACTTACTTTAGATCAGAGTTGCGAATAGAGAAAGGTTTTTCATGTCATCAGGACGTACTATTTATAAAATGCAAGTGATAGACATCATCGATCACACAGCCGGAGTTCGAGAACTTGTTATTTCAGCCGAAAGTCCAGCCGAGTTCGCGTTCCGAGCCGGCCAGTTTGTGACCTTGCACGTTCCGCACGAACCCAAACCTGCCCTTCGTGCCTACTCCATCTCTAGTGACGAACGACAGAAAAATGGATTTCGCCTGTTGTTCAAATATGTCGACAATGGCGTGGCCTCCAATTTTGTTTGGAAATTAAAAAAAGAAGACACTCTGCAATTCACTGGCCCCTTTGGCAGAGTTTTTTTTAAAGAACCCCCCAGCGCGCAGATCGTATTTCTAAATACCGGTACCGGACTATCGCAACACTACAGTTACCTGCAGTCAAAAAAAGACCAATACCCAGAACTTAAGTATCGTATGCTATTTGGAGTCCGCAACGAAAAGGACATCTATTACGCAAAGGAACTGGATCAATTGACTCGAGATCTTCCTGATTTCAAATACGAGTATGTCTTAAGCCGCCCCTCAGAAAATTGGAAAGGCAAAAAAGGCTACGTGCAACACTTTCTTTCCGAGTACGACTATCAGACAATTGATACCACTTTTTATCTTTGCGGCAATGGTGGCATGATCAAAGAAGTCAAAGCCCAGCTTATTGAAAAAGATGGCTTTGATAAGGCGAAAATTTTTGCTGAAGCTTTCGATTAGGCAAAGGGCTCTTTCAGAGCTTCTTATTGCAGGAGTTTTTTGGGGTTTTGGCTTCACTGCCACCGTATGGGCATTGCAAGGAATCGGCCCGGCCGCAATTATTTTTTATCGTTTTACTTTTGCCTTCATTGCTGGAATTGGCATTCTAAAAATTCAGGGCCACCAGTTGAGGTCCTTGAAGAAGGAATTCTGGCTGGGACTTTGGCCAGGTCTACTTTTGGGTGTCACCCTACTTTTTCAATCTTTTGGGCTGCAATGGACAACTGCAACAAAGTCATCTTTTATAACTACACTTTACGTAATTATGGTCCCCTTTCTAGCACGATTTACCCATGCGGAAAGAATTCCCTGGAAGCATTGGCTTTGCGTTGCGGTCGCCCTTGTCGGAGTCATCTTAATCGTCGAGATGCGAGACTTTCATTTAGGACTTGGCGATTCATTGACTCTGGTCTGTGCCTTTTTTGCAGCCGTTCATATTTTGGTGGTTGACCGAGCAGCCCATGCCTCTGCCAATCACTTTGCACTGAATACCTTTCAAGCTTTTTGGTGCGCACTTTGCGCCATTCCACTTTTATTTTTGGATCCGCGCTGGGACTTGAGTCAACTGCACGGACTGGGCTGGGTTGGACTTCTGACTCTTGCCTTTGGTAACTCGATGATTGCTTTCTATTTGCAATTCAAAGCGCAAAAGTTTTTAAGCCCATCACTAGCAAGTCTTCTGTTTTTGCTCGAGTCGCCATTTTCGGCCATCTTCGCCGTTTCTTTGATTGGCGAAACCCTTAGTCCCGTGCAAATTTTCGGCGCTATTTTGATTTTTGTCGCTTGCGGTATTGCGACACAAATCCAACCCACAGCCAACCCACAGCCACTTTCGACCAAGGTATGACATGAAGAAACATCTGTTTATCATCGCGGCAATGGCAAGCGTAATTGGCACCGTCATCGGGGGCTTTCTTTTCAGCTTGCAATACTTAATTGGCATTTTTCAAGCTTATCCAAATCTAATTTTTCTACTTCCTTTGGCGGCGGTCGTGGAAGTTGGCAGCGAACTGCGATGGCAATTGATGAGGCCTCGGTTTTCTGCTGCTTGGGTATTGATTGCGACTTTGTGGAGTCATCTTTTTGGTGCTTCGGTGGGCAGAGAATCCACAGCTGTTCATATTGGTTCGTCTATCGGTCGCCAGCTGAGCCTGCTCAGTCGCAACCCTAAACAGTGGGAGCCTCTGTATGTAACTTCTGGAGTTGCGGCGGGCTTTGCTGCGGCTTTTGGCGTGCCATTGACCGGCACTATTTTTGGTTTCGAGCGACAAGCAAGTCATTTGAAGCCAAGATCATTTCCGTTTCCGTTTCCTTTGCCTTTGCCTTTGCCTTTTTTATTTATCGTTCTACTGGCCGCCCTGATTGCCGACCAAACCAGTCGTTGGTTGGGAATTATTCATATCCATTATCCCCAGGTCGCTTGGAGCAGCTTTTCTTGGTCCAATTATCTTCTTTTATTTTCGGTCCTCCTTTTTTTTAGTCTTGGCTACGAACTGCTTCATCTCAAGGTGGCACGCCACTTGACCTCGGTGCACTGGCTGGCTAAAACCCTAGCGGGTTCGCTGATAATGGTATTGATAACCGTCTTTGTTCGTGACCTGAGATGGAATAATTTGGGAGCCGAATTCCTAACTTCTAGTTTTACTCAGGCCAATACGTGGATTGATTTTTTGGGAAAATTAGGAATGACTTTTATTTCTAGTATCGCAGGCCTTCGTGGGGGCGAGATCACTCCACTGATGGCCTCCGGAGCCATTTTGGGATCTAAACTTGGAGCACTGATTGGATCTAACCGTGAAATTTTTGTTGCCCTTAGCTTGACCAGCTTTATCGCCGTTCGCTTGCGCGCCCCACTGACCTGCACCTTGATGGTATGGGAAATCTTTGGCTGGAAAATAGCTCTGTTGGCAATTCCAATCCATGCGGCTCAATGGGTTTTTCTTAAATATGCGACGAACTGGAAGCTGCAGACTTTGTCTTAGCCTTTAAAGTTTTTGCTAAAAATTTACCGGTCTCAGAATCCTTAACTGCCGCAACCTGCTCGGGTGTGCCAGAAGCAATTATTCTTCCTCCGTCGCGACCACCATCAGGACCCATATCAACTAGATAATCTGCAGCTTTGATCACTTCCAGATTGTGCTCAATGACGACAACGGTATTACCTTGATCGGCAAGCTCTTGCATCAGCTCGACCAATTTACGAATATCTTCAAAGTGCAAACCGGTTGTTGGTTCATCTAAAATATACAAAGTCTTTCCGGTGCCACGCTTTGATAGCTCACGACTTAACTTAACCCGCTGAGCTTCTCCACCAGACAAGGTTGTCGAACTTTGGCCCAAGGTCATATAGTCCAAGCCCACCCGGTGCAGAGTCTGTAATTTTCGGTGAATTATTGAGTGATTTTTGAAAAACTCCAAGGCCTCGGCGACATTCATACTTAAGACATCAGCAATGGACTTCCCGTTGTATTTTATATTCATCGTTTCGCGGTTATAACGTTTTCCTAAGCAGGTATCACACATCACAAAAACATCTGCCAGAAAGTGCATTTCCATACGAATCTGGCCGTGCCCCATACAGGATTCGCAGCGCCCGCCTTTGACGTTAAAGCTGAAACGGCCAGGCTCAAACCCACGAAGCTTGGCGTCGGGTAAATTTGCAAATAAATCCCTGATCAGCGGGAACAAAGCGACATAGGTTGCCGGCGTCGAGCGCGGGGTTCGACCAATTGGTCGCTGATTGATTTCAATAACTTTATCAATTTTGTCCAAGCCAAGAATTTCTTTATAGGGCGACGGCTGTACACTTGAGTTATAAAAAAATCTTGCCAAAATTTTATATAGAGAATCAATAATTAAAGTCGACTTGCCACTGCCTGAAACCCCAGTGACACAGGTAAATGTTCCCAACGGCAATTTTAAATCAACATTTTGTAAATTATTTCCCGAGCATCCTTTGAGCTCTAAAAAACTGCCATTGCCTTTTCGGCGCACCGTCGGAACAGGAACACGAAGTTCGCCAGAAAGGTAACGCGCAGTTAACGAATTCTGATTGTTTTCGACTTCCTTCGGCGTCCCGGCGCACATCAGCTGCCCACCTAAGCGCCCCGCCCGCGGCCCCAGATCAATCAGATAATCAGCAAAACGCATTGTATCTTCGTCGTGCTCCACCAGAATAATTGTATTTCCCCGGTCACGAAGCTCTCCGATAATCTGCAATAGTCGATGATGATCCCTGGGATGTAAGCCAATCGAGGGCTCATCCATCACATAGAGAACACCAACTAGTCCTGAGCCAACCTGGGTCGCCAGGCGAATCCGCTGGGCCTCGCCCCCTGAAAGAGTGCCTGCATTTCGACTGAGCGACAAATAGCCGGTTCCAACCCGAATTAAATAATTCAATCTATCTAAAATCTGCTTAGTAATTTTATCGGCAATCATTTGATCTTTGGGACGCACTGAAACTTTGCTGGCCCAATCCCGCAGTTCGAGGCAACTGAGCTCTGCTAGTTCGGCAATATTGGCACCTTGAATTCGGATATTAAGAGTTTCCGCCTTCAACCGAGTCCCTCGACAAGTCGGACAGATCGACAGTTCGAGCTCTTCGCCCTCTTCATCGTCTTCAGAAATTTTCTTATCGCCGCGGTAGCGATAGCGAACTCGTTGCAAAACTTTTCCGTCATCGCCATAGCGATAGTCTTCTTCTTCAACTAAATCCATTGTGCCTAAACCATTGCAGGTGGCACAGGCCCCTCGGGGATTATTAAAACTAAACATTCGTGGTTCGGGGGCTGGAAAGCTAAAGCTGCAAATTGGACAAGCCGAATGCATCGAATAGGCGGTCCTCTGCCCGCCGATGGTTTCTGCAATAAGGCTTCCGTTGGCCATTGATAAAGCGGTATTTATCGATTCACTAAGGCGGGCTTTAACTCCGTCTTTCATCACCAGCTGATCTATGACCAGATCAATATCGTGGGCCTTTGTCTTGGTCAGCTTGCTAGCGGACTCAAGCTCAATGAATTGCCCGTCCACCTTGGCTTTGACGAAACCCTTACGCGCCCACTTCTGAAACTCGGCTAAAAATTCGCCTTTTTTCCCCTGGGCCATTGGCGCCAGAATGTAGAACTTGCTTCCCGTTTGATATTGTAAAATATCTTCAACAATTTGATTCGGCGACTGACTTGTGACCGGAATCTTATGGGTTGGGCACTCTGGAATTCCGATCTTCGCAAACAATAAACGCAAATAATCGTAGACCTCGGTGACCGTGCCGACCGTCGAGCGCGGATTATTGCTGACGGACTTCTGATCAATTGCAATCGCCGGAGAAAGCCCGGTGATCGAATCGACTTCAGGTTTTTTCATTTGCTCTAGAAAATTTCGCGCATAGGCTGACAAGCTTTCGACATAGCGCCTTTGTCCTTCAGCATAAATTGTATCAAAAGCCAGCGAAGATTTTCCACTTCCACTGAGACCTGTGATAACCGTGATCTTATTCCTAGGAATTTTTAGGCTGATATCACATAGGTTGTGTTCACGGGCACCCTTAACAACAATGCCGTCATAGACTTCTGTTGGCGCAGACGGATTCTCTATTTTGCTGGGATTCTTTAAGGTCGACATGGGAACTAGATTAGCGCTGCAGAGGGCTGCGACTCAACCCTTTCGTCTTTGACAGTCTGAGCAAACTCCATAGAGCTCTAAAACATGGCTGGTCAGGGCAAAACCAAACTGATTTGCGACACGCTCTTGCAACTTTTCGATTTCAACGTTTTCAAATTCGCAAATTTTTCCGCACTGGATACAAGTCAAATGATCGTGGTGCGCTTTTGGTGTCAGTTCATACCTTGCCGGCAAACCACCCATTCTTACTTCTGTGACAAAGCTATGCTCAGTCAAAGTCCGCAAAAATCGATAAACAGTGGCAAAACCGATGTCAGGATCCTTCGCTCCGATAAGCTCATAGACCTCTTGGGCTGTGACATGTGCACGTCCGCAATGCAACGCCTGTAGAATCGCCATTCTTTGTTCAGTGACCTTTAGATTCATGGCGCGAATCATTTGCTTGAAGGTTTTCTCATCCAAGGGCTCGCGATTGACGCCCTTTTCACCTGAACCCCGAAACTTTGGTAAAACCGGTATTTTAGTGAGCTCCACGATATCCCCCCAATACATCCAAGACTGAAAATGATTCTCATTTATCGCCTTAAGACAACTTGGAGGTCAATGGTAATGGTATTGATTTTCATTTTCAACTAGCCATGCCGAGTCAGGAAACCACAGCGCCCTTGCCCAGGCGCCGAAGTGATTATTTCTTTAGAAGCCGCCCCGACCGTAGTATGGATTGTAGAAACCGCCATTTGAAAAGAATGACCCATTCGACTGGCCATATGCGGGTTGCTGATTCATCTGCTGATTGCCGAAGCCATTCCCAAAGCTGTTACCAGATCCGCTGACTATTTCGACGCAAAGCTCGCCAGCTAAGGCTTGGCCTGGACCACAATGACCCCGCTGAAAACAACCCCTTGCCGTTAAGTAAAATCCAGCTCCGCACTGAATTGATCCTGTCATTGTTCCGGTGGTTAAATTCATGCAATTTGCTGGCTGCTCCGGATGAACACCCAATCCCTGCTGACAGCCAGTTTGGCTCACGCATCGCGCCCAATAGCTCGAGTAACCCTGCCCTGCAGGACATCCCGCTGGAGGCCCTGGATCGTCACTGCCTTTTTTCTGGCAGGCAACTGAGCAGATAACCACAAACAACGAACCCAAAATCAGCATATTCTTCATATAAACCTCGCCTAACAAGGCTGAATTTTACCAAGGTCAGGCATCCACCCGACCAGCGACTGCAATCTCAAGTTCACATTTCGCGCCAACGACGTGGCTAACCGCTGTCGTCCATCTGAAGACAATGGAAGAATTGAAAGCCAGATAAAATCGATTTGAGAAAATTTGGAAGGAACGAAACCCATTAAAAAATCATAAATTGTAAGACACCTGAGACAAAAAATGGCCAAATAGTTGGAGAAAATAAATTGGCTGGGCAAATGGGACGAGTATCGAACTTTTTTACGGTCTGTCAGCGCTGAATGTGTAGCCTAAGGACAAATTCTTGACATTTCATGATTTGTCATGATATATTCAATCAAACTGGAGCCTTAATGAAAGCTAAAAAGTTCGCTACCCAAATTGATGAAAAGGTTCTTAAAGATCTAAAGGCTTACGTTAACGAAGCAGATCGCACCATTTCAAGTGTGGTCACTGATGCGGTCGCCGAATACCTTCACCGCTCAAAACTACGTCCCGCATTTCGTAGCGCCATGGATGAGGTTTTAGACGACCATCAAGCGCTTTTAAAACGTTTGGCTAAATGAAATCCATTCTCTACCCCACCTTGACTGAAACACTAGAGCTTCATACGCGACTTATTGAGCGCTTTGGAGGTAAGGGCGGAGTGCGTGACATGGGCCTTCTTGAAATCGCCCTTATGCGGCCACAAACGGGTTATTACAAAAGCTTATCCCTTGAAGCCGCTGCTTTATTCCAAAGCTTGGCGCAGAACCACGCCTTTATCGATGGTAACAAACGTATCGCATTTGCCACGGCTGCAATTTTTTTACGGATGAATGGATATCGTTTAAAAGTGGATACAGACAATGGCGAGTCTTTTATCATCGATCAGGTCATAAAAAATAAAGCCGATATTAACGAAATAGCTGATTGGCTAGAAAAACATATGAAGGCTGTATAAATATGGCCAATTCCTGGCCATGAAATAAGTGTTCACCGAGATACCCAAAGCCAAAACAATCGAAGATTTTGAACACCACGCTTCCCAATGTCGCCATTTCTCAAATAATCACACCCTAAACGCTTTTGTCATTCGCATTCTTTCAGAGCGAGAAATCCCAAAGCCCTCTGCGATTTTATCCCAATTGCGCACCTCAAGCTTTACCTTTTCAATAATTTCATTTGCTCTTGTGGAAGCTACTCTAAAATCTTGAGATACGCTTTTGGCTAAATCAAAATCAAGTGCATTGCTGTCCCATGAGACATTTAAGCTAAGTCCATCAGCCATTTCATTTGGATTCACATCATAAACAGGGGACAACTCCCAGCCTTCTTCAGATAGCAAGAAGCCGTGATTTCTTAAATGGTCATCTGAATTTGAAACTGCAATAGAAAAAACAATTCTTCGCCATAACTCTTCAAGATTGTGAGCAACCTTACTTGGGGCTCCGTTGGATGAAATAAAATCTGCTAACTCTAAGTAGCTGACTCCTGCTTGGTGGTTATCTCCATCTTTATGTTGAAGAAGAGTCATGGCAGAAGAAAAATGAACTCGTTTTCCACCTGAAAGACGATCAAATCTTTTTGCCAAAAAAGTATGATATTTATTTGCAAATTTTTGCGCTTTAACTTCATTGACAATTATTCCGCATTTTTCTGCTAGCGCATAAACAACTGCTTCCCAAGCTCCAACATCTTTCAAATCATCTCGGCTTGGAAATTTAGCTATCCACAAGTGTCCATTTTCATCAAGGACACTTGCTTTCGGTCTTGCGCCACCCAAGGGAGAGCCTGGTGCAAATAAAAGTTTAAGTTGTGCGGAAAAATTAGGGCCTTCTTCTGAGTCTTCTTGCTCTAAAAACAGGCTGGCATGCTCTAACTCTCTGATCGAAGTCCATGGTGGCGTTGATATATTTTTGTGATCATCCAAAAATGTTCCGTCACCAATTTTAAATCGCAATGCTCCCATTCTTGTTTGATCGTATACTCCCAATAAATAATCGGAAGGCATAAGCGTTTTAATCGCTCTTTTTCCTTCTTTTGCCAGTAGAGACTCTCTTCTCAGCATTAAAGTTCTTCCCCAACGATCAGGAGACGAATCAAGAAATATTCCGAAATTTTCTGCTCCTTCGGGCGCGTAAAAATTCCCAGAAAAAAGCTGCAACTGAGGATCAATTTGAAATGCGTATTGCCCCTTTAGCCAAGACTTTTCATATTCAAAAGAAAAAACTTCTTTTCCCCTGACGATTGATGCAGTTAAAACACCAATCTTTTGAGGTTCTGCTAAAAAATACCAATCTGCCCATACTTCTATTTTTTTCATTTGGATTCCTTAATAAGCTCCAACAATTCCTGCGTTTTTGTTTTTTTCGGGGCTCGTTTTTTTTGTATCATCTTCAAGTCTTGAAGCTTTCTTCCCAACACATCATCGAGAGCAACTTTTGAAATGTCTTCCGCAAGATTTAAGCAATGCAGTACTCCTGCAATGGCTCCAATGCTAACGCCCGATTCGCCATGCTCAATCGCAACCACTGTGTTAGGGGAAATTCCAGCTCTTTGAGCTACCGCTCTTAATGAAAGATTACGTCTTAAGCGTGCCATTTTTATATTGCCGCCCAGCCTTGCTAATTGTCTTTTTGCCATTGGTGAAGGCATTACTGTCTTTTTCATAATACTCCTTTATTTGATCAAAAACATGTAGATTATATCAATTTATAGTTGACTATATCATTCTATCAGGTTTTGTCAATGGCGCACACATTAGTATGCAATTAAATAATACAAAATATCGTATTTGTATCATTTAATTGATTGTTACATCATTTTCCAAGGCTTGCGACTAGTTGGAATACTTATATTTTTTAGTTCGTAGGACTCGCATTCACCAAATGAGCCCTGGATTTGGGGTGGAATAGTCTTTTGGAACCCGATTTCAGGGGTTTTGCAAAATTTCGTCGATTGTCGGTACTAACAACGAGGCTTTCGGCCAGGCCGATTAAACTTCAGATTCAAAATACCGATACAACCTAATGAACTTTGACGAACTTATCGGCCAAACATTTCATGAGAACCAAATCTATGAAATGTTGCATTTCGAAATTGAGCAGAATTTCAAAAATTACTTTTCAAAGTTTATTCATATTTACTTCGAGCATCTCGATGCCGGTCAAATTTGTATCCTGGAAATCGTGTATCTTGCTGACGAAAAAACAATGTATATTACCAATCGACAAATATTGGGCACCAAGGGCTGGCTTGAAATTTACCATCATTCGAAACATATGGAACTGATGATCTGTCGAAAGGATCGTTCTGGAAAATTTTCAGTGATGGGGCCAAGTATGAATCACACCCAAACTTTTCAAAGAGCCGATTTTACTCCTCTTGAAATAACAAGAGAACTGACACCCGAAGAAGAAAGAGCCGCATTTGCAGAGCTCGCTGGTATGTTCGATGAACATGTTCAACTATCAAAACCTAAAATAGCCGTATAATAAAAAACCATGATTTAAATAAGCCACTGGATCTGGTTCTTTGATTGCTTTGGCACAAAGCAATCTGGCATTTTCAGTCAAATATCCTGATAAAATTTGCTGCTCAATACTCCTTACGATTGTCACAGAGATTTTATACTCGTGAAAATCATGCATCAACAACTGGTCGTCATTTTCAGTAAAATAAAGTCTGATCTTTTCTCGAGACCTTGCGATTTGAAATGTTCGGATCAAGAGATCCTTAAGTTCCGAGAATCCGGATACGATTTGCACTTGTTCCATGTTTATCCTCATCTAGATTAAAAATGGAAAGACTTAGCAAATTTAGCGCCGGTACTGGTTTGGGTCACCGGGTGTCGGTCCCGACCAAAAGCCAATCTCTGTGCCTAGCCAGCGTATATTCATTTTAGAGGTCAATGGGGCCTAGGTGAGCTTTGTTGACCAAAGTGGTTCCCAGGGGCAGGGTTTCTTGAAAATTAGGAAGCGATCAAGATTGTGGCTTCGGCCCACGCACCGGAATCATGTCTGGAGCCATGACTTTGTCTCTGAGCAAACAAATGACGGCAGAAAGATCAAGATCCTGAATATTATCGACGAGCACACGAAGGAGTGCTTGGCTTCGTTTGTAGCTCGAAGAATCAGAAGCGGAGATATTATTTTAATTCTTGCGGATATTTTTATCGAACATGGAATTCCGGAACACATTCGCTCTGACAACGGGCCTGAGTTCATTGCCAAGAAGCTAAAGAAATGGCTCAAGGATCTTGGTGTTGTCACGTTGTTCATTGAACCTGGAAGCCCCTGGGAAAACGGTTACTGCGAATCATTCAACGGCAAGATGCGATATCAGCTTTTGGACGGAGAAATATTTTACACACTCTTCGCTGAGCGGAAGACCACCAAAGGCGCCAGAAGCATGGCGGAAAAATATTCAGCTTGTCAGTTAATTATGAACTTTGGTAGTGGAACAAAAAATCCCGGCCGGTCAAAAGCATATTGCGGCTAACAGAAACACCTGCGGCCCCTACCTTTGGAGAAGAACCGCTTGTTTTTACTGAAATGCGCTACGTGATAAACAGTTAAGTGAGAAGAGCCCAAATTTATTGTACGTTTTAGAAAAATGGCGGAGTGGACGGGACTCGAACCCGCGGCCTCCCGCGTGACAGGCGGGCGTTATAACCAACTTAACTACCACTCCGTGTGGATAGACTTAAGAACCAATGTTTATACCTTCCCCGCTGTTGGAATCAACCTGATTTTACTGGGATTTCTGGAAAAGATTTGAATCGGCCTCTTAATTGCTCAAACTATAGGCAAACTTCAACAACTAAGCAAAAGTCTGCCTAGGGCATGCGCGGGCTTGGCCTTTAAAGCAAACTCAAAAATGGACTGCTCTTCAGAGAGTCGCCGCCGGTTCCGGTAAAATGATCGATGCCGGAAGCCGCGCTCAACCCGTCAGCCTTGAGATCTGTTAAGTTCCAAAGCTTTTCATCCATCAGTTGCGATGGCTTGATGTTCGACATTGCAGTCAATAGCGAAACGCCAATATGGGGAATTTCTTTCTCTAAATCATGCAAAAGTTTTTTCATTCGTTTGCGCTTTAGACCCTCTTGCGAGCCACAAAGGTTGCACGGCATAATTGGAATATCCCAGGCTTGCGCCAAGGCCAGAATGTCTTTCTCTGCAACAAAGGACAAAGGACGAACCAAAATATTGCGGCCATCGTCCGACTTTAGCTTCGGGGGCATTGCAGAAATTTTTCCGGTATA
This sequence comes from Streptomyces griseus, assembly GCA_943330705.2. Classification (GTDB taxonomy): domain Bacteria; phylum Bdellovibrionota; class Bdellovibrionia; order Bdellovibrionales; family Bdellovibrionaceae; genus CALQIT02. The sequence continues at coordinate 14,995 of CALQIT020000048.1, forward strand.
AAACATATTTAGTAGCAAGGTTTCAGCCAGGTCATCGCGATGATGCCCCAACGCAAGCTTAGTAAATCCATGTTCAACGGCATGATCATATAAAATCCCACGCCGCAAACGAGAACACATTGAACAGTAAACCCCTGATGTCACTTTTTCTTTCACAATCGAATAAGTATCGCGCTCAACAATTGTTAATTTGATACCTTGGTCTGCGACCCATTGAGAAAAGACTGAAGCGTCAAAACCAGGTTGTTTCTGGTCCAACATCACAGCCTCGAGCTCGTAGTCATAGGGGGCCCGGCGCCTGATTTCATTTAACAAAACCAATAGAATGCTAGAATCTTTACCGCCAGAAACACAAACCATCAGCCGGTCACCCTCTTCAATTAATTTGTAGGTGGCAATGGCTTGCACAGTTTGTTTTCGTATCTTTATAGCCAGTGGATGTTCTAGATCAACCATGTTTACCTACGCTGGCGATAACTTTGAACTCGACATGAATCGGTGTCGGCAAGGCCCCGACCTGAATAGTTGTCCGAGTTGCCTGAATTTTTGCAAAATACTTGGTATAAGTTTCGTTGAATTTAGCAAAATCTTTTTTCATATCGGTTAAAAAAACTTGAACATCAACCACTTGCTCAAGGGAACTTCCGGCTGCGAGCAAAATATTCTTTACGTTTTCAATGACGGACTCGACTTGAATCTGAATATCGTAACTAAGAACCGTATTCATCGCGTCTTTATACACTCCGGGGATATCCGTGGTGCCTGGCTTTCGCGGACCGACCCCAGACAAAAATAGCAAGTCCCCGACTTTTCTAGCATGGGGGTAGGAGCCAACAGGCGGCGGGGCATTCGGCGTATTGATTGCTTCTGACATAGGCGAAGTCTTAGCGAATTAATCGGCAGAGTTCAATGATATAGCAATCTTAGAGCACGGCTTTAAAGCCCCAAGGTGCCCGCTAGGCAGCTTTAGGCTTTTTCTTAGGACTTATTTCTGCTTAAGGCCTTTGTTTTCCAGCATGATCTCTTTAAGATCTTTGCTTTCTTTGGTTGGACTTAGTTTGCCATATTGGCGCTCTGCGATTTGATTGATTAGATACGCCAGACGCAAGCCACCTTTGTAGATCTGCATCTTTACGATTTCAGCGGACTTATCCATGTAATCGTCGCTGACCGTTGGAATATCTTCTGCCCTAAGTCGATCAGGCTCGACGATTTCCTTTTTTGTCTTTTCATCCAAAATCGGATCACCCAGTCCATCTTTTTTAATATGACGGCAATAGGGCCTTTGTTCAGGATGCTTGTAACTTTCAGCATCAGGGTAGACTACCGGATGTAAATCTTGAGCCTCTTTATACCACTCTAAAATCGGAGTTGTTTGAATTTTCTTTTCATCTGCTAAAGACAAAGACTTAATCGTTGGATCTTGCTCAATTAAATTTGCTAGCTCGGCATAATAAAGGCCTGAAATTTTACCCTTGTACGCAGGATTTTTCTTTTTTTCCGCATAAGCAATGTGCTCAACGACGGTCGAGTCCCAAAATGAATGCAAATTTGTAGACATCCGCCCGGTATTTTTCGACATTTTATCTTCAGCATTTGTTCCTGATTTAAAATAACGAATTTCGCAAAAATTAGCGCCGCGATCATAGCCATTTCCCACATGCAAAGGCTGATGAACATCCCCAACAACATGGATTAAATAAGAGATCAGCGCCTGTTTCTGGCTTTTGTTAAACTTCTTAAACATCAAAAAATGTTTATACAGCTGCTCGGGTACATTTTCGATGATCGAATTCGCGTCCCTTTTCACCCGATGGCGGTCTGAAATATCTTCGTATTTGCTATAGCGCGGATCAATTTCGATAAAGTGATAGGCCGCAAACGGGGAAAATCGTTTATCCGAGCGAACCAGATCCGGCCAAGTCGCAGGCCCTGCCATTGGCCCCGTGCCAATCAAGTCATACATCATCTTCTGACCACGCGCGGTCAAATGCCGTTGGGCTATTTCAGCAACTGTTTCATGCCCAAGGTCACCCCAGGCAAAGGCCAACTGTGGCAGCAACGCGAGGACTCCAATAATTTTAGCCGTCTTCATAGCCCATGTCATGTCAGCACTCCTTAGAATGATTTCATACAATCTAAGTGCAAGAATAGAGCCCTACCCAACGACCTAATTTGATTGAATATTTCAAGTAAGCTATCAGCCAAAAATCCCTAATTTGCGCTTTGGCTGACGAATTAATGATCACACCGCGCCGGAAGTGTGACGTTTTAATGTTTCGCACAATTCCCCATTCCACAGCAAATTTCTCAAATGGAGCAATCCACGTTTCCGGTGGTTCGGGAAAAGACGACGGTACTTCGTGAGTGCCTCGACGGTCGAAAGTTGCCTTAATCGCCTTCTTCAAGAGAACTCTATCGAGGTTATTGGAGTCGATGAGGAGTACCATGTCGATCAGATCTTTAACTCTTGAGTTTTGTCTGTCTCCACGCGGAAGCGTACACTCAAGGGAATTAGTTACTAACCTTTAGAACTCTCATAAGTAATGCTTCCAAGTCCTTCCTATCAATGGGCTTTGATAAAAAACTATTCATGCCTGAATCTAGGCATTTTTGAATATCTTCTGGCCTCGCATTGGCCGTCACCGCCACGATGGAAACAGAACTTATTGCAGGGTCGTCCAGCAGTCTTATGGCCTTGGTCGCTTCAAACCCATCCATTTCTGGCATTTGGCAGTCCATAAGAATGAGGTCAAATTTAGATCTTCTTAACGCCTCCAAAACCTCTAGGCCATTGGCAACGATCAGTGGCTGGCAACCCCATCGCCGAAGCATCCGATCGATTACCAATTGATTGGTTGTATTATCCTCAGCAACCAAAATACGACCAATAAATTTGGGAATGGGCGTTTCTGGAGCGTTGACGGCAGTTGCCCCCACGATAATTTTTCTTCCTGTTTTCAGCAGAAGATCTATTTTAAATGTCGTCCCTTTGCCAACTTCACTTACGTACCCAATTGAACCCCGAATGAGTTCAACGAGTTGTTTTGAAATGGACAAACCTAATCCAGTACCGCCGTAATTTCTTGAAATTGATTTATCGGCCTGCGAGAAAACCTCAAAAATCTTCGATTTCGCCTCATCGGCAATCCCGATTCCAGTATCGGTAACGGTTATCACAATTTGCGTATCATCTCCGATACTTTTCTGAAGGATAACGACTCTTACTCCGCCTTGCTTGGTAAACTTAATTGCGTTTGAAATAAGGTTAGAAACGATCTGCCCTATTCGACCTTGATCACCTAAAACGAGATTCTCGTAGACGTTAAAATCGATCTTAAGATAAAGACTCTTTTTCTTGGCAAAAAACTCTAATGGCTTTACGAGATCGCTGATGAATTTTGAAAGATCAAATTCAACCGATTCAAGCTCAATTTTCCCGGCCTCAATTTTTGAAACATCCAAGATGTCATTTATGAGACCAAGTAAAATTTTTCCCGAATTTGAAATAGTCTCGACAGACTCCGCTTGATCCGGAGTCAGCGAGGTATCCTGTAGCATCGAGCTCATGCCGATAATTCCGTTAAGTGGCGTACGAATTTCATGGCTCATAGTTGCCAGAAAATCACTTTTAGCCTTGGTTGCTGTCACAAGCTCCGAATTAGTAATAGAAAGTTGTGAGTTCATTACTGTAAGTTTGGTTTCTATAATTTCCCTTTTAGTTAACTCTTCTTGTGACATGAGGGTTTTTTCTTGAATTTTAATGGCCATGCGATCAAAAGCAATGGAGATTTGAGCAAGCTCATCTGAACCTGACAATTTAGTTCTGACATCAAGATTTCCTTCGGCTAAACTATTAGTGGCAGCAACTAATTTAGACACTCGCCGAGTTAGAATTAAATCAAAGAAAACCCATAACCCAAAACAAAAGGCAGCTAACAAGCTATTGAAAAGAAGAGATCGCCTTAAAGCATCACTATAGGCCTGCGCTTTAGCACGGGCAAGGTCATATTCAAAAAATAAAATGCCCACTTTAGATGGACGGATTTCATTTGGTAGCGTTTGTAAAAGAACAGGATAAATGGCAATCATTTTTTGCTTATCCGGAGATAAGATTATATTTCCTGCCATATTTTCCCTAGCCGCCATGAATTCAGCAATATAAGAAGCCGCAGCTGTACCAATTATCGGGCTATTTTTAAGTTCATAACGGTTAGAAAGATGAATCATATTTTTATCATCAATAACCATCACCAAGTTCAGATTTGGATCACTGCCGAGTTGACTAATAATTGTAACTTCAGCTTCTTCAATATTTGATCTACGGTATAAATAATCTAAAATTCTCGACGTCTGTCCTGCGGAAGTTTGCACATAGCTTTTAGTAATAATTTCTGTTTTTTTATAAGTCTCGGCAATTTCTTGATTAAAAGAAATGATTCCCAACAAACCGCCACAGAAGATTAAAACTACTGGAATCAAAAATCTAAGTGGAAAGGGAAACGTTTTTTTCACTATTATTCAGTTCCTTAGATTTTAAAATTTGGCATTCTTAACAAAATGATCATCAAGAATGCTCGCAGGATCAATCTCCTTAGATATTAATTTATTTTCTAACATTATTTTTAAAAGTTTTTTCATCGAGTCAACCAACGTAGAGTTGTTTTTATTCAGCAATTTTTGATTCTCTTGTAAGCTCGGTTGCTTTAGTCCTGTAAAAGCAGATAAAATTTGTTCAGGAGATACTTGGGTTCGTTTAGCCATGCGGGAACCTGCATCCTGATTATTTTTTTCAAAATAATCTAAGGCGCGAAATCGCCCATTTACTAATACTTGAATTTCCTCAGGAGAACTCGCTATTGCTGCGGTATTTACGACTATAACATCAATAATTTCTCCGGGAATTTGGCTGCTATCAAATATTAATTTTGCCCCCGATGCTAATAGTTTTGCCCTGGCCGGTCCAAATGTAACAACGGCATCAACCTGCCCAGTCTTAAAAGCTGATTCGTGTTCTGAAGGCTCTAAAGATACTATTTGAACATCTTTCCTCGTCATCCCATTTTTTTCTAGCGCACGAGCAAGGAAATACGCCCCTAATGAGGTTGCTTCTACGCCCACTCGTTTTCCTTTTAGTAATTTCATATCTGTAAACTCTGGCTTTGCTAAAATCACATCCGCACCATGAGATATATCCATGATGGTAATAATTTTGATATTTTCTTGGGTCGCGGCCAATACCAAAGCTTGATCAATTGATAACCCAGCTCCTTCAATCTCGTGATTTCGATAGGCCCGTACTTCTTCCGTTCCTGAAGAAAAATCTACTAATTTGATTGATTTTTGATCGTAATAACTTAAATCGCGGGCCAAGTATAAAGTTTCATATCCAGTCCAAAGATTCGTACCGATCCGCAGTGGTGACGAAACCCTAGATGTGCAACTCGTAAAGCACACAAAGAACAATCCCGTCATTAGATGAAAGTTGAAATATTTTCGAACTTTGATGGATGGCAATTCAGCTTGTTTCCTCATTATACTTGATAGGTATTTTAAAAATAAATTCATATAATACCTAACATTAGATTGCGGTTATAGAAAATCATGGCCAAATCGCTCAAGTCTTATGGTTACCTTTTCTAAGGTCTTGTTAAAATTGTGTGGTTGGGACGGTTCTTTGACAATGAATTTCATTGATTTCTGAATTTCTCGACATTGAGCCTGGCCCCAAAAACTGCAGTACTTGTCTGATTAGTCATCCTGCCTCAACCTCGACACAGGGAGAACAAAATGAAAAAGCGATTCACGGAGGAAAAGATTATCAAGATCCTCAATCAGCATGAAGCTGGTGAGACCGTTGAACACAGGCTTTTTGTTTGGTGGGCCAGCTTAGAGTTACTTCAAAAAACTATTTAGACAATACACGCACGGTTCGTGCCGTATTCAAACGGGTTTCTAATTGCTCATCAGAAAGAGTCGTTTTGTTGTCGTTCTCACGTTCTAAGGTTAGCTTGCTCTCGCCACGGCTGCGGGTGATTTTCACACCGACAACAGATTCGTAGGACTCACCATGGGAGTTCAACATCTCAAGAATCGTATTGTTTCTGCCAATAACAATCACGCGATTTGAAGTATGAGCAAAAAACAGACGGCCATTGAGAACCGCGGAATCAACAAGACGGCCATTCAGCTCAGCCGTTACCGCTGTGCAAATGCCAAAAAGACTAGGTCGCAACTCGACGGAAATGACGCTGTTACGATCGAAAAAAGCAACGCGCTGATTGTAGCGGGAACCACTGTCCGAAGCGCCTCCAGCAATAATTTTGCAGGCGCTGTTTTTGTCCATTTGCACTAGGTCTTGCAAATCAACACCATCTACAACAAGACAGTTTTGCGTTACTCGATCAAGACAAGTGTCGAGGTCTGCGGCCTGAGCAGAAAGACCCAAACCTAAAAATGCCAGGGATACAATAACGCTTTTCATAGGATCTCCGAAGTGTGGCTTAACAGCCCAAGTTAAGGGTTGTTTTAATTTTTGTAATTTATAAAGTATCAAATACAACTATTCAAACATTTTCTATATTTTATAAATTATCATTGTTCTTCAGGAAATTCTTTCAGAAGCTAGAATTCAATGACTAAAATTCAGAAGCTAGAATTCAATGACTAAAATTCAGAAGCTAGAATTCAAACTCTGGTTTTTAAAGCTTGGGAGTTTTCAAAACGTGCGGATCGGAAAAAAATTAAAAAAAGGATAATCTGAAACAGGCCACGGAACTATTAATTAGAGGAACGATTCGAAAACTGATTCGATGACCGCAAGACAGCTTCCGTAAAAACCGAAGGCTATTCTGCATTCGCACACTCGCAAATAACCTAGCGTCCAGAGGGAAGCCGTTCTGATTTTTCTTTTTCCTGAGCGATGCTGGTCTTTAAGACATCGTCCATTTTTCGAATATCTTCTATGGCCCAGTTTTTCATGAACTGAGAGGACTCGGGCAAAGCGGAAAAACGAGGACGATAGAGGGTTTCGGCGTCGGCCGGAGTTACAAACATCATTTGCTGATCGCGCCAAGTGCCAACAGAAACCGGTTCAGAAAAAAGATAGCTGTCCAAGACAAGGATTTTATTTTCACCATTCTTATTTTTTTGCAAGAGAATGGGCGCTACGTGATAGCTCCACTCCTTAATTGACTGGTCGGCAGTTTTCACTTTAAATTGGCTGTTTTTACTGCGCAAAAAAATCTTAGCCGCCAAAATACCATCTTGCTCTAAAAGCTGAGTGATCTTATGAACTCTGGCCCAGCGGTCCTCAACACCAATTGATTCAGTTTGCCGCA
>CALQIT020000049.1 GCA_943330705.2 Streptomyces griseus
CGACCAAACTGGCACCAATTGTGTTGTTTTACCACCGCCGGTGGTGACACCGACGCCGACGCCGACACCGACATTACCACCTCCGACAACTATAGCTCCACCACCGACCGCTCCACCATTGCCACCACCAATAGTGAAGCCGCCAGTGGTGACGCCGACGCCCTCGCCATCGGTGGCTAGCTAGAGTTCTATTTTGGAATGGCGCCGGTTAGGTTTTCAGGCGCCTTGCTACTGACTAAGATGTCATCTTCTAGGCGAATGCCGCCAAAGGTTTGCCATTTTTCGAGCTCTGCCCAGTTGACTTGATCGGGATATTTTTGCCGCAACTCTGGATGATTAAAGATTGCGGGTACAAAATAAATTCCAGGCTCGACTGTCATGATAAAGTTTTCTTCAAGGTCTAAATCAACTCTTAAGCGAACCCCACAACTAGTTGCAGGCCCGCTGCCGAAGCGTCCGCCGACGTCGCGCACCTTTAAACCCACCATATGTCCGACTCCGTGGGGGAAAAAAACTGACACGGCACCGGAATCCAATAGGTTGTCGGTGTCCCCTCGCAGCAGGTTCAAGCCCTTCAATCCATCAGCAATAATTGTGGCCGCGGCCCGATGAACTTCGATCCATGCGGTCCCCGGATTACAAAGTCGAATTCCTTCTTTTTGTGCTGCCAAAACAATATCGTAAATGCTTTTCTGTCTTTGGGAAAAATGCCCATCCACGGGAAAAACTCTGGTAATATCGACACAGTAATCATGAATATCGGCGCCACCGTCGATCAATACCAATTCGCCTGCCTGTGCCACCCGCAGGGTCGGTATCGCATGCAAAACAGCCGAATTTACCCCCGCGCCCACGATTGTTTCATAGGGAAATTTCTCGGCCCCGGCGCGAAGGACTTCGGCTTCAAACTCAATTTGTATCTGGCGTTCAGTGACACCAGGACGAATAAAGTCTTGCAAACGTGCATAGCCGCGTGCCGCAGTCTGCCCCGCTTTGCGAATGAGCTGAACCTCGGCAGAATCCTTGATTCGCCGTACTTCGTTAAACTTTTCTTGGACGATCGCGGTGTTTGCAAAGTCGGGCGTGACCAATGCCAAGTGACTTTCGCCAACTTGACCTAAAGAAAAAATATTTTGAAAATTTTTATTTTTTAACCACTCTTCAAACTGTGAAAGATCTTCTCCCTCAAGACTTTCAGCGGAGCCCTCCCAAATGGATTCTTCGCGGCTGATTGGCTTAATGAAATCAGTCCAGCCATCACTTAGTGAATAGCAGGTAATACCCCAGGGCCGGCGATAGCCCGTTAGCCAAAAGTAGTCAGGATGTGGCAAGAATGGATAGGTTTGATCAAGACCGCCAGGCTTCTGAAGGGGCTGGCCACAATAAAAAAAGACCGCATCACCGGACTTTAAAACTTGATCAAGGGCCTTGGCTGCCCTGCTTTTTCGATCAGATAAGATCGATTTTGTGAATATTTCCATTGATGAAAAAAGCCCCGCGCTCAAACCGGATAAACCTTAGCTTCGCCAGCAAGGCGCGGGTTCCAATTTATTTTAAATGTTTACTAACAAGCTTAGTCATTTCGAACATATTCACAACACCTTTACCGCCGAAAACAGCTTTTAGCTTGTCGTCTGCAACAATATTGCGTCGGTTTTTTGGGTCTTGAAGATTATGCTTTTTAATGTATTTCCAAAGAGCGCTAACAACTTCTGTGCGTGCGCGTTCGCCAGCACCAATCACCGCTGCTAATGCATCACTGATTGTAAGCTTCTTCATGAAAGCCGCGTTGGGCTTGCGTTTTGTGGCTTTTGCTTTTTTTGCAGGAGCCTTTTTTACTGCCGCAGCTTTAGGTGCGGCTTTCTTAACTACCTTCTTCGTTGCTTTCTTTTTGGCTTTGGCCATTCAATCCTCCTTGGATAGGTTAAAACAATTATTTGAACATCTGCAGCCATGATCATAACTATAAAAACCAGATTGTCACTCACAGTTCTTAATCGGCCATTGTGAAATCCCCCTCGGCCCCTGAACAACTCTGTCTTTCGGGGTTTTAGCAGCGGCCTTTTAGGCATCGATTTCAAGAGGCAATTCGAAAGCGTTCCAAAATTGGAAAATCTCCGCAAAAAGTTAATTCGGTTGCGGGCTCGCTTACTGCCGGGTTGTAATTTTGGCGCAAAATGAGAATTTCTGCAAAGTCCGAGACTCAATGGGAAAATATGAGACCTCTAGCTAAAAAGCTCGGCATTTTGCTTTAGCAAGGCCTAAGACCAGCCGATGAGATTGTTGCTGGAGGGGGCTCTTGGGCCTTTTTATTAACTATGAATAGGAATCTCGGCCGCCTGATTAAAGGCTCAAATCAAAAGGGAATTTCGCTGGTCGAAATAACCGTCGCGATGGCGATAATGGGAATCATGACCTTTGCGATTATTGACCTAATGAGCACAATGAAGGCGATGACGCTTGATATGAACGCAAAGATTGGCATGACAGAACTGCGAGGGGAAATACTGCAAATCACTAATAATCCAGCTTTGTGCGTCAGTCGAATGGTGAACAATCCGCTGACATCAATTGTGTTCTCCTTCCCAGGCCCAGGCCCAACCCCCCCTGGTGCACCAGGAATCGTTCCCTTTCCACTTAACTTCACCGCCCCAATTGTTTTCGGTGATGGTGGGAACTTGGCAGCCTACGATCTTCTTGGAGTGAATCTAGAATTGGCAAATATTACAGCTGCTCCGATCTATCAAGGGGTCGTACCTCTCCCGGGATTCTCCTCGGGACGCAATTTGTGCACCACACCTCCGTGCATTAGCTGCTATTGCATTGGGGTCTGCGCAGCTTTTCCGCCATTTGGCCCCCTGGGTTGCGCTCTGCAAGCGAATCTCAATCTGAGAGCTAGCAAGCGGCCTGGCGCCGCAGGGGGAGCTGTCCTGCAAACAAGAACGATTGGCACTATAATTCTTGAAGTAAACTCAGTGGCAGGAAGCAGCCAGGTAACCAATTGCTGGACAAGCGGTGCAGCACCCATGCCAACATGTACAGCCAATCAGATTCAAATCTCAAATGGGACAGGGTTTACCTGCCAGACGATACCAACATGCACACCCGAGTCTCCTCGTTTGTCGTTCAATGGGGCCACCCTTAGATGCGTTCCCTGAGCTTAGCGATCACGCTGGAAGGCGCTATTGTCGCCAAGCTTCACCTTTTCATCTCGATCGAGGCTGGCCGCTGGTTAGATTCGGATTGTGACTAATTGAAGGTCAACGATGCGGGTGATCGTCGTTTGAATTTGAACTTGTGGGCAAAGTAAAAATCACTTTCTTCGCTGGACCCTAGCTTTGCCATTTCTGACAGCTTGACCGATTCCATCTGCGCCAACAAGCACTGGTGAAGGGGAGCATTCTGAAGTTCAGACTGACTAATTTCAGGGGCTGACACTTCCCCGCTTTGCTGGACAAGCCACTGCACGGTGACTTGTCCCTCGATCTTTGTAGGCCGTGAAGCCAGGTATTGATTGTAGCAGTTTTCGACTTCATTGCTTTTAGCAAGCACGGCTTCCTTGAGCTGGGCTCGATTTCTTTCGGGGGTCGCGGCCTCAACTTTTACCTTTACAGGTGTGCGGTTCTTAAGGTTCTGCGCAACCTTGATGTCACTTTGCATACGTGACATTTTATACATGACAAACAAAGTGACGAACTGAGAACAAAGTAATAGCCCGATTATTATCGTTTTAATTTCAAATCGTAATCGCATAGACTTTCAATTTATCGTCATTTTTAGCTTAAGAAAATAAGCTTTTTTAAAACGAAGATAAGGCCTCGAGGCTGCTCCATTTTGGACATGTTCTGATCAATTTGAAACAGCTATCGTCGACGCAGATTAAAGACCAAGACCCTTTGAGATGACGCTGACTGCATCATGCGGATGTAGGCTTTCCAAATGGCGGATTTCTGCGCAGTAATCAAGGATATCTGGGCGCAATTCTAGCGCCGATTTAATGCGCCGACCAGCGTCCTCGCAAAACATCAAATTCTGTCCGTTGCGTAAGGCAAATTCTTGCTCATCTTCTCTTTTAACTAAACCCTGAACCGCAGTCTGAAGCGTGTCCTCTAACAAATCAATCAACTGCACAAGATGCTTTAAGTCCTCTTGTTCTCTAATCTGAACCTTGACCTGAGCACGACTTCGCTGAGCATGCGGGGTGGCTAGAATCCCGCTGCTTACCCCTAGCCATTGATGGACCTCTGAAAATGAAAGGGAATCATTTGCTGAAAACTGAGTATGGAAGTTTTCTTGGATCAACTGACGGGCCAAAGCAGCTGAAGCCGGGCAAGTGCTAGAATAAAGGATCTGAACTTCAGCAAAAAATTTGGCAGGGTCGTTTTGCTTTTTTTCAGCGCTCAAGACGACTGGGTAAGTCCGCCAGGCCGTGTTTTCACTTTTTAAAGCATGTCGTTTAAGCAAAAGTTGAAAGTGAACAGAAATTTTAGCCAAAGAGCTTAAACTTTGGTGATTCTTTAAAAAACTTTGCAAGAGCTGATTTAAAACTTTGCCCGACAAGGCTTGGCTTGAAAGCAAATCCTGAACATCTTTATAAATGCGGCTCATATGAATTCCGCGGGCCTTGGAATTATCCAAAGAAACCCCAGCATCAACCCGCGCCGGAGTATGATAAACCTGGCCATTTTCGCCAATGATTAGAACCGGGACTTCGATTTCTTTCATGCCGACCCAGTCTAAATTTGTGGCCAAATCCAAACCTAAATTCTCAGAGGCGACATCAGGCATTACTTTTTGCGACTTGTTTACTTCCAACATAGACTAATTTCTTAGCAAACTTTCTGCGAATTGGCTCTGAGATTCAAGAATCGGCATCTGGGACCCGCAATTCGCGATCAAAGTATTGAAATTTATACATAATTTTAATAACATCGGGCCCAATGATACCACTGATTTTAGCCAGCACTTCAGTTTACCGCCGCGAGCTCCTTGCCCGCCTGGGACTGGTTTTTACGCAAAAGCCACCCCTGTTTGATGAAGAATCATTTAAGGCCAAATTTACAGATCCTTGCCTGCTAACCCAATTTTTGGCGAAAGAAAAAGCAGCTAGCCTTGCTCAATCGGACACCTGCGTTATCGGCGGCGACCAGGTGGTCTCAGTTCAAGGGCAAATAATTGGCAAAGCCGGAACTCTTGAAAAGGCCTGCCAGCAACTTGAAAAAATGCAGGGGAAAACCCATGAGCTTGTTACTGCCATTTGCGTCATCCACCAAGGAGTGGCCCACCAGCTATTGGATGTCACGGTTATGAAAATGCGCCAGCTCAGCCGGCAGCAAATTGAAAACTATGTGCAACTTGACCAAGCCATTGACTGCGCAGGCTCTTACAAAATTGAAAAGCACGGCATCGCATTGTTTGAAGCTATAGAAAGCAAAGATTTTACTGCAATTCAGGGGATTCCGCTGCTTGAATTGTCAAAGCTGCTTATTAAGCTGGGATATAAGATCCCAGCATATTAAGCTGGGATATAAGATCCCAGCATAAAAAGGACATCATGGATATCAAGACTCAATTGCATAACAAGGCCGTGCAGGCCCTTGCCCACGCGCACTCGCCCTATTCCAAAAAACAGGTTGGTGCGGCTATTTTGATGGACGACGGCAAAATGTATTCTGGCTGCAATATTGAAAATGCTTCTTATGGCGGAACAGTGTGCGCAGAGCGTGTGGCTATTTGGAAGGCCATTAGCGAAAGTAAAAGTCGCCATATCGTCGAAGTGGTGGTTGTCACTGATGCAATTGACCCATGGCCGCCCTGTGGTATGTGCTTACAAGTTATCGCCGAATTTGCAGACCCCGAACAAACTTTGGTTCACACTGCAAATCCCAACCTCATCAAAAAAACTTTTCGTTTTAAAGACCTACTGCCCGAGGCCTTTAACTCGAAGTTTCTAAAGCCCTAGCCGATCAAGTCCGCTAATGGAGCTTGCGGAGCAAGTCCGCTAATGACTAGCGGCTTGAAAGTTGCTGATTTCTTTCGATTTTTGCGGCCTTTTTTTGCACTTCTACCCAACGATTGAAAAGATCATAGGATCTTTCTTTCGCCATTTGCGAAACCGTAGGCAAAGGAGCTGTCACTTCTTCCTTTTTTGTTCCCAATAACTTTAAGACAAATTTTTGCCCGCCATCGCGGACAATTTTCCCCAACAAAGGCTGCGCTGTGGTCAGTCCAAAAGCAGATTCAGCTGCTTCTTGACTGGTGATTTTTGGAATGGACTCGGCACCATACTCAAAAAACCCGGTCTGGTCCCAGTTCGCGCCTAGTTCTTTCAGTAACATGTCCACTCCAGGAAGGTCTTTTTTAGCAAGCAACTCTTCTAGCTTTTTCATTTCACTGTCGTACTTTTCGCTGGCTAGAATTTTCTTTGCAATTTTCTCTTTGACCTCAGCAAACTCCGAATTTTTAGCTTCTTTTTTGTCAGTCACCTTAATCAAGTGATAGCCAAAAGACGACTTGACGGGCTCGCTAACCGTGCCAATTTTTTGACTAAAAGCGACCCCTTCGAACTCTGGCACCATACGTCCCTTGCCAAACCAACCAAGGTCCCCGCTTTTGACTTTCGAACCCGTATCCTCGGAAAACTCTTTTGCTAGCTTACCAAAATCTTCGCTCTGAGATCGCTTTTGCAAGTCCTTTATTTTCTGCAAGGCCTGCGCTTCTGATTCAGGCTTAGCCGCATCTGTTTTAATCAGAATATGCTGGGCCTTAACCTCTGCTTCTGCCGAGAATTCGGCCTTATGTGATTTAAAGTATTCTTCCACTTTTTTGCTAAAATCCGGCTTTTCCAATTCAGTTTTGATATTGGCAGGCGAAACAGTCATGGTGTTTTCTAAAATCTCTTTATCAACTTTAGCAAAAGCGATGTTGATTTTATTCTCTTTTAACTCTTTCGACTTAATAAACTCCAAAGCCAAGGGCAAAGTAACGATTTCCATCAAGTGCCGAGAGCGCTGATTAACGCGGTCTTTACGCACCTTGTCCTCGAATTCGCCAGGAGTCATCCGGTTGGCTTCTAGCAACTGGACATACACATCTTTTTTGAATCTTCCTTCTTTTTGAAACGCAGGAATGTCTTTGGTGATGTAATCGCGAATCTCTGCATCTGTGGCGTAAATGCCCTCTTTTGTGGCAACTTGTTGAACGATCTCTTTAGAAATCAGATTCTCCAAAGCCATGGACTGAATATACTGACGCTGAGCTTCTCCGCCAAAGTTGCCGCCAAACATAGGGGCATACATTTGCTCGAGCTGCTGGGCCTCAGAACGCAAATCAGCAACAGAAATTCGAGAACTATTCACAGTGGCCGCGGCACCGCCGCCGCTGCCCATTGAACCATCTCTTCCCGGTAGTCCAAAGAGCGCAAAAACCACTACTATAGCGCCAAACATTAAAAAGGCAGTGACGCTTTTGGTAGAGATCTTACGATCCCCATTGTTATTCTTAAAACTGTTCTCGACGGACTTCCTGAATTTTGCAAACATTTTGTGCTCCTCGATAGTGCTGCCAGAGTATCCGTCGACACCTTGAAAGTTTTCAAGGAGAAATATTGGAAAGATCAGGTCTTTTTGCTAGCGTTGTAAAAGTGAGTGAGGTGCCTCTTGAATCTATTTAACTTTAACCTTCGAAAGCTACTGGCCATCGCCGTCGTGGTTTCTTTACCGTTGATATCGATTAATATGCAACGCAGCGCTCTTTCCTCGGGTTGGTACGATCGACCGTTCTTCTTTCTGGCAAGTGTTGCACAAAATACGTTTTTCGGTTTTAGCAGCGGCGTTCGTGGTACAACCGCAATGTATTTGAGCCTGATTAATATCAAGAAAGATAACCGTCGCCTAAAGGACGAAAACCAAGAGCTAATGACTCGACTTGAAGCCCTGAGCGAAATGCAAAAAGAGACCAATCGCCTCAATGAACTTCTGGGTTTCAAACAAAAAAGTAAAATGGAACTCATCGCCGCCAAAATCATGGGCAAAGACCTTATGAGTGATCACAATACGATTCAAATCAACAAGGGGACGATGAATGGGGTCAAACACGGACAGGCCGTGATCACGACCACCGGAGTGGTCGGTTATATTTTTCGGCCCGAGACCTTAACCTCGTTGGTACTTTTAGTCACCGATCGCTATGCCGTCGTTGATGGCATTGTTTCGCGAAGTCGCGCCCGTGGAATCGTCGTCGGCAAAGGTACCGGAAGTTGCACCCTTCGCTATGTGGAAAAATCTGAAGACATAAAAGCCGGTGATGTGATTGTTACTGGCGGCCTCGATAATATTTTTCCAAAAGGCTTTCCAATCGCCATCGTCGAGGCCGTGGAGAACAAAATCTACTCCGTGTCTTTGAAGGTGGAACTAAAGCCCTTCGTTGATCCCGATAAAATCGAAGAGGTCTTTGTCATTCTTAATGCCGCCGAGGAAGACCTAAACAACAAAGTTTCAATGGGAATTTAAGGGGAAAACGAAAACGTGTCGCAGTTTAAAATCAACTTTGTTAATTCTATTTGCTTTCTCGGACTGATCGTCTTTGCGGCAGGGTTTCAAAGTACCTTTTGGTTTCAAATTTTTGGGTCGCTGCCTGCGCCCTGGGTTTGGCTAGATGTTATTCTTTATCTCATTTTATTCAGAAGGCCCATCGAAGGCATTGGCTTGATCTATGGACTTACTCTCTTTGTTTCCCCATTTACCTCGATGCGTTTAGGTGTTTTATGGATGATTTGTTTAATTGTTTTTTCGGTCATTAGTTTTGCAAAGAAACGCGTCTTCTGGCCCGGTTTTCGTTACTTTTTTTTCGCCGCTCTTGGGGCCAATCTATTGTTTCAATTGAGTTACATTATCTATTCCTTTGCCTTTGAAAACAACCCGGTTCCCATCGCCTTTTTTCAACGCCTTGGCGAGATTCTTGTCTCTTCCCTGCTTGCCATTCCTGTTTACAGCATCGCAACTCATATCGATCAATGGACAGACAAAGAGTTCCTACCTGAAGCCGGAGGCGCAAAAGGATGAGCCCCGAGTATATTTCCAACCCCGAAGAAGCGAAAGAATTTCTACCCAGGTACCGCCTGTTTTATATTGTTATCGCTGTGACCATGGTGCTTTACCTTAGTCGCTTGTGGTATCTGCAGATTTTCAAAGGCGATGAACTGCGCGATGCTTCGGAAAACAATCGGGTCAAACAAATACGGATTATGGCCCCACGGGGCTTGGTGTTTGATCGCAATGGCAAAGTTTTGGTTGAAAACCACCCTGGCTTAGAGGCCGTGCTTTCGCCCCAATATATTAAGGATCTTGAAAAAGCGGCGCAAGGCATTGGCGAAAAGTTGGGAATTGATCCGCTTAAAATAGTACAAAAAGTTCAGCGCAGCCGACGCACTGAAGGCCCGTTTATTCCCGTCGAGATCAAAAAGAATTTGAACCTCGAGGAAGTGACTCGCTTGATGCGGATTCTGCTAGATACACCCGGTCTTGAGATTCGCGAAACCGTCGTGCGCCACTATCCCCTTGGGCCCAATGGCGCCCAGCTTTTCGGATACCTCGGCGAGATTACTAAAAAACAACTGCCCACCTATAATAAACTGTACCTTGGTCAGATTAAGTTTCAGCAAGGCGATATCATTGGCAAAACGGGCCTAGAGGAAATCCTAGAAAAAGATATCCGAGGGGCTTCCGGAGTTCAGTTCCTACAGGTCGATGCCTTTGGCCGCGAAGCAACTCTGCAAACTGATATTTACGGAGAAGGACTGCGCGACGTTGAGCCTAAACCCGGAATGAATATCGTTCTAACTATCGACAAGGATATTCAGGAGGCCTCTTACAAATCGTTCGTCGAGAATCAGCGCTCCGGAGCTTTAGTTGTAATGAAATCCAACGGGGAAATACTTTCTTGGATTAGCAGCCCGTCTTTTAATCCCAACGATTTTGCGCAAGGAATCTCGCCTCAGGTTCTTTCTGGATTAGTTAACGACAAGCTTAAACCTTTGCGCAACAAGGTCATTCAGGATCACTTTTCTCCGGGTTCAACGTTCAAGCCGTTTATGGCCTTAGCAAGTCTTGAGGAAAAGATCATCTCACCGACCACAGTCATCTATTGCCCAGGCGCTTTTGCATTCGGTCGACGTCTTTATCATGATCATCTTAAGGGCGGACATGGCAATATTACAGTTTACGAGGCCCTGGAAAGGTCTTCGAATGTTTTCTTTTACAAAATGGGAATTCAATTGGGCATTGATAAGATGCATGCCTATGTTTCCAGCCTGGGAATCGGTGCAAAAACTCAAGTTGATATTCCGCGGGAAACGACCGGACTGATGCCAAGTGCACAGTGGAAAAAAAGCGCCGTCGGAGAGGAGTGGCAGCCCGGGGAAAACCTTAGCGTCGCGATTGGGCAAGGTTTCGTGCAAACCAACCCCTTGCAAATGGCGGTTGCCTACAATGCGATTGGTCTGGGTGGTAAAGTTTTTCGACCTTTTGTTATTAAAAAGATTCTGGATACGGACGGAAAAGTGGTCAGAGAAAATTCAGAGACCCTGGTTCGCGACCTTACAAAACTTCAGCCGAATGGAATAAAGATTTCCCCTGAAACTTTTCGGGTGGTCAAAGAAGGCATGCGACGAGTCGTCCAAGGCGACCGTGGAACCGCCCGATCGATTCGCCTGCCCGGAGTTGAGATGGCCGGCAAAACTGGAACTGCCCAGGTTATGGGATTTTCCGCCGATCAAATTTATGCCAAATGCGAAAATCGGCCAATACACCAACGCCATCACGGCTGGTTGATCGCATGGGCCCCGGCTGAAAACCCAGAAATTACCGTTGCGGCCTTAGCTGAACATTCTTGCCATGGCATCACCGGCGCCGGCCCCATGGTCAAAGCGGCCATGAAAACCTACTTTGACAAATACCATCCTGAACTTATGGCGGAAGCCCAAGCCAAAATTATTGAAAAGACAGGTCATATTGAAATTGAAGTCCCGGAGGGAGAATAATGAGCCTCTCAATGAACATTGAAGAACGGACTATTTTAAAAAGAATTGATTGGAACTTAGTTCTCGTCATTTTTGCTTTGAATATCGTTGGCCTGATGAACTTATATTCCGCAACGCATGGCCCGCACTCCGGCGGGGTGGCTGGACTTTTTGTCAACCAGATCGTCTGGATTTTGGTCGGCTGGAGTGTCTTTTTCCTATTCACATTTTTTGATTACTATTTCGTAAGTCGCATCGCCCTTTTTGTTTACTTTGGAAATTTAGCGGCATTGGTCTACGTCAGTTTATATGGAGAAACGGCCTTGGGGGCGCAGCGCTGGATCGACCTCCGGTTTTTCCGCTACCAGCCTTCTGAAACAATGAAGCTTTGCCTAATTGTTATTTTAGCAAAATTTCTTGCCCCAAGAACGACAGATGGTCCGGGCATGGGTGCCAAGGATTTATTTTGGCCTTTAGTTATAATGGGTGTTCCTTTTGCTTTGGTCGTCAAGCAACCTGACCTGGGCACGGCGCTGATGCTTACCGCCATTGGCGGGACACTTGTGCTATTTATGAAAGTACGGTTTCGCATTCTTGCAACGCTGGTCATTTGCGCTTTGATTTCAGCCCCCATAGCTTGGACCTACGGTTTTAAGCAATATCAGAAGGATCGCATTCATAATTTTTTGGAACCAGAAAACGATCCGTTGGGCTCAGGCTACAATTCAACTCAATCAAAGATTGCAGTCGGTAGCGGCAAATTTCTTGGTAAAGGTTTTCGCAAAGGTACACAGTCGCAACTTGAGTTCCTGCCAGAACGGCATACAGATTTTATCTACTCGGTCCTTAGTGAAGAGCACGGCTTTGTTGGTAGCACTTTGGTCTTAGCACTTTTCTGTACTCTTTTTTTGATCTGTATTCGTATTGCGTCCACAGCCCGAGAAAAGTTCGGGGCCCTTTTGGTCGTTGGCTCCATGGCCTATATCTTTTGGCATATGTTTATCAACATCGGCATGGTCATTGGCGTCCTGCCAATTGTCGGTGTGCCTTTGCCGCTGCTGTCCTATGGTGGCTCAGGAATGCTAACGACTATGATCGGCCTTGGTTTAGTCTCCAGCGTCGCTTACCGCCGCTTTCTTTTTTAGAGTTCTCAGCAGCGCATTTTCCGCTGAAACAAAGCCATCGACTTCGCGAATTCTCTGCTTCAAACAATTCAAGTCACCCGTGCGCCATCAAAATTCTGGATCATTCTGGATCATTCTGGATCATTCTGGATCATTCTGGATGATTCTGGATGATTCTGGATCACAAACTTGGCTTCTGCAGATAAAAATCCCAAACTGAAGCATTTCCTAAAGTGGGAGGGAATTGCAATTTAAGCTTTTCAACAAGAATTCCGAAGTCCAACTGAGGGGGATATAAATATGTATGAAGCAAAACCCTATTTTCTAATGGCTCTATCGATCCTAGGAAACAAGCTGTCCGAAGGCAATCGCATGGGCAAGGCGTCTTGCCTGCTTCTTGCCGTTTGCGCAGGATTTATCATCTATGAGCGGATGACCTATCGTAAGACTTTAAAGGCATCTGCTTTGACACAAAAGAAAAACGACAACAACGGTGTATGGGAACTCGACGCCAACTTATAGCTGCATATCTTCGGGGTTAAAGTACCAACGATCGTGATCAGGATCCCACTCG
This sequence comes from Streptomyces griseus, assembly GCA_943330705.2. Classification (GTDB taxonomy): domain Bacteria; phylum Bdellovibrionota; class Bdellovibrionia; order Bdellovibrionales; family Bdellovibrionaceae; genus CALQIT02. The sequence goes on from CALQIT020000049.1 coordinate 12,716, forward strand.
TCCCAAGTTTTTACTTTTTCTAATTCTGAAGTAAAGCAAGCCGGCACAATTCCCGGAACCAAAAAAGCTTTTTGTCTTTTAAGGGGATAGGGATTTCTAAGCTCGATGCCTAAAACTCCTAGAATTCCCCGCGCCAGATACCACGTTGCCTGCGGGTTCCATCCATGGGCAATTTTGATAACAACACCAAGGCCTTGAGGATAGTCAGGATGATCAATTGCCATCCCTAACAAACCGTCGGCCCCTTCTTTGGCTATGACTTTACCATTGGCAGACTTCATTACCGTAGTGTCCAGTCGATTGAAGCCTCCAACCAAATCTGGATAGCGAACCATGGCCTCCCAGATCCAGTCTTCGCTGCGGTTTTTTGCTAAGCCTGCATAACATCTGGCAAGCTCATTGACCGTCATCGACACCGTCGGCAAACCATCACCATCCCGTGCAATTCGAAGAGGCCTCCAGTCTTTGCCAAGATATCGACCCACCACCTTCATATATTCCTTAAATACCGGGTGACTTGGCAGATTGTATCCAACTCGACTCCAGCCTTTCAGTCGACAACCTGCCAGCAAAGCCGCGTGATGACCGCTTGAATTATTAAACCATCGACGCGGACGCCGCACCTGCCGGCCAAATTGCACCAGCGGTAAATCCAACGGGGTTTGCATTAGGCCCCACTCGCTTTCCGAAAGTAGACTTTGTGCGGCCTCAACATGTTCTGCCGACCCGTTGTGCGAGGAAACACTAATTGCCTTCTGTTGCCAGTTGGTAACAGCGTCCAATTCATTGGCAAAGCCCTTAACATAAAAAAGCTTCATCATGCTGCGGCCGAAACACAAAACATTACCACCAAAGGAATGAATCAACTGATCACCGCTGTACCAAGCGATCGCTCCGTGAATGGTGTTTTCGCTGACCCCGTTTCTGCGATAATCGATAAGCGGTTCCCATTCAACATCACGGCCGGTAGGGATTCCCGGAACGTTTTCGCCAAAGGGTGATTTTGGATAAACTTTGGATTCAAATTCACTCATCAGTATATCCTGGCTTAAATCCTGGCTCAAATCCTGGTTCAAATCCTGACTCAAGGCCTGGATTCAAGGTTTGCGAGCTCATTTCACTTTTTGCATCTGCCGAAGCCGCCAGTACATTTCGTTCGCCAACAAAAACATCGGGACTGTCCTCATCAAATTCCAAATCCCTAGAGCTTGCTTGCGCCGGCGTTAAGCCAATCACCGCACAGCCTGTTCCGTAAACGGGTTCGTAGGCCAAGATTTCACCCTGGTATCGATTGTGAGCACCCATAACTGACGACAGCCACCAAAATGGCTTAAAGTTATTTACTTTTTTAACTCGGGCTTCACGATGGATTTGCCTAGACAATTGGGCAACATCTTCAAGTCGACCCTTTTGCAAAAACTCAATAATTTTCAAGTTCCATTCTTGATCCTTAAGCGAATGAATTTTATCAGCCTGCGGATCAATGACTTGTGAATGCAGACGATTGGAAAGTGTCGAAATAATAATCGCAACGGCTTTTTTCTTTTGCGTTGTTAACGCGTCCAATGCCGCTTTACCCAGAACAACGGTTTCAGCCCGATCAGAATAAATATTTGAAGAAACAATGATCGCAGGCCAACGATTGTCCGCATTCAATAATTTTAATGCCACCACCGAACCCGTATCAATCGGAAATCCGTGATAATCAGTAGCTCGCATTTGCAAACCGCGCTGAATCCCAGCTGCCACATATTCCTTGGCCAAGAGATCGTCTATTTTGAAGGTATAGGGAATGCTGCCCAATTCATGAAATTCTTCATCGACATGAGTCCAGGTAATTTCTTTGCGCGCCTGAATCTGATGGCCCAAAATACTTGGCCACATACTAGAGTAGATCATGAGCACATCTGGATTTAACAATTCGATTTCCGCTCGAACCTTAGCAAAGGCCTCACGCAACCGCCCATATCCTGGATTGGCCTCTGGCGACAACAAAGGCTGCACCAAACCTGGAAGCACAAAACCTTTTAAAATATTTTGCGTACTCACAGCTCGCTCCATTCCACAATCGCATTGCCGGTGCCAATCACCGTTCCGTAAGCGTGCACCTTCGCCGGTTTGCTTGGAAAATCCAGCGCGGATAGCATCCAGGTTAGGGCCCCACTATCGGTCTCTGAGGCCGCCTGTTCCGTAAAATCAGGAATCAAAGAAATCAAATCCCGAGACCGCCCCTGCTTCATCAACTCAATCATCTTCATATCCCACAAATACTGACCATGATGGGCGATATGCTCGTAGCTCATGTCCTCAGGAACCGGTGGTTCTTTGGTGAAGTGCCGGTGCGACAGCGAGTTACTGGCAACAACGACCGCCCGCTTTCCAGAGGCCTCAATCGCCTTGCGCGTGGCCTGGCCAAGTCGAATCATATTTTCTTGCATCACATCAACATTAAAATAGGCTGCCGCCGCATTGGAAGAAATACCGACAATGGGTTTGTCCCATTTTGGATTTAGCAGATGGCCGCTAACGATAGTGCCGTAGTCCACGCGAAAATCTTGATTCTGCATCAGCTTCATTTCCAAACCCGCATCCTGACCCTGGCGGGCGATGGCTTTGGCTAAATCGACGTCGACCTTCATATCGTAGTTGTAACGAAATAAGTGCGGGAATATCGGATCAACCGACAGACCTTTAAACTGGGGACAGGCCAAGACATGGGTACCAACATAGGTGCGCCAATGCGGGGACAAAATGACTAAAACATCGTAAGCCAAGCGATCTAAATTTGCGCGCAGACTTTCGTATCCCCAGCGCAGGGTCTCCCAGCCACATTCAGAGCGAGCTTCATTCTGCGGGGGATTCTCTGCATACACCAAATGCGGAGGATGCGGAGCTAAACAGCCAGCTACTATTTTACCGCCCAGAAGTCTACCGCCCGGAAGGTTACCGCTCATGAGTACCTCACACAGACTGTTGTCGGTTCGGTAAAAAATTCCAAAGAATGCCGACCACCCTCGCGCCCAAGACCCGAGGCCTTCATTCCCCCAAATGGCAGGCGCAAGTCCCGCACTAACCAAGAATTAATCCACACCGTTCCGACCTTTAGCTCGGCCGCCAAACGATGCGCCTGCGAAAGATTCGCGGTCCAAACGCTTGCTGATAATCCGTAACGAACACCATTCGCCTTGGTAATTGCGTCGTCAACCCCGCTAAAGCGACTAATGGTCACGACGGGACCAAAGATTTCATCTTGAATACATTTTGAGCTTTCACTTAGACCTGCAATCACAGTTGGGTTTAAAAAATATCCCTTTGAAAACTTTTCTGGTAACTGGGGCCGCTGACCACCGCACAGAATCTGCCCGCCTTCAGCTTTTGCAACTTCAAGATAACTTAAAACTTTTTGATAGTGGGACGCAGAAACCAAAGGCCCCATAAAAGTTTCTGGCAAGCCGGGATCTCCCACTATCAATTTTTGAGTTTCTTGAACATATCGCTGAACAAATCGGTCATACAAAGAGTCTTCCACATAGATCCGAGATCCGCACAGACAGATTTCGCCCTGATTTAAAAAACCAGCGCGAATCGAATTGGCGATTGCGGCTTCAAAATCACAATCAGCAAAAATAATATTGGGGTTCTTTCCCCCTAGTTCTAAGCTGACTTTCTTAATCGACTCGGCGCTATCACGAAGAATTCTTTTTCCGGTCTCGGTCCCCCCGGTAAATGAAATCAAAGGCACATCCGGATGCTTAACCAAAGCTTCGCCCGCCTTTGCCCCCGTACCAAATACAATATTAACGACACCCGCAGGTAATACCTGCGCGATCACCTCGGCAAAAAGGCTTGCTGTTAGCGAAGTAAACTCTGAGGGCTTACAAACGACGGTATTGCCACTAACTATGGCTGGCGCAATTTTCCAAGTTAGAAGATAAAGCGGCAAATTCCATGGCGAGATCAATCCTGCAACTCCGATTGACTTGCGTGCGACGTAATTAAAAGTGCGATTATCGTGCACCGTGCTTTCGTTTTCGGTGTGCAAAATGGCACCCGCAAAAAAACGAAAGTTAAGGATCACTCTTGCAATATCCATTTCATTGGCTAACTTTACAGGCTTGCCTTGATCACGAGATTCCAATTCAGCAAATTCTAAAGCTCGCTTTTCAATCAAATCAGCAATTCGATACAGGTATTGCGACCTTTCTGCGGAAGTTTTAGCAGACCAAAGTGGGTATGCTTTTTTAGCCGCCTGCACCGCTAGCTCAATGTCCCGAGCATCTGAATCTGCGATTTCAGCAATTTGTTCAGCCGTTGCAGGATTTAAGCTGACTAAAAACTGTCCGCCTTGAGGTGGCAGGAACTGGTTATCAATAAAATTATTTACGCGATCCACGGGGCCACCTTTTCCATGAAGGCACGCATCGAATGCTTTATGTATTCGTTGTCGTGATTATTGAAGTCAAACCAAAGCATCAAGCGATCTTCAGAGTGGTATTTGCTGCGAATCATCTCTTGAACCTCTTTACAGTTTCCGGCAATTGTATTGCTAACTGCCTGCTCAACTTTCTTGGGATCCAATGTTTTTTCCATGGCTACCCAGTAGTTCTGCCAGGCAAGTCGCGCATAATTTTTGGCCTTGGCACTTTGTTGATTTTCAGTCAGGCCCGGCGAATCATCGACAAAAATCATCGCCGTTCTTGGCATACACCCACGCTGCCAAGCTCCACCAGCTGGATGGTAGTGCTTGCGCATTCGCGCATGAGTTTCTTCAATCACTGCCGGTGGGGTGATCGACAGATTAAAAACACCTGTAGGAAAAAATTCATTGGCTAAAATCTGAGCTTCCGGATCGTGGCTGCCAATCGTCAAACTTAGAAGATGCAAAGGGGAATCGAAGGGAATAACTCCAACTTTTTCAAATTCCCAATGATGCGCCAGTGGAATTTCGTCACTCGTTGGGCCCAGCCCTTGAGTACTTTGTGCAAGTGCTTTGACCCTTTCCCACAGCTGTGGGTCGCGAAAGTCTTGGGCCCGCAGATGACGAACGGAAACATCTTGGCTGGAAAACCTATCACCACGCAAAACTCGCATAAAGATTTCAGTGGCTTCTTGAAAATATTTATTTTTAATTACATCCCAAGCCAGGCGCTCGAGCTCAGTCTTTGCCAGAAATCCATAAGCATTGTTGGAAAACGGAAATCGTCCTGCCGCGAAGCCAACTTCCAATTTTCGATTTTCATTGGAATCTAAACCATGTAAAGTCAGAAATGTGCGAATGGCCTCGGCGTGGGCCAAGGGACCACCGTTGCAAATAATATTCATAATGGCTGAGCCCACATTTATTTTTTTGGTCTGCGAAAAAACTTTATGGGCCAGTTGCAACAGATCTGTGTTGAGGCCGATTTCGCCACGAAAATGCGGAATCACATGGTCGGCATTTTCTTTCTGCACCTGACAGCTAAGATGGGTCTCTGCCACCCACGCCGTTTGAAACCCCAATTGATCGGCCCACTTAGCTTGATCAAAAAAATTTAAAAACATTTGCCGCTCAGAGGGCATGAAGCCCTCAACTTCGGTCTGACAAATAGAAAGAAAAATATCAAATCGCATCAGTCCTCACAGACTTGGAGTACGGCCACCATCAACCGGCAGATTAATTCCGGTAATATAACCAGCATCGACACCGGCCAAAAAGCCAACCGCTTTTGCAATATCCAAAGGATGTCCAAGTCTGGCCATTGGAATTGTTGCTAACCACTGCTTTTCTACCTCGATTTCGGAAATATTTAATTTTCCCGCGGTTGCCTTTCGTAAATACTCCAGTCGCGGGGTCATGGTGTATCCAGGTAAAACATTATTCACCGTGATGCCAAAGGGTCCAAGCTCTAAAGACATCGTCTTTGCCCAGTTGGCCATAGCGCCGCGAATGGTATTTGAAACTCCCAAGTTTGGAATCGGTGTTTTTACCGAGGTCGAAATGATATTCACAATTCGACCCCAGCCTGCCTTGCGCATACCTGGAACCAGCAACTGCGTGAAATTTTGTGCCGAAAGAATATGATTGCGAAAGGCCTCTAAAAATTCGTCAGCTTGAGCCTCAAGCAAAAGACCACTTTTAGGGCCTGCGGTATTATTAATCAGAATGTGAATCGGCCCCGCTTCCAACTCGCGCTGAATCAAAGCTGTCACCTGACTAGGCTGGCCTATATCGACGGCCAAGGCCTTATGATGTGATCCGGGCAGGTCGCGTAATACAGAATCCAAATTTGCTTGATTGCGGGCCAACAAAATAACCTGGGCGCCGGCTTCGGCCAAGACCGCCGCTGTTGCCGCCCCGATACCTTGTGAAGCCCCACAAACCAATGCTCGTCGACCCGAAAGCTGTTTCATAGCGATTATTCAAACATCGCAGCCAGCACTTGTCATCGCCTGCGAAGGCCTTCTGCGCATAGAGTCGCCATGTTCGCTAACATCGTAGGCCAGGTCGCTGGCCTGGTCGCAGGCCAGAGGCTCATTACATTTTGCTTGCTAGAAACAGAACCTGGGCCGATAGACCGACTGGTTGCCAAACTTGCCCCGACAATGCCAGGGAAAGCTTTTGCGCTTTGGAAACACAAAGTGCGCGAAAACTATTCATGATATTTTGCTCTAACCCACAGTCCTGGTAGAATCGCAAAGCTTGAGGTCGGTGGCCAGGATGCCTTTGAAGGTAGTCCGAAACTGCTGCCAAATCAGCCGCGGCCCGATAGAATCCTTGAGTAGAATAAATTGGAAGCTTCGCTCCATCTTGTTTTATTTTGCGCGGAAGCTTTGCCAAAAGCTGCGAAAACTTTCCACTTTCGGCAGAAAGCTGGCGGTTCTCGGCAGGGATCAAACGGATTTTCGGATCAGATTTTGCTGCGGCCAAAGAACTTGCTGCGGCATCCCTGGCTTGAGAAAGACTTGAATTACCGTCAGCGGCTACGGCGGCAAGGTCCCCCTTGCTATTTATAATGTCTTGGCTGCGAGATTCAATCTTAGCAAGGCCTGCACCCAAGATAATTCCACCAACAATGATCAGTCCCCAGTTTAATTTCACTGCTTAAAACCTTCCGCGCGAGGATCCCAAATCGTTGTATTTGGTTTCACCGTATTTGGTTTCACCGTATTTGGGTCTGCCGCTTCAACTTGGCCTGGGTCCTCAGTTTGCCCCTGAATCCAAGGGGAATCTTCTTTTTCATCGTTAGGACCTAGCCTAGTAAGCAAACGATTTAAATCATCTGCTAAAAGAATCTTTAGCAAATCAGTTTCGCTTTCCTGGCAGTCAGTGCAAACCCTTAGAACTTCTTGCAAGAACTCAGCACCAATTCCGTAAGCCCCGTTATCGGCAGCATCGCAGGCCGGCAGCCCCTCGTAATCGTGGCCCTTCGGGCAGGTCTGATGACGGAAAGTTAGACTTGGCCCATTTCCGTCCGAGTGCCGAGCTTCGTGAAGCAATGACTCCAAACGGAAAAGAGTGTGCAAGCGATCCGTAATTCGACTTTCGGGCCAACTGGGATCAAGTGGCTGAAAGAAGGCCTTACCGAATTCAACAATTCCAACTCTAGGACTAAGCACAAGAATATTTTCAAGACCCTCGATCTCAAGCACTAAAGGCTTATGTTCGGCCTTTGCAATTTCATAAATGTCTGCACCCATATTGAACATAATTGTGTTTCCACCAGAGGGCTCCACCACCGATGGCAACTCTGGAAAGTAAACTTTTTGCGCATTCCGAATTCCGCTCACAAAAGGCTGGCCTTCTTGAGTTAGCAGCCGCTTGCGGCTGTCCGGGCTGACAATGTAATGAACTCGGATTTTTAACCAATCCTGCACGGCTTGGGAATTCAAATTTCCAACGTTTAGATACTGCTTCAATCGACTATCTGGACGATCCTCAAACTGGATTGATCCAAGAAATGCGAAATCCCGCTCCAGCAGCTCTTTCTGATTCACCGAGACCCCAGCCGAAAACTGAAATGGGGCTGCCTTAGCGAAAGAACAAAAACCGCCTAGTATTAAAAATGCGCAGATTGAAGGTGTCGACTTATTGGTCATTGCCTACAGCTTCTACTTCCAATAACGCTGCGCATCTACAGGCAAAATCGAACCGGGTAAAAATTCCATTTTACCTTGAGGAAGTAACAATTTAGGCTGCCGTATATCAGACCTAGCTAGCCCAGCAATCGGGAGAACGGACCTCAACCCTTGGCCTCACCTACAGATTACCCAACACCTGCCCGCCGCCTGCTCTGGATCGATATGGAAATGACCGGACTGGACGTAAATAGTGAAGTCGTCATCGAATGCGCGGTGGTTATCACCGACATGGATTTCAAGGTTATTGAAACCTATGAGACCGTCATCGCTCAGCCGCAAGAATACTTGGACCGCATGGATGACTGGAATAAAAAGCATCACGGCGAATCGGGACTTATCGCGCGTGTTCCTTATGGGAAAAGTCCACAACTGGTAGAAGATGAGCTTGTTGCGATTACCACTCGGCATTGGCCAGTGGTTGGAAAAAAGGACGACCGCCCTGTACTGGCTGGCAATTCGGTTGCCCAGGACCGCATCTTTATTAATAAATATTTTCCACGCTTTGCTGACAAGCTTCACTATCGTTTGCTGGATGTAACTTCTTGGAAAATTATTTTTAATCAAAAATACGATATCCGCTACGATAAAAAAAATTCCCACCGGGCATTGGACGATATTCACGAAAGCATCGAAGAACTAAAATTCTATCTTCAATGCACACAAATCGACGCTTAACCGGCCGACTGGATCAATCAAGTAGGAAGCAAACGACGATATTTTGAAAGGCTTGGGGTGCTTGTCACCGCGACAGTACTTGAAGACGACGACCCGCCGGTTTTTTATTTGAAGTTCGCATTCAGATCCTGCTGCGCTCAAGAACCCCAATTTGTTCCCGAATTGAAACACTGAGCCCGGACATCACTGCAGCTGCAAAATAAAATTTCTCAAATTGTAACCCAGAACGATGGCCGAAGGCCTCGTATTGCCTGAGGATTTCGCGGGGTTTTGCAAAGTGCTTCATACGGAATCGCTGAAAATTGATTATCGCGTTTATGTAGCCAAGTTGTTTAGCCGATAAGCTCTATTATGATAGGCCGCCAAACAGCACTGCTTTGCAAAAGACGTTCTTTGTCCTATTTGCTTCGCATTGCCCTCGTGGCAGTTGCAGCTCTGATATCGAGTTGTAACTTCTACGGGAAAATCGACCAGGAAATGCATTCGGTAGACAATACCGCGCCGACTATTTCTTCAGTGACTGGCCCTTCACCTTCGATCGGTAAATCAAGTGCGACTTTTGTTTGGACTGTGAATTTTGATAGCGCCATCACTTTGAATACAACCTCAAGCAATGCGACTTTGGGTGGAAC
>CALQIT020000050.1 GCA_943330705.2 Streptomyces griseus
AATGCCGATTTCGATGGCGATCAAATGGCCGTGCACGTTCCTCTTTCAATTGAAGCGCAAGTGGAAGCTCGTGTTTTAATGATGTCGACAAATAACATTCTTAGCCCTGCGAATGGTCGTCCGATCATCAATCCGTCTCAAGATATCGTCTTGGGTATGTATTGGCTCACTCGGATTCGTCCAGCCGCAAAAGGTACTGGTCGAGTTTTCTCCAATGTTGCAGAAGCTGAATTTGCTTATGAGCAAGGTTTGGTTGATCTGCAGGCGGCTTGTAAAGTTCGTATTGGTGGAAAACTGCGAGAAACTTCTGTTGGTCGTGCAATTTTGAGTGTGGCAGTTCCTAAGGAAGTTCCTTTCGAAGAAGTCAACATGACGATGAACAAAAAACAAATCGCAACCTTGATCGATCGCACGTTCCGTTTAGCGGGTGCGAAGTCTTGTTGTATTTTGGCCGATAAAATTATGGAGCTTGGCTTTAAACACTCTACTTTGGCGGGGATGTCGATCTGTATTGACGACATGATTATTCCTGAAAACAAAATTAGATTGATTGTCGAGGCTGAAAAACAAGTCGCTGAAATTCAACAGCAGTACGACGAAGGTTTGATTACGGATGGAGAGCGCTACAATAAGGTTGTGGATATCTGGGCGCAAACCGGTGACAAAGTTGCCAAAGACATGATGAATCAGATCGAGAAACAGAAGTTTGTCATCGATGGCAAAGAGTCCATTGGTCCTTCTTTTAATCCGATCTACGTCATGGCGGACTCAGGGGCACGGGGATCTGCTGCTCAGATTCGACAGCTGGGTGGAATGCGCGGTCTGATGGCGAAACCTTCTGGTGAAATCATCGAGACTCCAATTACCTCTAACTTCCGTGAAGGTCTGAACGTACTTCAGTACTTTATTTCTACCCATGGTGCGCGTAAAGGTTTGGCCGATACGGCGCTAAAAACTGCGAACTCAGGGTATTTGACTCGTCGTTTGGTGGACGTTGCTCAGGACGTTATTGTGTCAGAACATGACTGTTTGGCTCAAGATGGTCTAGAGGTTACGCCACTTTATGAAGGTGGGGAAATCATCCAGCCATTAAGCGACCGTATTTTAGGTCGAGTGGCATTGAATGACATTTTGGATCCTTACACGGGCAAGGTTATCATCACCCGTAACTCTGAAATCATCGAGGCCCATTTGGCTCGAATCGATGAACTCAGTATCGACAAAGTGGCTATTCGATCTGCCTTAACTTGCAAAGCGAAACGCGGTGTTTGTATCAAGTGTTATGGCCGGGACCTTTCAAGAGGCGCGACCGTAAATCTTGGCGAGGCCGTTGGTATTATCGCAGCACAATCAATCGGCGAGCCCGGAACTCAGTTGACCATGAGAACCTTCCATTTGGGTGGTGCGGCTTCTCGTGCGGTTGAGCAATCCGTTCACACTTCTCGTTATGATGGTGTATTGAAGCTTTCCAGCGTTCATTTTGTTGGCAACCGTTTAGGTAAGCTGACTGTAATGAATCGAAATGGCGAAGCCCTAATCATCGATGAAGCAGGTCGTGAGCGAGAGCGTTTCAAATTGGTTTACGGCGCAATTCTGAACTTCAAAGAAGGCGACAAAGTTACCAAAGGTGCAACCGTTGCAGAGTGGGATCCGTATTCGAATCCGATTATTTCTGAAGTCACTGCAAAAATTCAATTCCATGATATCGAAGAAGGCTCGACCCTGGCCGAGCAAGTCGATTCAGTAACTGGTTTTGCGACCAAAGTTATCACTGAAAGCAAAGCTTCTGACGTGAAGCCAACAGTTATGTTGGTGGATACTTCAGGAAAACTTCTGAATCTGCCAAACCGGGACATCCCGGCAAGATATCTGATTCCAGTTGGTGCGCAACTTCTGGTGGTCGATGGTCAAGAGGTCACTTCAGGTGATGTGATTGCAAAACTTCATCGCGAAACCTCAAAAACCAGAGACATCACGGGTGGTCTTCCACGAGTTGCCGAGCTTTTCGAAGCTCGAAAACCAAAAGAAGCCGCAATCATTTCTGAAATTGATGGTTATGTGACTTTCGGAAAAGACGTTAAAGGTAAGCAACGTGTGATCGTAACTCCTGAAATCGGCGAGCAAAAAGAATACCTGATTCCAAAAGGTAAACACGTTGCCGTTCGAGAGGGTGAATACGTTAAAGCTGGTGAGCCTTTGATGGATGGGCCTACGAATCCCCATGACATCTTAAAAGTTCTTGGCGACAAAGCACTTTCTGGATATCTGGTTAACGAAATTCAAGAAGTTTACCGCTTACAAGGGGTAAATATTAACGATAAGCATATCGAAGTTATCGTTCGACAGATGCTGCGTAAAGTTCAAGTTCTTGATCCAGGTGACACTCGTTTCTTATCTGGCGAGAACGTTGAAAAAGTGACTTATGATCTTGAAAACTCCCGAGTGATGACTGAAGGGGGACAACCGGCAACGGCTGAGCCTTTACTTCTAGGAATCACTAAGGTTTCTTTGAGCACTGAAAGCTGGATTTCTGCGGCGTCCTTCCAGGAAACGACGAAGGTCCTTACAGAAGCAGCAATCAACTCGAAAACAGATAACCTGCGTGGATTGAAAGAAAACATTATCATGGGCCGTCTGATTCCAGCCGGAACTGGTTTGGGTTCTTACAAACGTTGGAAAGTCATCGTTACAGAAGACGACATCGTTCCATACTCAAGTTTACCGGGTATTGGAATGCCAGCGCAGCCGTAGGCAATAGATTGAATTTAAAGCCCCCTCAGGCTTTTGACCTCGAGGGGGCTTGTTTTACATGAAATCACTTCTAGATAAACTCTCCGGAATATAATTTTTTAAGAAATATTTTTACTGGATAGATCTCAACAGATCTATCGATTAATGATCTATTCCCTAGATAAATTCCTATGGCCCGATTGATTTTCTTTTCCTCAAGAAGAGTGGATAAGTTTTTTGAAAATTCTTTTTTCCAGTTTATTGATGATTTAATTTCAATGCCGATTTTTTCATTACCAACCTCAAGAATGAGGTCAATTTCTATCTTCGACGGTGTTTTCCAGAATGAAAGATCAAATTGTTTTTGAAAATAGGATTTAAAGGCCCTTAACTCATGAATTATGTAAGTTTCCAGTAAATAGCCTTTCTCATCGTTTTGCAGGGGGCTTCTCACTTGTCCAGATAAAGTTCTAACAACTCCTGTATCAAAGAAATAAAATTTAGGGTGTTCGACCTCCTTGATGCGAATTTTTGGTCGCCAGGACTCTAGCCATAGACCCAATAGCGTATCCTCTAGCACTTCAAAATAACCGTTAATAGTAGTGCGACTAACTCCACTGTCTCTTGATAGACTTGAGACACTTAAGAGCTGGCCATTCATGGATGCTGCAACATTTAAAAATCTCATAAAGGAATCCAAGTTTTTTGCAGCCCCTTCCTGCATGACCTCCTCTTTCAAATAAAGTGTAGAATAAGCCTCCAAGAAATCGATTTTATCGGCGGTTGTCTTCGAAGTAACGACCTCTGGCAGGGTTCCGAATTTCAAAATATCTTCGATGCTCAAGCTATCTTCAAACTCACTGTAGACAAGCGGAAACATTTGCCTATAGGCCAAGCGGCCTGCTAACAAGTTTGCGGATGACTTCTTCAGTTTACGAGCGCTAGACCCTGTTAGAATAAATTTGAATTGAGATTTGTTTTTAACTAAAAAATGTTGAACGTCGTCCAATAAAATCGGCAACTTTTGAACCTCATCAATGATTACAGTCGTTTTGTTAGATAAGGCTTCAAGCTCTTGTCTGAACAATGAGGGGTCACGTTGCAGCCTTAAAAACTCTCGGGGGTTCAATAAATCATATGAAGCCACGTTTGCCTGGTCGTCAAACGTCTCGGTTAGCCAACTGGATTTGCCGGTCCCTCGAGGGCCTAGCAATAAAAAACTTTTGTTTGGCATGGCAAATGATCTTTTGTACATGGACTGAGCCCATCCCCTCGGATTGAAATTATCGCTTCACATATAGCCGTCATTTTGACTGGAAAAATGACGGAGATCAATACAAAAGGTTAAAGGCCTACTTGCTGTGTTGGCACTGACTAGAAAAGACTAAGGTCGAGTATATGACGAAGAATCAAGACTAGGCCAATGGCCTTACGCATAGCAAGATTGCGACGGTATGTTATTCAGTCACCGGCATTGCCGTGACCTGTGCGGCGATGGTTTTTCTGCGGAACTGCTGAGGTAGTGACCTGGACCCCGACTTTAGTACCACTTGCAGAGAGACACGTCCTGCGTAAAACTCGACCAAAGGAGAGCGCAGATGAAGGCAAAGAGGGGACGGCAGAATCTCATTGGGTCACGGAAGCCCTTGAACTTGGACATGATTTATTCAAAATGAATCACGCCGACTACAAAAATTTAATGGGTAAGTATGGCGCAGATCTGGAAGATCTAGTTCAGGTATTTCCCGAGATCATTCAAATGGATTCCGTCACGCTTTATGACTTTCTGGAAAAAGCCTCCGTTCGTTTACTAAAGCCGACCAAATCAATCGTCCGAACCGACTGCAATCAGCCCGACGAACTAATCATCCAGGAAATTCTGAAGGAAATTGGTTTTCTCCAATAGCTTTGTTAAAGGGGGAAAATGAGCTACTTGTCTAAGATACGGGCTGCCCTTAAAAGGTATGCCGCGCCACGCTGGCCATCTTCGTTGCTGATTCAAGGTGGCACAGCACTTGGTAGGCGGGGTATTCGCGAAAAAATTCTAAAGATAACTGTGACTTTGCGCTTGACGAGTCGCAGTCAAATCGATAGGTTCCACTGTCCGTAAATCCGGGTGGTAATTGAGTAATCGCCTTATCCAGATCAAATCTGCTGGACTTAGACTGAAAAACTAAGTTTGGTACAGAACCTTGAGGGTATAGCGGTGAAGAAATTAGTGGCTACAATCTTAACAAGGGGTAGAAATGCCAACAATTAACCAGCTCATTAAAAAAGAGCGTATTGGTCAGAAGAATAAGACAAAGTCACCCGCACTGAGTGGCTGTCCCCAACGTCGTGGTGTTTGCACCCGCGTTTACACTACAACTCCAAAGAAACCGAATTCGGCGCTTCGAAAAGTGGCTAAAGTTCGTCTTTCTAACGGATTCGAAGTGATCTCCTATATTCCAGGGATCGGACATAACCTCCAAGAACATAGCGTTGTTCTAATTCGTGGTGGTCGTGTGAAGGATCTTCCGGGTGTTCGTTATCACATCGTTCGCGGAGTTCTGGATCTTCAAGGTGTAAACGGTCGTCTCCGTAGCCGGTCTAAGTACGGCGCGAAAAGACCAAAGAAATAAGGTAGGGTGACATATGTCTCGTCGTAGTAAAACACATAAGAGAGAAATTCTCCCAGATGCAGTTTTCAAAGATATCGTAGTTGCTAAGTTCATCAATAAAATGATGTACCAAGGTAAAAAAGCGATTGCGCAAAAACTTTTCTACGGAGCTCTAGAAGAGCTCAATGGAAAAGTTGCTGGGGAAGACTCAATTGCTATTTTCAAAAAAGCAGTTGAAAACTGTAAGCCTTCTTTGGAAGTTCGTTCTCGCCGGGTCGGTGGAGCAACTTACCAAGTTCCAGTGGATGTTCGTCCGTCTCGCCGTTTGGCATTGGCTATGAAATGGCTTATCGCCTACTCCCGTGACCGTGGTGAAAAAGACTACGCAAAACGCCTATCTGCAGAGTTGATGGATGCGTTTAATAATCGTGGCAACGCGATTAAAAAACGTGAAGAAGTGCATAAAATGGCAGAAGCCAATAAAGCGTTTTCTCACTACAACTGGTAATCTAATCTAATTAATTTCATCAGGGGTGGTCTTCTTCGATGTCGGTGCTGGATCCTACTACTGTTGCAGAGTTAAAGTTCACTCGTAACATTGGGATCATGGCCCATATCGATGCTGGTAAGACCACCACCAGCGAGCGCATTCTTTACTATTCAGGAAAATCCCACAAGCTTGGTGAGGTCCATGATGGTGCTGCCACCATGGACTGGATGGAACAAGAGCAAGAGCGTGGAATCACAATCACGGCTGCGGCAACAATGCTTCAGTGGAACGACCACCGTATAAATCTTATCGATACTCCCGGGCATGTCGACTTCACAATTGAAGTCGAGCGATCCTTGCGGGTATTGGATGGTGCTGTCGCCGTTTTTGATGGTGTCAACGGCGTCGAGCCACAGTCTGAAACTGTATGGCGGCAGGGTGACAAACATAAAGTCCCAAGAATTTGCTTCGTTAACAAGATGGACCGAGTTGGCGCCGATTTTGTCATGAGCGTAAACTCGATCAAAGAAAAGTTAGGTGCCAACGCAATTCCGATCCAGGTGCCAATTGGCCTTGAGGACAGCTTTCGTGGGGTTGTCGATCTTATAGAAAATAATGCTATTATTTGGGACGGCTCAGGCAAAGGTGAAAAATTTGTAATTACTGACGTTCCCGAGGACATGATCGCAGAGGTCAACCTTGTCAGAACCGAGACCATCGAAAAAATTGTTGAATATGACGATCAATTGTTTGAACGCTATTTGAATGGGGAAACCGTGACCCCGGCGGAATTGCGGGCGGCCTTGAGAAAAGGTGTCATTGCCTTAAAGGCTTATCCCGTTCTTTGTGGGGCCGCATTTAAGAATAAAGGTGTTCAGCCTTTGCTGGATGCAATTGTTAATTATTTACCAAGTCCGTTGGATGTTCCGCCAATTATTGCCCATGATCCAAATCGGCCCGACAAAGAAATTGCGTGCAAGACAGATTTTGACGAACCTGCCGCAGCCTTAGCTTTTAAAATTGCCAACGATCCGTTCGCAGGCTCTTTGACTTTCATTCGTGTTTACTCAGGAACCGTGCAAGTTGGTGACCAGCTTTACAATCCCCGCACTGAGAAAAAAGAACGAATCCAAAAACTTGTAAAAATGCATGCCAACACGCGCACTGAGATCACTCAATTAAAAGCCGGGGATTTGGGTGCTGTTGTCGGTTTAAAGTTCACAGGAACGGGCGATACTCTTTGTGAGTCAAAACGTACGGTCGTGCTTGAGACCATCACGTTTCCAGAACCCGTTATCTCAGTTGCCGTAGAAGCTAAGTCCTCGGCCGATCAAGAAAAAATGATGGCAGGCATCGAAAAATTGATGAAAGAAGACCCTTCAGCCCGGGTCAGAATGGATCCGGAAACAGGTCAAACTCTTTTGTCGGGCATGGGCGAGTTGCATCTAGAAATTCTTGTGGACCGTCTTCTTCGCGAACATAAAGTCCAAGCCAATGTTGGTAAACCTCAGGTCTCCTATCGCGAAACCATTTCTTCAACTACTGATGGTGAGTACATCTACGAGCGACAGATTGCCGGAGAAGACCAGTACGCCAGGGTTTCCTTAAGAATAGAGCCCTTACCTCCAGGCACTGGAATTCAATTTGTCAATCTAGCTAAAACAACGACGCCATTTCCTGTAGCTTTGCTAAAGGCAATTGAGTCCGGATTTCGCGAGTCCTCCGAAGTCGGACCCATTGCCAGTTATCCCATGATTGATATCAAAGGCACTTTGCGTTTCGTTGAGCTTCGTGATGAAAAAACAGCCTCTGAGATGGCCTTCAAAGCCGCAAGTTCTTTGGCTTTGCGCGAGGCCGTTAAAAAAGCAAAAGTTGAACTGCTCGAGCCCATATTTAAACTTGAAGTGACATCGCCAGACAACTTTGTCGGCAATGTCGTCGGGGATTTAAATTCGCGCCGCGGAAAAGTTCACGCAATGAATGTGAAACCTGGTGGCGGCCAAGTGATCAGCGCCGAAGCCCCTCTGGCCAATCTCTTTGGCTATGCAACCGACCTGCGAAGCCTGACCCAGGGCCGAGCCAGTTTTTCTATGGAATTCTTGGCCTACTCCGTTGTCCCCGCAAAAATAAAACAAGAAATCCTTTCGCACCTGGGCCGCTAGTTTTTCAACAAGGAAGCTTCGTCGCCGGCGTAACGATGTTCAGGCATTCTATCCACAAAAACAGTAGATTTTTTACCTTGGCAGCAAGATCATAATAAAAATGAGGGTATTTCGATAAACTATTGCGAACAAAGGTGACCGGGAAATGGCTGCATTGATTCAGCCCCGACTCGCAGAGTTTAACGACTCTGATGCGAAAGCTCGTGAAATAGAGAACGCGATTCTGAATAACCCTGAAGTGGGTGACATCGTGCCTGGAACTGGCGGCGTAAGAAAGTTCCGAATGGCCGATGAGTCCAGAGGCAAAGGCAAGCGAGGCGGCATCAGGATTTTTTTTTTTGATTTGCCCCATGTTACGAAAACGCATCTGCTGTTTCTCTTGAAGAAGGGTGAGTCAGAAGACATCACAGCTGATGAAAAAAAATGATTCGTGAACTGGTAACGACTTTGAAAAAGGAGAGCAAGCCATGAAAGAAAAAAAGAAATCCGTTTTAGGGCAAGCCTTGATTTCTGGTCTGGCGGAGGCCGTGGGTTTTGAACGTGGCGAGACCAAGCTTAAGACTGTCGAACGTGAGCTTGCGCCACCTGCGCCTGAGTTTTCAAAAGCTGAAATCAAGAGACTTCGCATTGAAGTGCTTGATTGCACTCAACTCGAATTTGCGTCGCTTCTCAACGTGGACATTGGAACAATTCGCCATTGGGAACAAGGCTTGCGAAAGCCATCGGGCTCCGTTTACCGTCTACTGGAAATCATTTTTAAGAGGCCCGAAATTGCTGAGGAGCTGAAGGGTGCTTAAAAAAATTGATCGGATTAATAACAATGTTTTTTGAGCGTAATTGAATGCTCTGATCCAAGAGTTGGAAATGAGTAAGTTCCAGCTGCCCATGAAGCGGACGTCAATCGACCTTTAGGTTGGACTTTTAAGAATGTTGAGTCGTCGAAATGCTATGCGATGAAATAAGCGCCTTCAGTTCAAAAGTTAGCTCGGTAACCGCACGCTTCGTCTCGCCTGGAGGTTAGCTCGTCATCCAGATTGAACCCCACTCCTTCAAGGACTTTGATAGATGGGATGTTTGTAGCCTGTGCTGTTTTTTGGTTATTAAATAAGTCGCTGCTATTTTGCTAATTTTGCCAGAGGGAACCGCAAGTGCGGAACTCGAGGCGGGCGCGCTCGGTGCGGCCATTTTCCAAAGTATAAGAAAGGCTGACGGCAGAGACCTTCGGAATTTTGCCAGGGTTTCGGGTGAAGAAGGTGATCCATTTTTTGGTGTCCACTTTTCTGGGGCTAGATCAGTTTACCTTGAGTGGTAATTTGACAGGGGCTTTAAGTTTTTAAGCCCCAGCCAGTCTTCTTTGTTTGCGTCACCCAGAATTGTCTTTTCTTCAAGTGTTTGAAAAATGCATCCGGAGGAACAGCCACTTCCGGAGCTAGCGTTCCAATCCCAGTGATCTCGCCTTTGGCAAGCATCAGTGCCGCCACCGCTGGTGGGCAGCCAGTATTGACGTCAGTCCCAAATCCCCATTTAGGCAAGCCTTTGGTGTGACAATCTAAAATCAGTGTGACCTTTTTTTTCTTTATAGTGCCTTTAACAATGGCGCGTACAATTTCGTGTTGATTGAGCTTTCCGACAAGCTTTGCTTGCTTCTGTGCCATGGCAATTTTATTCACAAGCTCGATGGGGGCAACTGAAGCATGGCCGATTTTTACTAGCTCATGTGAAGCAAGACCAAGATCTCGCAAGAAGCGAACGCGGTCTAAGAACTCTGTGTCGAAGGCAATCTTAAAACTCACTTCCTTCACGCCCTTAGCTGCAAAAGTTAAAGGCAGGGTCGCAACCTCTGAGTGAATGGTGAACATTGGTTTCTTCACTCCCAAAGGTGGTGGGAATTTCAGCGGCACCATTCCTGACATGGGCTCGGCGAATATGAAAGCACCTTTGGTGAAAACCGCCGGAGGCATCGAGAACTCTTCAAGAATTGTTTGCAGAGAATAAGACAGCGGAAGTGCCGGCACATCTTTGTACTTACTTTGGTCCGAGCCGGCGACACGGGTGTGGATCTCTTGCACGCTATCCAATTGATCAACTGCCATTCGCGATAAGATATTAGTGATACCAGGGGCCGCGCCCATTCCCAAGATAGCAATGCGGTTTGCAGCTTTAAAGTCTTCGTTGAGCTCGAGCTGTTTTCTGGTCATATGAAACAGGCCACCGAGGTCGATGTAGTGAGCTTTCACTGCAAGGGCGGCGCGCATGACATCGATATTTAAGTGGTATTGCACACAATTGATAACAACGAATGTTCCTTCTAAGGCTTTTTTCGCTTTGATTAAATCAGTCACGTTGATTTGGATAGCGCTCACCCGATTGCCAAAAGCTGCAACTTTGCTTTTTGCTTTTTCAAAGTCATAATCAGCAACCACGATTTCATCGCTCTTATCCGCAAACTCAACCAGGTCCCGAACTGCGATCTGGCCCATGGCACCGGCGCCACCGATAATGACATACTTCATTGCTGTTCTCCGCTGGGTGAATTTCTGTTTTTATAGGGATACCAAAAGCTTTTCTTTTCCTGAATGTAATCAATGTGAACATGCTTGGGTTCGCGGAAGGCATCCAAGCCTTCTTCGCCAAGTTCGCGCCCATTGCCACTCCAGCGCATGCCGCCGAAGGGTCCAGCATTGTTGTCGGTGAGGGGATCGTTCACCCAGAAGGAGCCGGCTTTGATATTGTCCATGGCAAGCATGGCGGTCTCGAGACTTTTTGTGTAAATGACTGCGCCCAAGCCAAACTTAGAATCATTAGCCAGGCGAATGGCTTCCTCTGCATCTTTGACAGTGATCAAAGAAATCACGGGACCAAAAATTTCTTCGGTGGTGGCGTATCCACCATGCTTCACATTGGTGAAAATTGTGGGCTCTAAATAATAACCTTTTAGGCCGTCGGGTTGAAAGCGTTTGCCGCCCAATAGCAGTTCTGCCCCCTCTTTTTGCAGAGTTGCGATTTGCTTTTCTAGGGTTTCTAAAGCTTCCTTTGAAATCACCGGTCCAATATCCACATTTGGATTCATTGGATCCCCGACTTTAAGAGTCTTCACGAAAGCCACGAGTTTCTTAGTGAATGTGGCAGCAATCGAGCTTTCCAAATAAATCCGTTTTGATGAAGTGCACACTTGACCGGCATTGAGCAAACGCGCCCAAGCAACGGCTTCGGCAGCGACATCAAGATCTGCGTCAGCAAAAACGATAAAGGGATCAATGCCGCCCATTTCAAGATTTACTTTTTTAAGCTGAGCTCCGGCGTTGGCGGCGATTTGTCTGCCGACTTTGGTCGAACCTGTGAAGGCAATCAAATCCACATCTGGATGATTGGTCAGAAGATCACCGGTCTCACCGCTGCCGGTGATCATGTTCACCACGCCCGGGGGAAGAACACTGTAAACTTCTGCCATCATTAAATTCGAAAGTGGATTCTGATGCGGAGGCTTGCAGACAATCGTATTACCAGCCATCAAAGCCGGCGCCACTTTCCATGAAAGCAGAAGCAGCGGAAAATTAAAAGGCACAATGGCAGCCACAACTCCGTAAGGTTCTTTGATAGTGAAGTTCACTTGATGTGGAGCACCGGGCGGAATTGAGTTGCCGCGACTTTGCCTGCCGACTTCGGCGTAATAATCAAAGCAGGCCGCCACCCAATCAATGCAATCGGTGGCCTCAACTAAAGGTTTGCCGGTTTCAAGCGACATGGTGGTCGCAAGTTTTTCGGTCAGAGCTCGCGTGCGTCTGGCAATTTCATGCATGAGATTGGCTTTTTCTGAGCCTGGCATTTTTGACCAAGCCACTTGGGCGCCTTTCGCAGCTTGAACCGCAGCTTCTACATCTTCCTTCCCACATTCGGGAACGTTGCCTAATTTTTCTAAAGTAGAGGGGTTCAAAATCTCTCGGCTCTTTTGGGTCTGCGCATTAACCCATTCCCCATTGATTAAAATGCGGCTTTTTGAATTTAAGATCATTTGATTTTCCTCCATTGATCATGGCACCGTATATCGAGGCGACCTCAATTTTATTCACGGTAGGATGAAAAATGCAGCTTGTTTTATTGAAACTTCGAATTCTTATGACTCTGTGTCTCAGTCTTCTTTTAAGTGAGACCACATATGCCAAGCCACCAAAGCAAGTCGATGTCGTGATCATCGGCGCAGGCCTTAGCGGCATGGCGACGGCTTACGGTCTTAAAAAAGCCGGCATCAGTTACCATCTTCTTGAACTGAGCCCCAGGGTCGGGGGCCGAGTGCGCACCGTTCGCTATGAACGCCCAGGCGAACCAGCGATTTATGCCGACTCGGGCATGGAAGAGTATTGGGAAAGCAATCCGGCGGTTAAGATTTTAGAGGAGCTCAAGCTTCCTACCCGAAGTGATGTGGCGGTCAGCAGTCTTGTTCTTGGCAGCCGCCTCTACGAGCTGGGGGATGAAACTGGAGCTGAGTTTTACCAGCGGATTTTCACTAAAGAAGAGCTTGCTGCTATTCAAAATTTTAAAACCTTAGTGGCTCCATTGATTGAAGAAATTAAAAGTGGAAAAGTCTTGAAGCCTGAATTGATGGCATTGAAAGACAACTCCTTTGAAGATTATGTGAAGAAAAGTAAGGTGCCAGCAAAAGTTGCTGATTGGATCCGGGTTTCCATTGAATGTGAAATTGGCACCAGCTGGTCACGGATTTCAGCATTGGATGGCTTAGCGGAATTTCATATCTTTACCGGCAACAAAGGCATTGGCGAGAAAAGTTATCGCGTGCGGGGTGGCAATGACAAATTCACTGATGGCATGGCCAAGCATATCGGCTTCAGCAATATCTCACTCAACAAACGCGTCAACCGAGTTGTCACCGTCGGCAATAAAGTGCAAGTGACTTATCTCGATACCAGTACCAATACCAATGGCGTGATCACCGCAAAACATGTGGTCAGCACCATTCCACTTTTCCGTCTTTCTGAATTGCAATTTGAACCGGCCCTCTCAGAAAAAAAGCGCCAAGCGATTCAATCTCAGATGTGGGGATCCTATTTCAAAGCTCATTTATTTGTCGCCCCTGCGGCTGAAAAATTTTGGATTAAAAAGAAGGCTTCGATTTTGCCTATTCTCTCTGATTCAGATATGGGCGTGATCTATGACGGCAACCCAGATCAAAAAGGCAAAACGCGCATTGTTTCAATATTGGTGACAGGAGATGCAGCCGAAGCCTTCAATATGATGCCGCTCGACCAGGTGCGCACGAATATCACTCAAGGTTTTGAAAAGTTATGGCCAGGTTTTGGCAAAGAAATTAAAGGCATTGAATTTTATCGTTATCACCCCCGAGCCATTGCCGCTTGGCCGGTGGGGCGCTCTCGCTATGATGAGCTTTCGAATGAAATTCGAAAACCTGAACACCGTGTTTACTTGGCCGGTGATTTCACTGAAAGTTCCCACTCCGATGGGGCCTTTCTTTCTGCGGCGCGAGTCGTGAAACAAATTCAAGCTAACAACAAATAGGAAGGGAAGCTTAAAAACTATGGAAGGTTCAATTTGGATATGGATGGTCCCGACTTTACTGGCTTTGTTTTTTTACGGCATTGGCCAGGGCTTGGTTAAAAAATATATCGCTGAAGTTCCGCCTGCAAGATTTTGTCTTTACTTCGTCATGGCAAAGGCCATCGTTAACTTAGGCTATTTTTTTACGCAAGATCACACCTCGTTGACGGATCCTGTCGGCCGCCAATTTATGCTGGCTGGAATTCTTGCCTATATTCTCGATGGCGCTGCTTGGATCTTTTACTTTAAGTCTATCGTGCAAGGGCCGATCACAATTGTGGGTACTCTTTCTGCTGCTTATCCAGCATTGACAGTTATTTTTGCCAGGATTTTTCTGGGCGAGATGCTAGAGCCCCTGCAGTATGTAGCCGTTGGTCTGGTGATCATTGGTTGTATCGGCTTGTCGTATTCTCCGCCAGATCCGACTGCCAAAGCCACAAAGCGGAGCTGGATTTTGTTTGCGAGCTCGGCATTAATTCTATGGGGAATTGCCCAGACAATCGTGAAGTACTCTTACAGTTTGCCAAATTCGAATGATGCCAACCTGGCGCTTTACAACACAATCGGCGGATTTTTAACTTTAGGTATCTATGGATTTTTGTATGGCCGGCAGGGAATACACTCTGGCGGTGAGTGGGCAAGATCATTTGGCCCCATGGGCCTCATGGCCGGCGGTGATCTAGCCGTGATTATTGCCACGCAAAAAGGTCCGATCTCGGTGGTGACACCGGTGAGTGGCGCTTATCCTTTGGTGACACTTGGCTTTGCTGCTTGGATCTTGAAAGAGAAAATCACAAAATTGCAGTGGGTTTGTATTATTTTAATTTTGATCGGCATTTATAAAAGCAGCGCACCAGCTTAAATAGGAGTTTTTATTAAAACATATCAAATGTATATCGGTGGCGAATGGGTCAAAGCAAAATCGGGATCCACTCGAGATATCATGGACCCCGGAAGCGGCGAAAAAATCGCGATGGTGCAAGAGTGCGATCGCAGCGATGTCATTCATGCTATTGAAGCCGCAAGAGAAGCCTTTGACCATGGACCTTGGCGAAAGATGGCGGCCCTGGATCGTTCAAAATTATTATTCAAAGTGGCTGAGGGCATCCGGGCTCAAGCATCACTTCTCGCTGAGCTTGAAACAAAAAATTGTGGCAAGCCCTTAGCTGAAGCTGAGTTTGACATTGCCGACACGGCAAATTGTTTTGAATTTTATGCCGGCCTTGCGCCTAAAATTCACGGCGAAACCATGCAGGTGCCAGCCAATATGATGAGTTATGTGGTGCGCGAACCCATCGGCGTCTGCTCTCAGATCATTCCGTGGAATTTTCCAGTGATGATGGCAGCTTGGAAATTGGCGCCGGCCTTAGCTGCCGGTAACACCTGTGTGTTGAAGCCATCAGAGCTGACACCGATCACAGCACTGGTGCTGGCGCAAATCATTCACGATGTTGGATTTCCTGCAGGAGTGGTGAATGTCGTCACCGGTCCAGGAGTGGGTGCGGGTGAAGAAATGGCGTCGAATCCGAAAGTGGATAAAGTTGCCTTCACGGGTGGCACGGTGACTGGCCGAAAAATTATGGTCGGGGCTTCTGGCAATCTCAAAAAGATCTCGCTCGAGCTTGGTGGTAAAAATCCAAATATTGTTTTTGCTGATGCCGACTTTGAAGCCGCCGTCGATGGCGCACTCTTTGGTGCTTTTGCGAATCAGGGCGAAGTCTGCTCTGCAGGCTCGCGACTTCTGGTTGAAAAATCAGTTCACAGGAAGTTGGTCCAGGCGATGCTGCAAAAAATTCCCAAGATCAAACTCGGCCATGGCCTTGAGGCTGGCGTAAAGATGGGACCTCTGGTTTCAAAAGCGCACCGAGAAAAAGTTGAAGAGTACATTCGCATCGGTCAAACAGAAGGTGCAAAACTTGTCTGTGGTGGCAAGCGCCCCGAGGGCAGCGCTTTTGCTAAGGGTTGGTATTTAGAGCCGACAATCTTTGATGATGTAAAACCAAACATGCGCATTGCTCGTGAAGAAATTTTTGGTCCAGTATTAAGTGTCATTCCTTTTGAGAATGAAGAAGAGGCCATTCAAATTGCCAATGACACTGAGTATGGTTTGGCGGCAGCAGTGTGGACTCGCGATATCAATCGTGCCATGCGCGTGACCTCGGCGGTGCGTGCCGGAATTTTGTGGGTGAATCACTATCATCCAACTTTCAATGAATTGCCTTGGGGT
Organism: Streptomyces griseus; assembly: GCA_943330705.2. Taxonomy (GTDB): domain Bacteria; phylum Bdellovibrionota; class Bdellovibrionia; order Bdellovibrionales; family Bdellovibrionaceae; genus CALQIT02. The sequence continues at coordinate 15,781 of CALQIT020000050.1, forward strand.
GGTTACAAGCAAAGTGGCATTGGTCGAGAGCTGGGTCTTTATGGCATCGAGGCTTACCTTGAAACCAAGCAAGTGAATATCAATCTCGATGAAGCCCCGATTGGTTGGTACTAAAATGGCGATTCAACTTAAAACTTCAATCCCAGGACCTAAGAGCAAAGAACTCATGGCGCTTCGACAATTGCATGTGGCCAGGGGACCTTTTCATACGACTCCGATATTTGCAAAAAAAGGAAGCGGAGCCATGATTGAAGATGTCGATGGCAATCACTTGGTTGATCTCGCCGCCGGCATTGGTGTCGTCAACACTGGCCACTGTCCGACGACGGTGTCATCGGCCGTTGGACATCAGGCGCAAGAGCTCATGCATGCAAGCTTCAATGTCATGCCTTATGAGGGCTATATTCGCTTGGCAGAAAAGCTCAATCAGAAAACCCCGGGCGCATTTGCGAAAAAAACTTTCCTTGCCAATAGCGGCGCGGAAGCGGTCGAGAATGCGATCAAAATCGCCAGAGCCTTCACGGGTCGGCAAGCGGTTGTGTGTTTCGATCATGCCTTTCATGGCCGCACTTATATGGCGATGACTTTGACTTCGAAAGCAAAGCCCTACAAGCAAGGCTTTGGTCCTTTCAATCCTGAAGTTTACCGCATGCCCTATCCTTATGCTTATCGCTGGCCTTCGACTTCTGATGAAAATAAAGTTTCAGAGGAGTGCTTTAAAACTTTTGAAGAAAATGTTTACGCTCATATTTCTTCGACCTCGGTGGCGGCCGTTATCATTGAACCGGTGTTGGGCGAAGGCGGATTTGTTCCGGCCCCAGCCTTATTCTTGAAAAAGCTTCGTGATTACTGCAGTCAGCACGGAATTGTTTTGATTGCAGATGAGATTCAAACTGCCTTCGGTAGAACGGGAACTATGTTTGCCTGTGAGCACTCGGGCCTGATTCCTGATTTGATCACCACAGCAAAAGGTCTTGGGGGTGGAATGCCGATTTCAGCAGTCACGGGACGAGCTGAGATGATGGATGCACCGCTTGAGGGTGGCATCGGCGGTACCTTCGGCGGAAATCCAGTTTCGTGTGCAGCGGCACTTGCGGTTTTTGATTTGTTTGAAAAAGGCTCAATCCTAAATCAAGCAAAGGCCTTAGGCGAAAAGCTAAAAGCCCGACTTCATGCTTGGAAAGAAAAGTTCCAGGTCATCGGTGACGTGCGAGGTCTTGGTCCGATGTTGGCCATTGAGGTTGTACGCGAGCGCACGAGCAAGACACCCTATCCAGAAGCAGCAAAGGGCCTAGTGAAGTATTGCTTCGAACATGGCGTGATCATTATGACTTCTGGAACGCATGGAAATGTTTTGCGAATTTTGGCTCCGCTGGTGATCAAAGAAAATGAATTGGATGAAGCCTTAAACGTCATCGAACAAGGCTTAAAGGAGATTCATTCATGAAAGAGTATAAGCTTTGGATCGCTGGCGAGTGGAAGACTTCAGCTGATAAGACGACTGTGAATAAGCCACACGATCAATCGCCAGTGGGAAACTCTCATCAAGCCACCAAAGCCGATCTTGAATTAGCCTTGTCGTCAGCTGCCACCAGCTTTCGAAAATTTCGACGCATCAGTCGCTTTACCCGAAGTCGCTTGCTTGCAAAAATGGCAGAAGGGATTTCAGCCAGGCGAGCTGAACTTGTCGAGTGTCTGGTGAATGAAGCGGGTAAGCCCGTGACTTTTGCCGAAGTTGAAGTCACCAGAGCCATTGGCACCTTTACCATTGCCGCTGAAGAAGCAAAGCGAGTCGGTGGCGATGTGATCCCTGTCGACATTGATGCCGGCGGCAGAGCTTTCGGCACAGCCGTGAGTTACAAAGTCCCCAGAGGCCCAGTGCTTGCCATCACTCCATTTAATTTTCCACTGAATCTTGTCGCTCACAAAGTGGCGCCCGCCTTGGCGGCAGGAAATTCCATTTTATTGAAACCACCGCCACAAGCGCCAGGTGCATCGATCTTGCTTGCAGAAATTTTCGCGAAAGCTGCGAAAGAAGTCTCAGACGAGCGGGATTCGGTGCCGCTGGACGCATTTCAAGTTTTCAACGCCTCGAACGAAGTCACAGGTCTTGCGGTCACCGATCCGCGAATTTCAATTCTCAGCTTCACAGGCAGCGACAAAGTTGGCTGGATTTTACAGGAAAAAGCGATCGGCAAAAAAGTCTTACTTGAGCTTGGCGGTAACGCTGCTGTCATCGTTCATAAAGATGCGAACCTTGAAAGAGCCGCGGCTCGCTGTGCGTTCGGCGGATTTTCCTACAGCGGCCAAGTCTGCATTTCAGTTCAACGAATCTACGTGCATGAGTCGGTCGCTGATAAATTTAAAGAGTTGTTGCTGGCTGAGACTGCAAAACTTGAGGTCGGGGATCCAAGCCTTGCGAAAACAGTGATCGGTCCTTTGATTGACCTTGCCTCTGCCGAGCGCATTTCGGCTTGGATCGACGAAGCTGTGAAGGACGGTGCGAAGGTTTTGACCAAATCAGCGCGAACAGGAACACTGCTAAGTCCTGCAGTTCTAACTGGCACCAAACGGAATCAAAAAATCGTCAGTGAAGAGGTCTTTGGCCCCGTCGTCGTCATCGAGACTTACTCCAGTAATACTGAAGTTCTTAAAGCTGTGAACGATTCTAAATTTGGATTGCAAGCTGGAATTTTCACTGACAGTGCTAGCTTCATTCGCGAAGCCATGCTCGAACTCGACGTCGGTGGCCTTGTGATCAACGAAGTTCCTACTTACCGAGCCGATAATCTGCCATATGGCGGGACAAAGAGCTCAGGGATTGGCCGCGAAGGTGTCCGCTATGCCATCGAAGAATTCTGCGAACATAAAGTCTTGGTTCAGTTTCAGGGATAGGCATCAGGACCGCGTCAGCAGGTTTTTTGGAAAATTGAAGAATATGACTCATAATTTCGATTGCCAAATGTCTGTTTCAATAAGGTGGACTGAACCCTTAGCGGAAACTAAGCATTGAAAATCTTGCTGTTGATTATTCTCATCCTGAGGCACGCCACACTCATCCAATAGCGAATTGACGCTCAATTCGAACACGTCTCATTCTGAACACAAACGCCAAAAAATTCTGGCTTTAGAAACCTAGACTTTTGTCCGAAGAGAGCTCAACTCAATAACCACGAGGTTCAAGATGAGTATCCGCAGTCTTTTTGCGATGGCCATTGTGATGATGTTTTTTGGCGTTGGAGTTCTGTGTGTAGCGGCGCCAACGGTACAGCCTTGATTTCGCGAGCCTTGATTTAGCTACGCCTTATTTTGAGACAGCTCTTCCATGGTTAGCTCGGCGCGGGTTTTATGACCCTTCTTTGTATTGCACTCTTTGCACGAGGGAACGCAGTTCTTGCGATCCGAATGCCCACCACGGGCCACCGGAATTAAGTGATCCATAGTTAGAATTTGCGGTGGAAATCGCTGATTGCAATGATAGCAGGTACCCATACCCAATTGATTTTTCCACCATTGAGTCTGGCGAAGCTCACGTGCCTTTGCCTTTTCTTTGCGTTGATGCTCAGGACTTGATGCCGAAAAAAATAGATTCATGAAACCCTTATAAAGTCTAATCCACGCGGTTAGCAAGCAAGTTTGCAGCCCCCCTGCCCTTCTCGACAGGCCTCATTGTAATTACTTTATGGCCCCAGGGGATAATATAACTTATTGTCCCAAAGGCCTTGGCTGAAATATTGAATCGAGGCTTTCAAACGATCTACAAGCTCTTGCTTCTTTGCGGCGGGTTGCTGTAGCGGAAGTTTTTGCCCAGGGTCTTTCATCGAATACATCTGATAGTCACCGCCGCGCAAATACTGCAAAAAGTAGTCCTTCGTAAATAGGAAATAGCGACCATCAATATAGTTCACTGCCGAGCGATCGCCTTGAAAAAAAACACTTTGTCCCAAGTAATTTTTTTCTTTCTCTGGAAGACCCAGAAAATCCAAAACCGTGGGCAGGATATCAATGTGGCTAACAACCTGGGTTGAATCCAAATTAGAAAAAGATAATCGCGGATGAAAAAGAATTAAAGGAACTCGGTATTTGCCAACTTCATTTTGGTATTCGGGACGAAAACTTTGCGAGGTATGATCTGCAGTGATGATAAATAAGGTATTTTCATACCAATCCATTTTTTGAGCCTCTGCGAAAAATCTACGCAAAGCAAAGTCGGTGTAAGCAATACTTTGTAGAATATCCAACTTGCCAGTTGGCAGTTTGCTTTTATAAATATCTGGCACCCTAAAGGGATGGTGTGAACTTAAAGAAAATACGCTACTAAAAAATGGGCGCGGGAAATGATTTAATTTTGTCAGCATCCATTGAAACATGGGCTCGTCCCAGATCCCCCAGGTGCCATCGCTGTCATCCTTGTTCGGATACTCGTTCAGCCCGTAATATTCTTTGACCCCAGCACTTTTCATAAATTGATCAAAATACATCGAACCATTTTTTGCGCCGTGAAAGAAACTGGTATGATATCCTACTTTTTCAAGCCGAGTACCCATTCCTAAAAAGTAATTGGTTTGAAACTGCGAGCTAATGAAGGGCTGACTCATCAAGGCCGGCACCCCGGCAATAATTGCCCCGATTCCCTCAATGGAACGACGACCGCTGGCAAAGGCATTACTAAAAAGCATCCCCTTTTTAGCAAGTTCATCTAGAAATGGAGTGAACCCCTGGCCATCGTTGGGTAGACCCATATATTCAAGAGCGAAGCTTTCAAGCACAATTAAGACGATGTTTTGCTTCGTCGAAAAACGTTTCCCTTCAACCCAAGAGGGACCTTTCAAAGAACCATTTAGATGCTTTAACATTTCACTTGAATTTTGAAAGTAGATTTCACGCGGCAAAGAATCCCTGAGCAGGGTTTGGATCAATGTAAAAGAACTGTTCAAAACTAAGGAATTCATCGATGGAGACGCGAAGCTCTTCGCATGAGCAAAGCTGATTGGCTTAGACTGAAGCCCTCCTCGCGCGGCAACCAATAGCAACAGTAAAAGCGAAAGCCGAAGACTCCAATACCCAAGAGCTTGCCGCAACCAATTAATTTCTATTTTTTTGCGATAAAGCCGACGCACTACAAATCCATAGCAAGATATCGTTGCCAGGAACATCAAAGCCAAAGGCCAAGCATAAAGCACATAGGATTGGGCTTTTCCCGGGACTTCGAGCAACTGAGAAATAGCATCAATAGTAAATCTTCGACCAACAAAATTGATAAGTTCGGTATCAATGAAATTAAATAGCAGCATCAACACGTGGACCGCTAAAAATAGACCCATGCTGAAGCTTAAAACCCAATTTTCAAGCCTTGGACTGTTTTGCCAATACTTTTTTGAATATCTTTGCCAAAGGTCCAAAAGAATAGCCCAGAGGATGAAAAACAGACTTAAGGTTGCCACTGCCGAAAGGTCAAAACGCCAGCCATAGACAAATGCCCAAATTAAATCCGACGTCTCTTGTTTTTGGTAAAGTTTCCAATTCCAAAGCAAAAAACTAAAGCGAACCAAACTGTAGGTAAAGAATGTCCAAAGAGTAGCAATGAAAACCGGAGGGAAAAACATAAGACGCAGTCTATTGAACTCAAATCTATTTGTCACCCTACATAGGCCCCTCTGGGTTGAAGTTGGAACCCATTCCCTACATTTGACTCCGATGCCATTTGCAGCTACATATTGCCCCTATGAATCAAGAAATGATGAAAACGCGACTTTTAGAAAACTTCCCGGACGGCCTGATTGAAGTCCATGATCTGACAGGAACCGCCAACCACTGGGAAGTCTCCGTTGAGTCCCAGTCTTTTTCGGGCCTATCTAGGGTGCAACAGCATCAGCTGGTTATGGCCGCTTTTGCTCCTGAATTAAAGACCGGCGAAGTACATGCCCTTGCGATAAAAACAAAACTTAAAAATTAGCAATTCAAACTTACTTAAGAGGTTAGCAGATGTCTGATACAAAAACTCGAATTGAAGGTCTTCTCAACGAAAACAAAGTCGTTCTTTTTATGAAGGGAACCGCTAGCTTTCCAATGTGCGGATTTTCAGGCCGGGCCACGGCCATTTTGCAAGATCTTGGAGTCCAATTCAAGGACATCAATGTTCTAGAAGACACCGAGATCCGTGATGGAATTAAAGCCTACGGAAACTGGCCAACCATCCCCCA
>CALQIT020000051.1 GCA_943330705.2 Streptomyces griseus
CTTTGTTCCGACGAAGATATCAAAATTATATTACATTTGGTACAATTTGACGGCCAAAGTAAAATTGCCATTCTCCTCGAGTCCTTAACTGACGCTTAGCTTTATATTGCCTTTGAGCAGGTAAATGTGACGTATCGACGTCACAAACATATGAACTGAAAAGCCTAACGGCGGCGGCCAAGGCCTTAGGTTTGCCAAAGTCCAATGTCAGCAGGAAAATAAAGAACCTTGAAAATCAACTCGGCATGACTTTGCTGGTGCGAAACACGCGGGCTCTGAACCTGACCGATGCAGGACGGTCCCTTTTTCAGCGGTCAGCCCTTGCCTTAAAAGAAATTGAAAATGCGGTGGAAACTCTTGATGGCTCTCGTCAAACAGTGGAGGGAACTCTTCGCATCACGGCCCCAATGCTCTTTGCTACAGGCCACTTCAACGACGTTGTAGTTTCGTTTCTGAATAAATACCCCAAGGTGAAAATTGATTTGATCCTCACTGAGCGAGTTGTTGATTTGGTTGCTGAAAATTTTGATCTTGCCTTTCGCCTCGGGGAACTCGAGGACTCAACGCTCATTGCGAAGAAACTGACCTCAAGTGGTGAGAGCATTGTTGCAAGTCCCAAATATCTAAAAAAAAAAAAAATCACGGCACACCGAAGAACTTCGCTGATCTCGGCAACTACGAGTTTATTGTATTCTCTCCAAACGGTGTGCCCATGAAATGGCCAATGAAGGGTCCCACGGGAAAAAAAGATCTAGTGCCTCGCGGTCGCCTAAGCATGAATAATATTAGTTCGATCAAAGAAGCTGTAATTCGAGGGTTTGGATTAGCCTTACTTCCCAATCATATGATTGCAGATGAGTTGAAGAGCAATGAACTCAAAGTCGTACTTCCTGATTGGTCGTTAAATAGAAATCCGATACATTTAGTGTTTCCTGGGCAAAAATTTGTCTCCCCAAAAACGAGAGAATTCATTGACCATGTGACAAAAACTCTCAGACTCTGAATTCCCACTGATATCAGATATCTGGAGCGCGCAAATGGTGGAGGCGATTTCTCGCTTCCAACCGCTTGATACTACTCAAATAAATTTTCAGTGTCCAAGTAAAGTCCAAGTTGGAGTGGCAGCTTTTGATGATATCGCTGGTGAGAAGATGTGAAATGATGGGACGCCATGCGTCCCTTAAAGGGAAGTGTTCGTTTAATTAGGGGCAACTCCAGATAATCTTATAGTTAAGCCGATGGCCATCTTTTGCGCACATTTATCAACAGTCTGCGAATACCACCCGGAAGAAGATGCAGAAGATTGAATTTGTCGATTGATTATGGACGCAGGCGATAGTGTTTTCGGAGAAGCTCGCGCACCTCGTTGAATTTTTTCAGGCATGGCTGCTCCCAGTCCATAGAGTCGACGATCATTCGACTCGTCTCCGATGAAGCCTGCTGTCGTGTTCCCGATCTCATTTCTAGCAACTCAGCTTTTATGTAGTTCAGGTCCTTACACCCCTGATTATTCGAAATCCGCTGACGTATATCGTTTTCTATAGATTCTAGTGCCTCATCAATCGTGTTTAAAATATGTTGAGGGATCATTATTTGATCCTACCTTGGAACTTCAAATCATTTTTAATATTGCCCGGAATTAAGATTTGCCGAGCACCACCTGGATGACTGGCGTAAGGGGCAATTCGCCCTTCAAATATCGTACTGCCACCTTTAAGTGTAAAAGAATCCAAATGTTTCATACTATTTCTATCAGGAAGCGCAAGTTGGGAACGGGCCATGGCCCGATCTTCAATCATGTCTGGACTTAAAAACCTACCAAACTGCTGTACATCGGTGTCGTCATTGTGCCATCGGTAAACAGTCTCATCGTGTTGAGCGATTTGCCGTCGAATGCTGCCAGGCTCAAAAGATCGGATAGTCTCGATGCGATCTGCGCGGTGCGCAGACTTATCCCTAAGAAATTTTGACAGCTCTTGAGTTCCCTTATAGTCAAGCCCCTTTCCTAGAGCTTTGGCTTTGACATGGCTGTCATTTAAAATTTTTTCTGCTTCAGTATAAGTCGGCAATCCAGAGTTTTTATTTGCTACTTTCGCGAAGCCCGATTCAAACTTTGGTAAGTACTCAGCCGGTGCATTGACCCATCTTTTTGCGTGTCTATAGGTCGAACCACTGCCCAGAACAACGCCCACCGCAGAAGCAAGCCGCTCATCAAATGACAAGGATTTCCCATTTAGAAAATCTTTGCCGTAAATCATTTCGTAAATGTCTGCGACGTCACCAAGGATGGGCGTAAACCCAATCCCCAGGCGCGCCATCGTTTCATAAAGTGTTTTTTCAAGATCAGATAAAAGTGTCGGATCTTTGGCCGTTGGATTGATGCCGATACGTTGAACGTCATTACGTTCAGGGGCTAAGTAGTATTCGGTTAAATCTAATTCCTGAGCTTGATTGGTGGGATTGTAAAATGTGACGTTTTGGTTGCTGTAGCCTTCGCTTTCGCTTTGACTATACACCTCAGTCTCAGGGATTTGGGTGAGATCATCGTATCGACTGAGTTCATGCTTAGAGGTAAGGCTTTCAACGGACTTTTTAAAGTCCTCATAAGTGTAGTACTTACCCTTGACAAGATTGTAAGTAACTAATGCCTCCGAGACTCCGGGAAGGCTAATAATAGAATCAGTGATTAAACTTTTCGCCTGATCTTTAATTTGAGAGGGAAGTTTAAGAGATGCTTTTGGATCCACTCGTTGTAAAATGGCCTTGAGTCGATCAGGGTAGTCGTCCCATCGGGTTTCATTACCCAGGTTCCATAAAAGTTCTTGAAGTTCTGATTGTTTAATTTCGCCAGAGCGTCTTAAAGCCAAAAGTTCAGTGTAGTATTTGATGCCAGGTTTAGATTTTTGCCAGTGATAGACTTCATGTTCAGATGGGGGTGCTCTTCCGGCGTTCAGGCAATAGGTTTCAAAGGGCAGAATGATTCTTGAGTTGGCGGGGATAACTAACTTATTCGAAGTTGTCTGCTTTAATTGAATGTAAGACTCAAGAAGTTCGTCGTGAAGCTTCCAGTCACTCGCATTTAAATCACCCTTATTAAGAGCGATTTTAAATTGATCTAGTTTTTTTCGAATTTGTTGAGAAGAAATTCCCTTGGTCAGGTCGACGACACTTTTGGTTTGCGCTTCTACTGTTTGCTTTGGACGCTTGGGCTGGTTGAGTACTCGCGGCACAGTTGCACATGAGTTCAGAACAAGGACTAACGCGAGTCCGAGGTTTGAGAAAAATTTTCTAGAATATTGGACTGTCAACATTTGGCTCCAGTGTACTTTTGCTTTTGTGGCGTTGGCCTCTGTTCCTCTCAGAGTTTAGCAAAAAACGTACCACAGTATTCTTCGCTCCAACGTAGAACCGTAAATGATGGGAAGTCTAGTGATACTTCAAAAGCATGGTGGCGGCGGAGCCGGTTGTTCCGTTGAGCGTGATTGATTGCCGATCATTCGCTTTTTGCTTCAAGGAATTTCTATTCCTGTGATTTTTCATTGGGTATTAGCGAGTTATATTTTGGTTCTGGGTTGGTATCATCGAACTAATTCACGACAATATAGAAACAATTCCTAACATAAGTAAGGCATTGAAATCATTGAAGACGGGGAAAATGGTGGAGGCGAACTTCGGCAAGTCGAACCCGAAACGTCCCCACCACTTGATGGGACTACGCGCTTAGTTCAAGCCTCTGGCTGTCGCGCTGAGATTTTATCACCAGCAATCTGAGTACCTGAATCTCTTCCATCAGCATCACTTCTAATAGCCGTAGCACCTTGTGGCTCGTAAACATAAACATCAAGATCTGGCAGTGCCCCTAGATACTTCACAATCAGCGGTTGAACCTCTGACCATTTAAGACCACCAAGTCCACAGCCAAGTGCTGGCATCGCGATAGACTGAATACCAAGTTGCTCGTAAGAACCAGCTAAGTATTTAAGGCCGTCGTCTACGTCTTGAAGCAAAGAATTGTCTCTCCAATGTCGCTTGGTTGGGAAGTTGAGCACCTGTGTGGAATCATCTTCCCAAAGATAGGGTTGACCAGGTTTTACTTTTCCCTGATCGCATTTCGATTGGTAATCGCCAAACATTTGCGGATACCGGTTCTTAAATTCTAGGGCAACACCCTTACCCATGATACCAACACAGTTCACAGTGTTCGTGAGCACCTGGGCTGGAGATTTGAAAATGTCGCCTTTAACAAAAGTAACCACTTAGCTATCCTTCTTTCGGGTCGGCTTGCGGAGAGTTTACGAAATACCAGCCCTGATTAACTTTGACCGCCCTTTTTATACCAAATTCATTCAAAATGGACAAGGCGCGAGTTTGGGCACTTTCGCTATAACAAATCATATCAAGCATTTGAGACATGGGAAGCCGATCTGGGATCAAAATTTCGGCCTGTTTTCTTCGTTTGAGCTCGGGATCTTTGGCATATTTGACCGACCTGATAGCCGCAACATCGAGGTTTGAGAATACATCCGGGTCAGTAAATAAATAGAATTTTGAGGCATGAGACCGAGCATTGCCGTCACAGACAACGGATCCGATAGTCGCGAGTACATCCAGCGAGAATCTCAGGAATAGCAATTCCTCGTTATGAGTCTGATTGATCGCGACCATTGGAGTTTTGAAACCAAGATACAAAGGAACGTAGTCATGCAGGGGTCTTTGTGTTGCCGACACCACGATAGCGGCGCGACCCGCTTGAACATCTTCATTGGCAAGATTCCGGTAACTCTGTCCCCTCATAAGATTGTAGGACCGCAGCTCTCCAGCTTGAAGAATTGAGCGCAAGTTATCCATGTGGGTCATGTGATGGGCAACCCATACTTGGTATTTCTCATTGATTGTTCGACTCAACGACTGGCTCACAAAAATCCGTTCGTTAATGACATAACGCCTATCACGCCGCCGCCGCTGGATCACTGATAAAATGGATTTGACCACGCCACATTGAAGGTATATTTACAGTCATATCCTAGAGGCGGACAAATGCTCCGAACGCAAGAACAGGAATTGGTTCAACTGGCAGAATCGTGGGGCGTAGACTACCAAGTTATCAAGGTTAAATCTGACCTAATTGAAGCCATCAAGGACCACTGCCACAAGAAAAAGATCAGCCAACGTCAATTAGCGTCTATGGTGCCCGGCCTATCTCAAGACCGTGTATCGAAAATCTTCACCGGTCAGATTGGACACATGAGCATTGATAAGTTGGTTGAAATTCATTCGGCCTTGAAGCTGAAGGTTTCTATAAAAGCAGGGCGTTCATGGGTGTAGATGATCAAATCCGTTCGATTGAGAATCGACTAACAACTCTTGAAAAGGAACGCGCTGGTTTATTGAGTGAGCTCAAGAATCTCCGATCCCAACGAGATGAAAACAAACCAGCGATTCCATTGGGCCGTCCCACTCTGATGAAAGCTCCCGAATCAAATGAAGATAAGGCCGATCTATTTCTGACCCTATTTCGAGGACGAGAAAACATTTACCCTAAACGCTGGGAGAACAACAAAACCAACAGAAGTGGTTATGCCCCCGTATGTGAAAATGAATGGGTGAAGCTAATTTGTCAGAAGCCAACTATCAAGTGTGGAGACTGTAGCCATCAGAAATTCTCCCCACTGAACGCTCTGGCTGTTGGGACTCACCTTCGTGGATCCGCAACAATCGGCACCTACGCGATTCGAGAAGACGACACTTGTACGTTCTTAGCTTGTGATTTTGATGAGGCTTCTTGGCAAGCAGACCTTCTGGCGTTTTGTGAAACTGCTAGGTCCTTGGGCATCAATGTAGCTATGGAGAGATCACGTTCCGGCAACGGTGGTCATGCTTCATCCTAAAAATTATGAAACTTTGGCAATCTGGAAAGAGCCAGAGAGCCATTACAAAAATTCTGAACAACCAGAAAATATCTACTCGACGTGGAAAGCAGTGGAGCCATGGCGTCGTTGGAACGATTCTCAAACGCCACTCGGATCAGAAATTAATTCCATAAGGAGGAATCATGGGAATCTCTAAACTCATCAAAATCGCGGCAATTCTAGCAAGCATCGCTGTCTCATCAGGACACCTTCCGCAAATCTTGCACACGGTTCGATTGGCGCAGCTCCATTTGATTAAAGAGTCTTCATCATCTCATTGGGGCCAAGCGATGTTGTTGCCGGCATCCAAATTGGAGTTGCCCCGTCAATAGAGCGAGGCGGATCTGAGTTCGATGTTGCGTTTGAGAAGCCTAGATTCTACAATCTATGCTTATGCAAAAATTTAAACTACTGATCCCTTTTGTACTCTTTATTTCCAGCGTGGCGGTCCATGCGAAAGAAATCGGAAAAACCGAGGTCGAGAAACTCCTGGCCGACTGGGTGTCGAGCCAGAATCATCAAAACTTCGAGGAGTATTCTAAGCTGTATGGTGCGAACTTCAAGGGTACCAAGAAAGTGGGCAAAGAGACCTTTGACTTTGACCGGAAGGATTGGCTCGAAGACCGGGCCAAGATGTTTAAAAAGAAATTCTCTGTTGTTATCGACAGTCTAAGAATTCAGGATGCAGCTGTAGGGTTTCACGTTGGGTTTTTTCAAAAGTGGGAATCCAAATCCTATTCGGACCGTGGTTGGAAGGACCTGAAAGTCGTTGATGAAGGTGGAAGTGCTCGGATTGTCGAAGAACGAATGAAGTATTCTGAGAAGACGATTGCAACCCCTAAAACGTTTCAAGAGCTTCTAGCAAAAACCGAAGAAGTGGATATTTCCTGGATAGAGCAATTGAAACTAACTCCTTCTGAAAAGGGAGTTGAATTCTCCTTTGTCCGATCACTGGGTGAAGGCGGCGAGGAAACGTATTCGGGCCTCTATCGCAATGACGGAACTCTCGCCCACGTGACCCAGGCGGTCGAGTATTTGGAGCACTCTATGGGATCTGGTAACAGAAATATCAAAGGGAAGCTCACCCGAGAGTATTCCTCTTTAGGAAAGCTAGAGAAAGTGGATGGCGAGGAGAAAATAGAGAATATTGAAAGCGGAAAGATTCTGGAGAATCGTAAAATTGTAAAACTAACTGAAAAGGTTAAGGACAATTTCGATATCAAGCTACCTCCATTGAAGGCGCCAGTTGAATTGTTGAAATGAGATTGAGACGGTTTGCAGTCAAACGAAGGCCATACGACGTAGCCCTCTAGCCATCCGGCTGTAAATGCGATCTGTGGTTCGACCCTCTCCGTTAGCTCACGTTCAAACAACAGACGCACCAAAATCGAAATATTGAATTTATTGAGAAAAATAAAAAAACCGGCATCTTTTCGGACGCCGGTTCGTTTCTAATAATGGTGGAGGTGTTCACGACCCCACTAAGTTATTGGAATCATTGCACTGAAATGTCTGCGGGTCAAAGACAGGTCAATGTATTCTCAAAATCCACAATTTTACAGTCAGGATGAGTGAGGCAGAAGTAGGTAGCGTTTGCGCTGAGCGATAACTTTTCGTCGTCAGGTGAGAGTTTCTGTTTCGACAATTTTAATAGGCTCAGTGTTGAGTTCGAATTTAATGAACGCCACCAAATCCTTAACGAAATCAGACGGGCAAACTAGACAATCAACATCGGTATAATCAAACTTGGGTGTGAAAAGCAGCTTGCTATGATCTCCACGTCCGAAAACTCGCCATTCTCTTTCTTCTCGATAGATATAGCTTTCAGTGGTTCCAAGGATATTTGTTGGATATTCGGGATTTGGAATTTTATCAAAATATGGATCGCCCTTTGTGACTCCATTTTTGTACTCTGGTGGAAGATTTTTGAAAAACTTTGAGAACTCCATAATACCGATAATGCCCCTATTGATTTCTTGTTCAACAATCGGCGGGACATGGCCAGAATCAACGTATATGACATTTTGTGCATTCAAGCGTTTAGCCCATCGAATGTTGATGCCAATGCCAAACTTCCCAAAGACATCAACATGGCTACGGAGAAACCCAAGAGGTGTTTCTGTAAAACACGACATCCAGATGGTATCAGCGCAGGATTGCCCTTTGCTATTGGCCAACTGCCGCTTATGTGGCTTCATAAGAAATTCACGAGAGCTTAAAATGGTCTTTAAAGTATTAAAACTTTCATGGTCAGGCTTGAAAATGCCACGCTGTGAATCTTTTATGCCAGTGAAGTGAAAAACTGTATTTGATACTGTTGGGTTATTCATACACTAAGCCTTTCTAATCTATCTAGGTCGTTTTCTTGGTTTGTACCACATTTTACTAAAAACGATGAATCAGTCATCCAATAGAACTACCCTAGGACTATTTAGTGCCCCCTCCGACAACGATGGATGACCCAGACCCAGGGTCACTTTCAAAGGAGTAATCTATGGCGAACCTATTGAACAAAGAAAAACAAGAGGCATTGCGTGACCTCTTCCAAGAGTCCGGCAACATACGAGGCGTGGCGAAAGCTCTTGGTCTAAGTAGAAACACAGTCCGCCGATTTCTAAGGAGCGAAGGCCTGTCATCACCAGCTCTCCAATTACCAATCACAAAGCCAACGCTGCCCGAAAAAGCCCCCGAGTCAGCACCACATTCGCTGGAGAAGCTCGATTTTATGTTGCTTGAGAAATTATTTAAAGAGACTGGCGAACCCGGCGCAGAAAGGGACTTTGGACGGCATATTAAAGGCATGGCTCACGAAATTGCTCAAGAGCTAGGAATTAGGGGGCGACTTGATACGCTCAAGCTAGAGGCCGCCGTATTCTCTTACATTGTTTGGCGAAGATTCTATTTGAAGTCACTAGATGCGAGTGATGTGAACTACTGCGGTCCTTTTATGAAAAATCACGAAAAGCTCGCCCGAGTAACTGAGTCTTGGATTGCTTCCTCTAACAAAGCCTTTGATCAAATGACTAAGGTCCTGCGCGAACTCGAAATCAAATATAATAAACGTCTGCCAAATTTTGGAAGCAACAATGTTTTTGTCCAAAATCAACAACTGAATGTGTCGGGTTCAATCGAAAACAACGCTGCCAGGCAAAAGTTTTCTACGCCGCAAATTTCTGACTAGGAGCGTGAAGGATCATCTCAGTCTCTTTTATTTTTGGCTCGCAGGATTTCGACGATCACATCAGTATGCAGCTCATGTTTAGAAAACAAACCAGATTCCAGGCTCACTTCGATGAAGCCAACAAGCTCTGTCTTCGACTCTTGTGGCAATCGTTCAAAGAGCCAGTTGATTCGGCGGGGAATATCTTGAGTTTGCCCTTGCGCCATGAGGACAAGAAAAAACTGGTAATTGTATTCCAAGTTGAGCGTGTCAAGTTGTAAGGCTTGGTTTATGTCTTTGCGGGCGTCATCGAGTTTGCCCATCTTCTGGTTTATTTTCGAAGCAAGACACCAGAACCGACTGTCTTCGTACTTAGTATATGCTTCGTAACATTCATTCAGAAGTGGCTCAGGTGGATCGCCGTGATCGAAAAGCAATTTTATGTCTTCATAGATTTGGTCTTTTTCTGTAATCATTCTTCAAACTCTTTTGTAAGCGGTGCAGATTCCTCACACACCGAAGCCAGCTTTTTTAAGTAAGCTGAGTCCTTGATCAAGCAAGAGACGATGTGATCAACGGCATCAGATACTGGTAGATTTGTTGCTTGGTAATTTGACTTATTATTTTTCAAGATATCTAAAGCAGCCGATATAGATTCTGCTGCTTCTCGCAAGCTTTGAATGGCTTTTTGGTCAAAGTCTGATCCGTTGCTCATAGGGATAATCACATTTCTTCGTATTTTTTCTTGATGATGTCATGGGCAACTCGCATTGACTCACGCAAGACCCAAGACTTTGTGACCTCAATGCCACTCTTCTTGCCAATCAGCTCGGCGAGGGCTTTAAGTTTACTTTCGTCATCCGGGTCTAGACGAATTGTAATTGTAAGATCTTTTATTGGCTTACTTTTTTTTACGGCCACTTGGACTCCGCTTCTTGCTTTTGGTTTCTGGTTGCTCAGTCTTTTTCGGCAAGCCAATGCTGCCAAACCGTGCGCGAGCTGCGGCGAGCTTTTCTTCAATCGACGGTTCGACGGGCGGAGTTGGAACTGCAGCATGGACCAATTTTCTGCCGACTTGTTGTCTTTTTGGTTCTAGGGCTTCAGTCGATTGAATCTTAGATGATTGTTTTATTTTTTTGGTTGTATCATGCTTCCCAGCGGCAACATCGGCCATTAACTTTAGGTATTCTGGCGAAAACACCTTTTGCCCCGCAGCTATTAGAGCGTCTTCGTCTTCATCCAAAACGGCTGCCCATCCACCGCCATCGTCACCACTTAGATGGCCATATTCGTCAATAGCGCACCAGGTAACCAGCTTATCTCCCTCGAAGATTTTGCACTTTATCCGACGATGCAAAAAGCTCCACTCTTTTTTGTCGGTTTGATCCATTACTAAGGGTATCGCCTTCTCGAATAGCATTAGCCGAACTTCATTAGCTAGAAATGTTACTAGCTCAACTTCACCATACTCGTAAGGCTCGCCGCCCATTTCTAAGTAGTGGTCATCAATAATTCTATAGGTGTATTTCATTATTTGACCTTCACTTTTTTAACTGTGATCTCAAATGTCCCCTGAAAAAACTCTTCTTTCAGAATCATCTGGATCGGCTCTTGCGAATCAGACTCGCCAAACAATAAAAAATGCAAGGTTACACCAAGAGCCTCAGCGACCTTCTTAGCTTGGACCGGATTCTTTGGTGATCGGTTGGCACTCCACTCGGTAAGATTAGAGGCAGGAACACCAGAGCGTTTTGCCAGTTCACGAAGACTCATATTTTTTTCCTTCAGTAATTGCTGAAGGACTTTGCCGATTTTAATTTCGTCGCTCATATTCCAATCATCGTACGACATTGTCTTACTCCGTTTGAGTCGAGGTTCCGTTAGTCGCTCAGTAAACCGATAAACTGATCAAAGTGTTCCGGCAGTCGCACAGGACCTTCGCCCGCCAGTTAAGGTCCACAACCAAATCGTTGTGGAGCAAATTTACGTTTCGAAAAGGTGCAGAGCCAACTGATGTAAAATCAATAAGTTATGATTATCGAAATCCATCATCTTTTTGGACCACCATTTAGAATCCGTAAAACCGAGGTTTTCCCAATTCCAATCTCTTTCGCGATGGCCCGAACCGATAGACCTTGAGATCTGAGCTTTAAAACTTTATCGCGAATCTCGTTGGTCACAACATTTGGACGTCCGCATCGCCAACCACTGCCAGACTCAATGGCCACAAGTTTCTTGGCGGCCAGAGCATTTTTGATTCGTTCCGAAATAAGTGATCGCTCCAGTTGGGCAATCGCAGAAATCACTGTGAGCATCATCTGCCCCATAGGGCTGCTAAAATCTATACCCTCACGAAGCGACAGTATTGAAACACGATGATTTTTAAGCTCATCAATTAAATTGAGCATATGTTTAGTGTTGCGGCCCAACCGATCAAGCGCACTAACGGCAATAATCTCAAATTCCCGATTGCGGGCTCGCGCCAGCATCTCATCAAGGGCAGGTCGTCGT
The DNA here is from genome assembly GCA_943330705.2 of Streptomyces griseus. Lineage (GTDB taxonomy): Bacteria > Bdellovibrionota > Bdellovibrionia > Bdellovibrionales > Bdellovibrionaceae > CALQIT02. Next base: position 11,581 of record CALQIT020000051.1, read on the forward strand.
TCACGGGTTCCGCTTACCCCTCGATCAATAAACTCCGCCACAACAACATACCCTTTGCTCTGGGCATACTGCCGTAGGTGAACCAACTGGTGTTCGGGGTCTTGTCCTAACAAGGTTGAGACTCGGCTATACAGGCAAATTTTGATCGTCTTACTTTGTATACTCATTGCATACATTGTAACACGCCGTAGTATTTACTATGAATACTTTTTGTATTTTCTTTGAACGTGTCTCACCATTTGAACATAGGGAGATTGGCTGAACAATGAAGGCTTCAATGAAAGCGAACTACAAAACTCCGAATGAACTTATCGGCGACGTCGATGAACGCTTGCCCCTATCCACGAGAGTTAAAAAAGAGACAAAGGCTGCACTAGCAAAAGCCGCGAAAGATCAGAATCGCAAGGTAGGCGCATTGGCGGCGGCAATCCTTGATGACTATGCCGATTGGCTCGCACAGCCAGGTAAGAGGTAGGATTAACGATGAATCAAAGAAGCGAAGCTCGCACAAGAAAAGAACTTGTTGATCCAAAGCTAAAAAATGCTGGTTGGTGTGATCACGATTGGCAAATTGAATGGGAATATAACATCACCGATGGACGCATTCACTTTGACGGCAAAGTTGGCAGGAGAGGTACGCCAAAGAAGGCTGACTATCTTCTAAGATATGCACCATCAAAGGCTATTGCTGTCATTGAAGCCAAACGGGAAAAAGAAAGCCATCTAGAAGGCGCGGCTCAAGCAAAAGAGTACGCAAAAAAACTTGGTCTTTGGTTTGCTTATGCGACCAATGGAACTGAGATAGAGTTCTTTAACCTTAAAACAAACAAGCAGATGTCCGTAGATCGGTTTCATACGCCGGAAGAACTTTGGAATATGTACCTCGAATACTCAGGCATTAAGCCAACTAAAGAAAAGCTCAACGCTATCTTGCACAACTTTTATGACGAGTCTCAGTTAGGCAAGCGCAGGAAGCCCCGATATTATCAGGAGATGGCCGTCAATAGAGCCGTCGAAGCGGTTGTCGGCGGAAGAAAACGAGTTTTAATAACTCAAGCGACAGGCACGGGAAAGACTTTTACGTCTCTTCAGCTTGTTTATAAGCTTTGGAAATCGGGCATCTCTAAAAGGATTCTTTTTATCGTTGATCGCAATCTCTTGGCCGATCAAGCGTTTCAGGATTTTAACAACGCTTTTGACAAAGACAGTTGTTACCGTATGGCTCCTGACGACGAGACCTTCCCACAGGGTCGCGCAGTTTACTTTGGAATCTATCAGACGCTAGTGGGTATCGACGATGACGGCAATCCCACAGATAGGCCCAGCCGTTTTAAAGAATTTGATAAAGACTTTTTTGACCTAATCGTTATCGACGAAGCTCATCGTGGCGGAGCCAAAGAAGATGGGACTTGGAGCGAGTTATTAAAATACTTTTCAAGTGCAGTCCAAGTTGGCCTGACCGCGACTCCAAAGCGTGATGAGAACAACAACACCTATGATTATTTTGGCGACTCGATCGTCAACTACTCTCTCAAAGACGGCATTGAAGATGGCTTCCTAAGCCCTTACATCATTAAGCGAGTGACTTCCAACATAGATGCGCTTGGATACCGTCCAGAGCATACCGACATCAAAGACGTGGCTGGAAGAAAGCTCACTGTAAAAGACTACTTCACGCCAAATTTTGAGCGCGAACTTTCAATACCAGAAAGAACAAGAGCATTTGCTTATCACTTGTTGCGGCATCTATTTGAAACAGACATCACGGGAAAAACTTTGGTGTTTTGTCTTGATCAACGCCACGCACTTGATATGGCAAAGTTTTGCCAAGAAGCTTTTGATAAATATAATGAAAAATATCAGCTTGGATTTACTCACGAGTTCGCAGTCAGAATTACTGGCAATGACAAAGAGGGTAACACCTATCCGCACTTTGAAGACTTTAAAAACCTTGAGAACCCATATCCCGTCATTGTGACGACTTCTAAGCTCCTCACCACTGGAGTTGATGTTCAGACCATTAAAAACATTGTGATCTTTAGAAACATCGGTTCAATGGTAGAGTTCAAGCAAATCATTGGGCGCGGCACGAGAGTCTATCAGCACCCGGATAAGCGAAAAGAAAAACTTGGTTTCTTTATCCTTGAGTACGCAAATCACTCGACGGCTCTTTTTAATGACCCTGATTGGGATGATAACCCAGTAGCCATTATTGATGAGGGCAAAATTGAGATTGATCCCAAAGCCAAGAGCTACGAGTCCCCCGATGAACAAATTGAAGTTAGTTCTGACGAACCCGTACCTGTTGCTGAAACAGAAGAACAAGTGACCTCAACTGGAATCTTTGAAGAAGACGACGATGAAGTAATAAGACAGCTTCGCTATCGAATGTCTGAGGATTTCATGCGTGGCCGAATCAATATGGCGGCGGAAAGTATTAGCTTCACTGGCCCAGATGGTAAACCAATGGATGCCGAACGATTCACACTCTTCCAATCTGAACTATTCCTGCAGAAATTTAAAAACATCGAAGATTTTAACAAAACCTGGAAAGACATAAAAACCCGTCGTCAATTCTTGGAGACTGAAGCCATAGAGCTTGGACTTCAAATCAGTTCGCTTGAGGGAATTTTTGAAAACAAGCACCAGATGAAAGAGGTCGATCTGTACGACGTCCTCGCTAATTTAGTTTTTGGCGCAAGATTTATGACAAAAGTAGATCGCACAGAAAAGGCAATGTCAGTTAATCCAGAAAAATTTAAAGGCTCAAACGACAATCAGACGGCTCTCATTCGCGACATGATTCAAGTTTACCAAGATTCAGCCTTTGAGTCTTTCTCTGTGAGTGCTGAGTTCTGGCAAACAGCTACCATTAAAAAGTACGGTGCCTTTTCTGATATTCAAAAAATAGCTGGCGGCCCCGATGGTCTAAAAGTCATCGTCAACGGACTACAAGAGGCTCTTTATGATTCAAGGGTGGTCGCATGAGTCAGAGAAAAGACAAAAACAATTTGAGAAGCATTACAGCGGAAATGCCAACTATCGAAATTAAATCGCACCCACCCGAAATCATGGAGCTAGATGAGGAGACTGTCGCAATTGCGAAAGCTAAACTCGCTGGAATAGATTTTGAGAATATTTATGGCGATGAAGATCGATTCAGTCCTGAGCTAATGATTAGATCGCAGAGCAAAAAGATTCGGGAACTTTTCCGATCACCTAGTGAGTTAAAGTTTGCATTTTCGTCCGACCAAAAACTAGCTCAAGCTAAAAAGGACATGATGATCGACGGTATCGACCTTGATTTTGTGAAGCAGTATTGTAAAAAGCGGCAATTAGACTTTGTTGATGATACTCTAGCTTTGGTGTTTATCGGGTTCGAGATCAACGAATCAGGAGACGCCAATGTCTAAGATGGAAATACCTGAAAGTTGGGCTGAGGCGTCGCTTGAAGATTGTCTTAACGAGTTTGGCAGAGGCAAGTCTCCGAAGTACAGCGAAAAAGATACTGGCATCTACGTTGTTAATCAAAGATGTATCTATTGGGATGACTTCCGTCCCGACAACCGGAAAATTGGTACGAAGGAGTGGTTTAATAAAGTTGATGAACGGTATCGACTTCGGGCCGGTGACATATTAGTCAACTCAACCGGTACAGGAACGCTTGGTCGTGCAGTTTGTTTAAAAAGTAGCTTCCAAGATACCATTCCAGATTCCCATGTAACACTAATACGGGCCAAGGACTCTTTGCACCCATGGTTTTTAGTTTCCTTTTTAAAGTCGGCCCAAGGCCAAGAGGCTATTGAAAAGGCCACAACGGGCTCCACTAATCAAATAGAGCTGAATAAGACCAAGCTTGGTCAAGCTACTATTCCCATTCCCCCTCTCGGCGAACAAAAGCGAATCGTAGGAAAAATTGAGTCCGCACAAGAAAAGATCAAGACCATTGAGAAAAGTGTAACGAAGGCCGAGGAGTTGATCGGCAAGTATCGGGAGGCTTTGTTACAGAAGGCATTTCGTGGCGAGCTTGCTCCTCAAGACCCAAATGACGAGCCAGCTTCAAAACTCCTTGAGCGCATTAGTGCCGACCACGCCAAACTTACCGCCGGCAAGAAGAAGAAAAAAGATGACCTGCTGCCGATCAAGCCTGAAGAGATCCCATTTGAGATTCCAAATTCATGGGAGTGGATAAGAGCAGAAGTTGCGTGTGAAGAAATTGAGTCGGGTAGCACCCCAGACGCAAAGCAAATGACCAATGTTGGCGAAATTCAGTTTCTAAAAGTTTATAACTTATCATTTGACGGCTCTCTCCTTGGTGACAACAAGGCGACATTTATTCCCAAAAGCCTACACCAAGGAGAGCTTAAACGTGCGACGACTAGGGATGGCGATGTACTAATTAATATAGTAGGACCACCGCTTGGGAAAGTAACAGAGATAAAGGATACGCGACAGGAATTTAGTCATAACCAAGCCATCGTTCACTTTCGTCCTTCGCCCAATGTCTTATTGCAGTCTTATTTTTCACTATATTTACAATCGAATAAAGGCAAAGAATGGCTGGTTTCACGCGCAAAGAAGACTTCGGGGCAAGCAAATCTAAATGTTTCTACTTGCAGATCAATGCCAATTCCATTGCCGCCCTTCAAGGAGCAAGTACGGATTATTAAACTAATGGGCAAGATGCTGGAGTCAGCTGTTGTTGAAGCAAACCTGATAACTTCTATTATGCCTTTGATTGCTACTTTGAAAAATGCCGTATTGACCTCAGCTTATTCAGGTCGCCTAGTATTTCAAGATCCTACAGAAGGCAGTGGCCATGAACTGCTAGAAAAAATAAGGCAATCAGACCAATCGGAGCTATCTCCGAACAAAAGCCAACCTATTGCCAGAGCCAAAGTTAAAAAGAAAACAAGGACAAAAAAATGACATCAAGGGCCTCCCTTACAAATATAATGAACAAATGCTGCGACATCTTGCGGACAGATGATGGCATCAACGGTGCGACCGCATATACCGAAGCACTCTCTTGGATTTTATATCTCAAGTTTTTTGAGGATAAAGAAAATGAACGTAAGTCCCAAGCAGATCTGAATGGTGACGAATATCACCCCCTGATAAAAAAGGAATTTCAGTGGTCAGTATGGACAGATGTCAAAAAAGGTAAAACAGGACCCGAGCTAACGAAATGGATCAATGATTTTTTAATTCCGTATTTGGCAGATCTAAAGGGCACTAAAGAAGGCGATCCACGCGATATTGTTTCCTCGATTTTTAAGAACGTACAAAATCGTGTGAACTCTGGTTTTCTTCTTCGCGATGTTATTGAAAAAATCCAAGAGATTCATTTCGACGTTGGTGAGGAAGCCTTCTCACTGTCACATATCTATGAAGACCTACTTCGCAACATGGGAGAGGGCGGCGGCAATGCTGGCGAGTATTACACTCCTAGACCTTTGATCAAAGCTATGGTTCAACTGATTGACCCTAAGATTGGTGAGACTGTGTATGATCCTGCATGTGGCACCTGTGGGTTCTTGATCCAGTCACACTTACATTTAGAACCCAAAGCAAAGACAGCCGAAGCTCGAAAGATTTTAAACAATAAGACTTTCTATGGGAAAGAAAAGACACCGCTCCCCTATGTTCTCGGATTGATGAATATGACCCTGCATGGTGTGGACTATCCGCAGATTAGAAAATGGAATACGCTTTCTGACGACATTAGACAGTTTGATGACCGTGACAAATTTAACATTATAATAGCGAACCCTCCCTTTGGCGGCAAAGAGCAAGATCTAATCCAAAAGAACTTCCCAGTTGAAGCAACGGCAACAGAGCTTCTATTTTTGCAGCATATAGAAAAGTCACTTAAGACTGACGGTCGTGCGGCAGTGGTCGTACCTGAAGGAGTTTTGTTCCAAACGAATGCAGCCTACCAAACAGTTAAGAAAAAAATCCTTACTGAGTGCAATCTCCATACGGTTGTCAGTCTGCCCGCTGGAGTATTTCTGCCATACTCAGCCGTAAAGACATCGGTCATATTTTTCGATAAGACCAAGATGACCAAAGACGTTTGGTTTTATGAAGTAAAACTCGTTGCTGACAAGAAGCTCACAAAAAAAGCTGGGATTGCGGAAGAGCATTTTGCTGACCTACTGAAGCTGTATAAAAAACGCGAAGAAACAGACCACAGTTGGCTTGTACCAGTTGATAAAATCCTAGCTGACGGTTGCAACCTATCCGCTGGTCATTACAATCCACACGGTCCAGAAGAGGTAGAGATGCTGGAACCTGAGGAATACGCTGTCCAAATCAAAGACCTCTTGGCGCAAGCCATGAAGTCGGTTGATGAATTGATTGGCGAGCTAAATCAAAAATGACTTCTATGAATGTTAATCTCCATTCTCGCAAAAACTTCAAAACTGCCAACATATCTTTAAACACTGGGCTGAATGTTCTCATAGGCAACAATGGTTCAGGTAAATCCAGCTTAATGGAGTCTCTCTTTTCGACCTATATCAATGACAGCGATAAATCCATTGTTGGATTTACTTCTGGTCAGAACGAAAACTTCACAGAACTTTTTGGCCCACATCTTCAAAAAGTTAGAAAACTTCTAAATTCAGGAAAAGTATCACCCACCAAAACCTTGTTCTTTGATCGTAAATGGAGTTCTTTACTTATCTTGCTTGCTACCTTTTTTAAGCGAGCCCCTCGGGACGCGGATGGATTTGCAGCGACAGGTATGTGTTCTCAATATCTCTTAAATAAAAACTATAAGATCCGAAACTTCTCATTTTCACTTGAAGTCCCTAAAAAGTTTTTCGAACTTTATAGTGTCGATGATTTTCAAACCTCCTACTTTGCTCAGTTTATAGAACAGTTGACTGGAGTTGACGCCAATACTGTCGGCCCACTTAAAGCGAAAGTTTTTAGTGTTGCCGACATGGCGACTGATTCACAGGCAGATACAAATCAAGACGGCGTTATTACCAGCCAAATAATACTTGGCCTGTCGCGCCTTTTAGATTCAATTTCTGGGGACTTCACAGATCGAATAAAACAGATTCATCACTTTATTTATTTTTTTCAAATTGCCTCGATTGCAAACTCATATCTTAACCTTGATGAAAACAATCTTGAATTTGACGTTCAGTCTAAAGCTGTGGGCTTCGGCCACATAAGCGACGGTGAATATCAGCTCCTGTCCGTATATGCCATTGTAGATTTATTTGGCGATCAGTTTGATTTTATTCTCTTGGACGAAGTAGATTCTCACGTTCACACTTCAGCAGTTCCCGATTTGTGGACCACCCTCTCAAAGGTTAAAGATTCTGTGGTGGTTACCTCCACCCATAGTCCCGTCAGTTTAAAGTACATTAACACAAATCGAATACTCTCTTTGCGGGACGGATCCGTGAGGGAAGGAATTTTGAAGCTTTCAGACCTTCAGCAAATTTTTGATAGCAAGCACTCTAGTGAAAATGTTCTTGCGCTCTGTTTTCGATTCTCAAAGCAAATTATTTTGATAGACGGTCTAAAGGATTGGGAAATTCTGATAGCCTTATTCAAACGCAAACTTGGTGTAAGGTTTCAAAGCGGATTGCTAAATTACTCTGTTCACGAATTACCGTCTTCAAGAAATAACATTCATGAAGACAAGGACTCAAAAGACAAGTTTGTCGAGTCTCTGCGAAGAATCTATCAAAACGATCTGGACTTGGAGGATCAAGGAAAGATTGAATTGCTATCGCTCATTAGCTTGAAGGATAGGGACAATATGCCCTTACAGGGCGCATACAGCACTAATGACACGTTCAACGTAGTAAAGAAAATTTCTACACCGCTGCCCTTGTCACAACGCGCTCCTCTCAAAACGATGGAAATTTATCTACATCGACGGGAAATCGAAAACTATTTGCTCACCAAATCTTTGGTTCAGAGCGCGGAGCCAAGAAAAATCATAGGTAACGATTCTAATGGGGCTCCCCAAACAAGAGAACAAGTCTTGGAATCATTTGATAACGAAGAATATGTTTCTACCCTTGATGTCAAAAAATTCATTAGTGAAAAAATCTGTGTAAATGATAGCACAAGCCCAAACCAAGGTTTCTCCATTGAATTGCTGAACCAATATGTCGATACCATACCGCAAGAGGAAATATCCGACTATCTAGAGCCTCTTCATAAATTTCTATGCTCACAGATAGGCATCCGGGAATGATAAGCGGTAAGGCAACTTCAGGGACGCCCCTGTGAAGCGTCCCACAAACCGCAAGCGACGATTGTCCCGCAAGTTTAGTGGTCCGGTTGAGCTAAACCCCATATTCAAGCAAATGCCCTACGGTGGCCTTCTGGAAAAATACGATGAGTTAAACAGAACCTCACTCATATTCTGTGTAGCGCAGAAACTTTTTGTAAACAATGACAGCCTAAGAGGAGGCGGGTTTGAAATTGCTTACGCCGAGCCAAATGAAAAATTTAATGCCGATAACGGCGAGGACGAGATCAAGCCATTCAAAAAGAAGTTTGGCAAAATGATTCGATCCCCAGACCTCTTTCGTTACGATGAGCGATCTGACTTTGATGTCCGTGCGAATGAGCGCAATCGTGCCAAAATGGATGCCGGAAAAACAAAACCTCGCGGTCAAAACTATAAACGGGACAATGTACGCCTAACTGAGTTTCTTAAAGAATTTGTAAGACAGCTTGATCTTGCCAATGAAACTAAATTCAGCGGCCCTCAAACAAAGCTCGATATACCTAAGCATCGTCTAACAATACTTACCGAAATAATAAATTGGCGAATCAATTTGGACCTTAAATTAGTTGTGAGAACAAACAGAAAGTTTATCAAAAATGAAGATGTCAGAAAACTTTTAGGTAGAGCATACAACTTCCGTAAGCGAACAATTCCAAAGCCGTAAGACAACGTCAGACATTTCATAATTTAAGTCCGTTTTAAGACAAACTTGATCACTATCAGTATTTTAGCCACCAAAACAGGGAGCTAAAATGCACATAAA
>CALQIT020000052.1 GCA_943330705.2 Streptomyces griseus
GACTACCGCGATCACGAGGCCCATGCCCTTTGGATTGGCGATAAACTGCCACTCAATTTTGCGGCTCTGAAGGACTAATAATTAAAATTTTCAGCCGAAGCTTCCCTGCCATTATCACGGCTCTTCTTATCGGCTCTTCTTATCGGCAATGGCCTATACCTAGACAATGAAAAGATCTTGTCGATAGCCGGAAAGCTGAAGCATGATATTGGCTTAGATCCAAAAACCAATTGAAAGGACTATTGATGAACTCTTCTAAAATTAAACTCTTTCTGCAAACGATGCCGCATAAAACAAACTTTGCCTCGGTTGCTTTACTTTTATTGCGCTTGATTGTCGGGGTTGCTTTTCTTTACCACGGCTGGGGCAAGATTCAGAATCCATTTGCCTGGATGCCGCCGACAGCACCCGTCCCTGGTTTCTTCCAATTTTTGGGTGCAATTTCGGAATTCGGCGGGGGCATTGCTTTAATTCTTGGACTACTAACACGCCTTGCAAGCCTAGGCCTTGGTTTTACGATGGCCGTCGCGGTTTTAATGCATGCTGTAGTTATGGGCGATCCGTTCGTCAACATGACCGGAGGTTCCTCATTCGAACCAGCCCTGGGATATTTGGGAATCTCAATTCTTTTTCTAGCTTTGGGCGCTGGAAAATTTTCTTTAGACAGCAAAATTTTTGGCGAACGGAATTAAGAAGCGAACGGAATTCCATTTTTATAGAGGTCCTTCCATTGCTGGAAGGACCTGACGTAAATCACTTTTCGCCGTAAGTTTTCACGATTAAATATTCTTAGTAGCTCGGGTCTCATTTTTTTGTGCATGCTCCACATTGTTCGGTACAGCTTAAGAGTGTGGGCAACAGTGGCCTCGTTACACCCGGCAGGAAGTTCTGCCCTAGGCGACCACAGATTTTTAAACTGCCGCTTTGCACACCACCAAAAATGAAGCCAAATTGGCAAATCAATAAAAACAACCCAATCCGCGGCCAGGAATCGACTTTCAATAAGATCTAATGGCCCATATCCATCAATGATCCAGCTTTCCCCTTCGGTAATTTGCAGCAGCAGTTTACAGGTCTCTGGATAGGGACGAACAGTCATCCCTGCGACAAATTGAATGCTGTCAACGTGGGTCACAGGCAAAGCATATAGCTGCGAAAGGCGTAGGCTCATTCGAGTTTTTCCGCCAGCTGCGTTGCCCACAACGGCTATTTTTTGCACCAACGAATTTTTCATCTGGCTTTGATCCTATTGGGCTTGAGGCGTGCTACGGTGAATACTCAACATCATAAAAACCGTAGTCAAAGTCAGCCCGACCAAAATGTAACCAAGAGTATCAAAGTGCTGCAGCTGACCATCAGCGGCTTCAACAACCACCAGGCCCGCGACAACCGAAGCAATACCTCCTGAAATTTGTTGTAGCGATGAGCTCACGGCCATAAACGCACCACGACTGTCTGCACTTGGAATGGCAGACATCAACGCTTGCGACGGAATCATTCGCGAAAAAATACCGACAAACAGCAAGGCATTTGTTAGAACAACATATGGAAATGGCGTTACGCCCAAATTTGTATAGATGATTACCATAATCATCGTCAATGCGGCGCCAAATAAAAACACTTTAAATTTTCCAAAATAATCGCTGGCTCGACCAATCAAGGGCCCGGAAATCATTGCACACAATCCTGTGAATAAATACATCAGCGGTAGTTTTGCCATGTCAATTCCCAGATTATGGACGGAAAAGGCACTGCCAAAAGGCATTAGCATAAAGCCGCCTGTGCTTAACAATGCCGTTGCGGCAAAAGCCATTAGATATCTTTTTGTTGTTAGTGCCGTATACAAATGATGAAAGGGATTGCGATCATTTTTAATTTTCAAATGCGCATCGACGGGCTTTAAATACAAGACGATAACAATTCCGACAATGGCACTGATCGCAACTATCATAATAAACGGACTATGCCATCCCCATAAATTTGAGAAGAACAATCCTGCAGGAATTCCCAGAATCTGACTGCTGGCAAATGCCGTTTGAATAATACCCATCACTCGCCCACGCATATCGTAAGGGAACAAGTCGGTAACAATGGCGCTCGCAATCGCACCGACAACCCCACCAAAAAGCCCCGTCACCATGCGGGCCAGCAGCAGGAACTGAAAACTTGGTGCGATTCCACAGAATAAAGTTCCCAGAACAAATCCACTATAGAAAAAAAGTAATAATTTTTTTCGATCAAAACGATCGGCAAATCCAGCCGCCAGAATACCGGATATTCCCGCACTAAAAGCATAAACTGAAACAACGACGCCGAACTGCGATGGCGAGATATGCAATGCCGGCATCAATATCGCGCCCAAAGGTGAAATAATCATAAAATCAAGAATGATCGTAAATTGAAGAAACGCGAGAAGGGCCACGACAAATTTTTGATATCCAGAAAAAGCTGTCACTTGATGCCTTACAGGTTGGGCCATTTTTAAGGATCTCCGGATTATATCTTACTGGTTATAACTTAGATGCCACCCAGTAGGGAATTGCCACATAAAGCATCAGATCTCTGATCAGATAATAGGTGAAGATACCCAGGCAGGCTTTCCAACCATAGCGCTTTAGCTTTTTCTTTGCCCGCTCGAAAAGACTCAAAATATCCCCCACCATCACTTGCTTATTTACGTGCACTATATCTAATAATTTGCTGCATTTACAATTTTTAGATGGCGCGCACTGGAATTTCACCCTTGCGAAGGGCCTCGCTGCTGCCCGTCATGTTGCCTGGTTAGTTGTCCAAAGCAAAAAGCAGCCATGGACTAAAAGTGCCTTAGCTGGCGTCTATCTGGGATCGAAATGATCGGGCTGGATGGGCTGCCGCCAAGTATTCAATCAGCTTCAGTCTTTTGTCGGGTGGAATTGTTTGTTTTCTTGCGGTGCTGATCACAGCATTTTTTCTGCCCAAGTTCTGGAGCTATCGAAGTCCCAATCACGAGCTAACCAGTTAAAAACCACCAGCTTAAAACTGGCTAAACAGCAAAACGCAACTGGGGCGAATCAGCCAAATCTTGATCTAAAGCAGCTTTTTCCGAACCCAGCCTAACACCCAATCCAATCAGTCGCACGGGGTCCCCTCTGCGTTCCCAAGCCCGCTCGAATAGCACCCTAAAATCTTGCTCTGTTGGCCAATCTTTGGCCGAGATTTCGTGAGTGGTGCTTTTAAAATCGAAAAATCTAATCTTGATTACAAAACCTCGAATACGATCCCTGCAATTGGCCTTTTGCATCCTTATTTCCCAATCTTGATACAAGCTTGGAATCTGTCGCAAACACTGACTTAAGTCCGGCAAATCTTGATTATAGGTTTCTTCAACGGTCAGTGATTTACGCTCGCTATGGGGCTCGACCTTGCGAAAATCAATTCCATGGGACAAATCAATAAGCTCAGCACCGCGTGAGCCAAACCACTTTGTCATCTGAAACAAAGACTGCCTTTGTATGTCCGCACATGTTTTCAAACCCAGCTCATGCATTCTTTTTGCCGTCACTTTGCCCACTCCATAAATTTTTTCCACAGGCAATGGCTTGATAAAAGAGTCAATTTCATCAGGCTTGATCAGAAATTGACCATTGGGTTTGCGCCAATCGCTGGCAATTTTTGCCAAAAACTTATTCTGTGAAATACCAGCCGAAGCCGTCAGATTAAGTTCGTTTTGGATCAACGAGCGGATCTCTTTTGCAATTAAGGTGGCACTGCCATCAAAAAAGGGAGAGTCCGTGACATCCAGATAGGCCTCGTCCAAAGACAGGGGCTCGACCTGATCGGTAAATCGACGAAATATTTCATGCACTGAACGGCTTTCCTTTTTATAGAGTTCAAAATTTGGTGGTAGCAAAATCAAATTCGGGCACAATCGCAGCGCCTGTGCGGATGGCATTGCCGCCTTTACATTGTATTTTCGCGCTTCATAACTAGCCGTGCAAAGGACACTGCGGGTATTTGGCGGCCCGCCAATGCCCAAAGGCTTTCCCCGAAGTTCGGGACGATGTTTAACTTCGACCGCCGCATAGAAACAATCCATATCAACATGAATAATTTTTCGTTGAGCCATATGTAAGTTATATGTAATTTAATTTTAGAGGTCAATATTTTTTGTGAAATATTTTGTGAAAAGACTATCAAGATCAGCGAATTGGTCTATATTCCTGCTGATGTTGGTAGCCACGCCCTCAGAAAAAACCACTACAGGCCCTTCTCGAAAGAAGTCCGTCAAAAAATACGGCAAGGTAAATATTGAAATCAGCAATATCTGCAATCTTCAGTGCAGCTTTTGCCCCGAAGTCATACGCAGCAAAAAGATAATGGACCTGGACCTTTTCCGCAGCATAATTCAGCAAGTAGCACCACTGACCGAACTGGTTTGCTTTCACCTTATGGGCGATCCGCTGGTGCATCCGAATTTAGCTGAGCTGATTGAAATTTGCGACCAATACCAAGCAAAAATATTTTTTGTAACCAATGGCGTTTTACTCAAAGAAAAACAGGTCCAACTTCTTTTGCACTCAAGCTTTCACCAGGTGAACTTTTCACTGCATAGCTTTAATGATAATTTTAAAGATAAAGACCCCAGTGAATACTTAAAAAGAATTTTTAATTACACCGAGATGGCCTTTGCACAACAGCCCCAGCTTTACATCAATTACCGCCTTTGGAATTTGAACGACCCCCGCGGTAGTGCTACGAACAATACACAAATGTTACAGCGTATCGAAGAGCATTTCCAAGTTCGCATTTCAGCAAACCTTGACGTGCGCAAACAAAAAAGTGTTCTGATTAAAAATCGCCTTTACCTTCATTTCGATACAGAGTTTATTTGGCCCAGCAGTGATTTGCCGATTTTAGGAAAAAGTGGAAAATGCTATGGATTGACCTCGCATTTTGGCATCTTGGTTGACGGAACGGTCGTCCCCTGCTGTCTTGATAAAGAAGGCGCAATCGCCTTAGGTAAAGTGCAAGAGCAACCCATCACTGAAATTCTCAGTAGCCCAAAGGCGCAGGCCATTCTGAAGGGCTTTCAAAACAGAATCCTGGTTGAAGATCTTTGCCAACGCTGCCAATATATCGAACGCTTCAGTTAATAAATGATCAGGTCAATTTCTAGCGGATCAGCCGAACGACCATCAAAAAATGGAAAATCGCTGCGATCACCACTAAAATATGAAATATTTCATGATAGCCAAACGTTTTAGGCCACGGATTCGGTCGTTTCAGTGCATAAATCAATGCCCCGATAGAATAAATAAAGCCACCAGTTATCAAAAGAAAGACACCCTGATTGCCAATTGAAGCAGAGATTTCCGCAAGGTAAGGAATGGCTAACCAGCCAAAGCCAACATAAATCAGGGCCGCCAACCATTTCGAAGCCTTCACCCAAAAAAGCGATTGCAAGATTCCAAGCCCAGCCACAATCCAAAAAATCACCAGCAGTCGCTGCCCTGCTTCCCCGCCCACCGCAAGCAAGCTGATTGGCGTTCCGGTGCCGGCAATCGAGATAAAAATCGCTGAGTGGTCAAGCCGTCGCATCCAGGCCCGAGCGTGAGATCCCCAATTGCAACGATGATAGATAGCGCTAATACCAAACAAAGCAATCTGGCTTATGGAATAAACGACCGCGGAAATCACGGCCGTCATATCCCGACTGATTGCAATCAACATCGCGCAAGCCCCAATGGCTAGAAAAAAAGCAGCCTGATGAAAATGACCACGCAACCAGGGTTTTTGAACATCCGAAGAAGACTGCATAACACCACCTAAGCTTTAGACTAGACGGTATAGTTCAAAACAAGCGAAAGACAAATAAAAAAAAGAGGCCGGCTACAAACCGACCTCTCGCAAACAATCAAATTGGAAACAGCTTGCGCTTAGTAGCTTGAACGATAGTACCACAACAACTCATTGATGTAGTGCTTCATTGCGTTCACTTCGCTACGAACCAAATACATTTTTCCAGTATAAAGCAATTGAGTTTCGGTTTCGTTTAATTTGCTCTCTAAAAGAAACAAATCATTCAAAGTCGAAGGGTGATCTGAGTGGTAATCCACCCGGTCATCGTAGTTCTCAGCATGATGATAGTTGTTGATTTGGTAAATGCGAGAACCCGGAGCATACCAAGTTACGCCGTCAAGAATACTGTAAATCAACACTGGTCGCGAATATGAAGAAGAGTACCAAGTTTGCCAGCGGCTGGATGTGCCTCGTGCTTACTTTCTTTGACTTTTTCTTTTACAGCTTTCCTGCTTTGGGCGTCCGCTACCGTCGTCCCGCATCGATTACATTTATTCATCGAACGAGCAGTTCATAGCAATCCCGATGCCGCCAGTTCCAACAGCCAAACTATTGAAACTGATAAATTCGACTGACCAAGAAATAGTCAGTAGGCCGAAATCAGCCAAATTTTTAGATGAACTTTTCATCGATGAACTTTTGCGCAGCATTGGAAGATAATTCAATATTGGTAATTTTGGGACCGCTACCACCCATTTTTCGGTTAATCTGCAAAAAATATTTTCTTAAAATCCCTAAGCCCTAAGGAGGGTTCGTGGTCCGATCGTCTTATTTCGCTATGTATTTCACTAGGTTAATTTCGTTGATCACTTTTCGTGTTTGCGCCGTTGCCTTTATTCTGGCCTTCACTCAAGGATGCGTGAAAGAAACTAAAGTCATTGAATCCCGCGAAATCCCCGTGGAAAAAAAAGCAGATCCGAATATTGAGGACGGATTTGCTTTAGCCAATCAAAAGTCTTCAACCTTAGAGATTAAAAAGTCTGCATTTGGGAAAGTCTATATCTTGATTCCTAACGCTAGAATGCCCGGACGTGCGCCGCAGTGGAAGTACTTTAAACCCAGCCTTGTCAGCTTTGAAAAATCAGGTAGCGAGCTTGGATTGTTTCGCCAAGATCAAAAGACTATTTATAACGACATCAAGTCCGAAGTTCTTCTTCAGACTTTCAAGATTCTTCGCGAAAGCAATGACGGCGTTGTCATTGACTTTTCAAAGGGTTTTAAATCCATACCCCTGTCTGAATTCTATGATATATTCATGACCAGCAAGGATTTTTCTAAAGAAAATGAAAAGCTTCTTTCTGGCGATCAAGACGGTCTGAACATCAAAGACAGCTTTTTGAAAACGGCCACGCTAACACCTGAGCGGCTTCATATTGAGCAAACCATGCGATTTTCTACGCTGAAACTCAGCGAGACTGCTACGCTAAATTCCATCGAGAACACCGCGGCCTTTCACATTGACCTGAAGCCCTATCTTCCGTCGGGCAAATTTAAAATGACAAAGTTTGACCGCAAACAAAGAATGGGCGCTTTTACGAATTTGATTTTAGAAGAAGGCAAAGATCTACCGCAGCTGAATGCCATGAAGTGGGATCTCGATCCTGAAAAGGGCCCTATTCACTTAGTCATCCCTAAAAATATTCCCAGCAAAATCATAAATGCGGTGGTCGAGGCCGGTGAGTATTGGAATCGAACTTTCAAACGCAAGGTTTTTGTCGCAAAATTTGATGGTGATAGCGATGCTCCCCCTCAGGACAGAGCGGTTATGATTCGCTGGATTCAGTGGGATAGCGCAGGCTTTGCATATGCAGGCATGCAGTCAGATCCTTTAACTGGCGAGGTTCTTTCAGGACAAGTGTTTTTAACTTCCTCTTGGTTAAAAAATGCCGAAGGCCAGGGAAGTAATCTTGCCGACTTGGACTTTAAGAATCCTGAGGTCAGTGCGTTTAAGTCACCAGGGAATTTATGCTTTTTTGAACAGCATATGCTCGCGCCCTTTGGCACAGAGGCAGGCCTTTCTCCGTCGCAAGTGGACACCGTTGCAAACGACACCATACGCCTTGTTGTTGCCCACGAGTTGGGCCACGCCTTGGGCATGCGCCATAATTTTGCAGGATCAGCAAACCATGAAGGAACAGATGCTGAACTTATGGAGTCCCTCTTAAGCTATGCCCAAAAATTACAGACGCCAAAAGTTGCCGGCTCTTCAACCGTTATGGACTACACCTCTTCACTCATAACGGCAGTCAACGGTGCATCGATAAAGGAAAAATCTTTGCCCTATGATGTTGCTTTTGGAAACTGGATTTACAATGAGAAGGAAATTGAAATTCCGCGCTATCAATATTGCAGTGACGAGCACCTGTTTGCTGCGGCTGTCGCGAAACGAGCGGTCTATGGCTGCGCGCGCTTTGACCAATTCAATAATCCAATTTTAGGAGCTCTATTTTCTGAACGGATGCGTCTATTTAATATTGCCCGAGAAGCGCTTTCCTTCGACTTTCTTCTTTTAAAAATTGGCGAGGAAAGCGTAATTGAGCCTAGCTATTTAGCTTATGGAAGTTTTGTGAACTTCAGACCTAATGTGCAAGAATTGGCTCCCTTTTTATATGCATCATCGGAGTCCAGTAGTCGCAATCGTTTTATTTCCACGAAAAATGCGGTCGACGGATTTTGGGAGCAGTCATTTGGGGCGGACTCAGATCTTAGCACAGTGATGAAGCAAGACTTTAAAGCAATTGGTGGTTTTACGAAATTGTGGCAGTGGCTAAAGCCCAAATCCGATGATGAACAGTTCTTTCAGAACCAGGTAGTTCAGTTGTTTGCCAATTTGGATCCCAACGTAGCTGGCCAATTTTCACTTGAAAAACTTAAGCAATACAAGGAAGCCTATATTAAAGCAGCGGTGAAGGCAGACCTCGAATTCAAATTGCTTATGATCACCGAATTCGCCCCGAAAAAAAATTCACTCTATACGGTCTATGATCAAAAGGGCGAAGTAATTAGTAGTTCTCAATTTCAATTTAGAAGCGAACTTAGCTTTGATTTTGATGCTGCAAAGTCGTTGATTAAGAACTTTCGCCCAATTCTTTTTTCACGAAAGCCCACGACGACAGTTATCGCCGCTGGCAAGGATGTCAGTGTCAATCTGATCAAACTATCTGATGAGACCAGATCAATTCGAAACGATGCTCTGAAGTTCCTGCAAGCATCTTATTGGTCGATCCCCATAGCGCAAACCATCCTTGATGAAGAAATTCGAATCACTATCGAAGCTATTCTGCAAAACACAACTGCGATCTTAAGCGCCGCCGAAATCAAAGTCGAAGGCTCCACTTATCAGGATTATATTACGGCGATCGATAAAATACTTCCAGCTCAGCTATTGGGCCTAGAGCTAAAGCAATTGAAGGCTGAGCTTCAAGATTTAAAGACGATCGAAGAACAAACAGCCGAGGAAAAAAAGCCCAAAAAGTAGTTATATTCATGAATAGATTTTCCAACAAAGGCAATTTGCTTGTCAAATTTAAGGCAAGGATTTTGTCTTGCTGGGTTTGACACTAGGACTTCTTTGCACCTTGCCCATACCAATTTTCAGGATCTACAGCACGTAATCCGGATCAAGAATCTGAAGGACAATTCTTAGCTTAGAGTCCAACATGGTGGCATTGAAAATCACCTCATTTTACCCGCGAACTAGGTTCGATGGGCATTGCAAAAAATAGAATGCCCAAGCTTGCGACGAAATCGGCCCCTGACGGCCAAGTGTCGAATGAGCGATGGATCAGTTTAAATTGGGGTCAAAAGTCAGTTATGGAGCTTACCCAATCTCAAAAAATACGTTGTACTACTACATAATACACTGTATTATGTAGTAGTAGGAGATCAGTATGTCTGCGGCAATCAATTTTCGTCTCAAAAAACCAGAGTTAGAAAAAAAAATTAAAGCCCTTGAGGAATCTTTAGATCGAGACCGCTCCTGGATTATGAATGAGGCGGTTGAAGCTTATGTAGAGAACCACGAATGGCAAATGCAACGAATTCAAAGTGGCCTTGCTCAAGCTGATGCGAAAAAATTTGTATCAAAAAGCAAGGTGGATGATCTTTTAGGTAAGAAAAAATAGTGGCAAAAATTCATTGGACCCAAGAAGCCTACAGCAACTTGGCTCAAGCAATCTCTTTTGCCGAAGCCAACCATCCTAAAAATTGGGCCGAGAATTTAAAGTCAACAGTACTCGACCTGCAAGAAATGATTGAAAGAAACCAGATCATTCCGAAAAGAAGAGGTAGAGTGACCGGAACTGAAGAGATTGATTTTATTCCACTTCCGTTCTTTCTGGTTGTTCGAGAAAACTCAGTTGGCGACTATGAATTCATCGCTCTTCTCCACAAAAATCAGAAATATCCCTAGAACCTCTTGCCGCAGCAACCCGACCTGCCCGCGAAGTAGATTCCATGGGCATTGCAAAAAATGAAATGCCCAAGCTAGCGGCGAAATCGGCGCCCGACGGCCCAGCGAAAGATTGCGGGCAGATACCGTGAAACAGAAAGTCCAGCGGCCGTCATGCCTGTTGGTAACAAATAGGAATCATCATTTTTAATGGCTTCACGAATGCGCTCTGCATACTCGTCCGGCTGGATAAAGTCTTGGGGGACATCTAGATTTTTCGCATATTTTACGGCAATTTCGTCGAACATTCTAGTTTTTATTCCGGGTGTAATTAAGCATAAGGTCGAGACCCCGGTGCCCTTGAGCTCGGCCTCAATACAGTTGGTAAAAGCCATCACGCCGGCCTTCGACGCCGCATAGGTTGAAGCACAAGGAAAATGCATCAGTGCAGAGACACTTGAATTGTTGACTATCTTCCCCTGTCCTCGCTCAACCATTGCGGGAAGAAGACCTCTGGTCAATTGAATCAGCGCTAGCAAATTCACTTGCAACATTGAGTAAATATCATCAAGGGGCTGGGCCTCGATCAGGCCCCCAGTTAAAAGTCCCGCATTGTTAATCAGAATATCCACCTGAACTTTGTCGAGCTTTAGCAATAGCTGTGTGATTTCTTCCCGCTTTGCCAAATCAGCAAGATAAACTGAAACTTCTTTTGCACCCAGCCCCCGCAATTGCGAACTTAGTTCCGCATTTGGTTGCCGCAGCACCAGATGCAGTTTTGCCCCCTCGCGCGCGCACATTTTGGCAATTGCCAAGCCAATGCCACGATTTGCTCCGGTAATTAATATATGCTTATCTTCTATTTCCATATAAACCTCGCGGTTGCAAATAAGTGAATCCCCCAAAAAACCGAATAAATAAAAATTGACGAAGTTTCGCTAAAACGAAAAAGTTGAAAGTGAGCCCCGGACAGATAGCTCAAAGGGCCAAATAATGCGCCAGCGACAAAGGCCAGAAATAAACGTTTTTCAAAAATTTTTGCTAACATTGGGATATAACACAAATACAAGAACCATAAACTAAACAGCCAAACTGGCATTTTGGGCGATAATGCTTCAGGTAGGAACGAAGTCCAGCCCACAGAGTTGCTGAATGAATCAAATAAAATACCCACGATCGCCAAAAAACCAGCGCGCAAGTAGATTCCCGCTGCCAACTTCTTCTGCCAAAGTAAATATAACAATGCAGGTATCGGCAAAAGAAGTGACATCAACGTATCTTGCCGTTGGCCAAGCAAAACGATTCCGTACCAACCGAGGTAAAAATAGATCCAAAATAAGTAGTCTGCCCAGTGCAACACTACGGTGTTCCTTCCGAGTAGTGAATCAATACCTCTTGTGATTTGTCTTGATCATTCATTATGTTTGAAAGCCCCTTGAAGGTCAGAAGCCGACAGGTCCGAGCATCGTAGCTAACTTCAATAGGATGCGAAAACATTCTAAAGATAAAATTTCCTGCGGTTAAGGCGAAGGACCGTTCTGTCGTGCTGTCAATTTTTTGCGGAAGAATGTTGAACTTGTAATAGTCCATTCTTGCTAGAACGATAAAATTTATTTCGATAGCCTTGCCAGGAAGTGCCTCACAGTGGGTCTTTATAAAGTTGTTAAAGCCCTGACCCGTGACAAAGTTCTCCTTAACCGCAAACTCCTTTTTCTCAGTTTCTTTATTCTTTTCAATTTTGGTTAAAACCACCTTTTGACTTTCTTTATCGTACGTCTGGGTTTCTGTCAGCTGAAAGCGCTGATCTTTATATTCTACCTCAGGCAAAAATAAACTCTTTGAAAAGTCAGATTTGATGCTGGCAAAAATTTCACCGTCCGGCCTTGTATAATCAGTCTGAATCAGGCGATTAAAACCTTTAGCATCGTTTGTGATTTGATGCTTTTCAATATAGATAATTTTGCCCGATTTTATATCTTTGGCAGTTCCGATGAGTTCAAATCCACTGGCTACCACCGACAACATTACAATAGAGATGAAGACCGCAGTGCTCATTTTTTACCTCTTTATAAAAGTCAGTGTTACTTCGCCCAAATCAAATCCCCATTTGCTCATTTTCGATTTATTGAGCATGATCTTCTTGTCCATCAAATACATCCAGTCGTCAAATTTCACATGGTAATGACTGCCATCGACCTCAAGGTCCAGAACATAGTTCCAATAGAAAGTGTTTCCTGCAACTTCGCCGTAGGCTTGGCCGACAACGTCCCCTGCTGTACCTGTAAAAGTGTTTTTGCCTGTACGTTGAAGTATCCAGACTCGTCGGCTGGTGCTGTTATCCGAGTAGGTGAAGGTTTCATCCAAGGTCCCCACGTCACCTTTCCAAGAGGCATTCATCAGCACATGAAAGCGTTTGACCACTTTTCCGCTGCGATTTTGGAAAATGCCATAGGCATCAATTTCGCCATTGAAGTATTCCTGCAAACTAAGCACAGGAGTTTCTTCGGCGTATTCTTTGACCTTCGTCGATGAGCAACCCAATTGACAAACTATTACCAAGATAGCAACCAAACGAGCAATCAATAAAGCAGACGGAGATTTCAATCCCTTGTGCACAGATTTCAAATATTTATTCACCGACAACCTCCAGCCTGATAGTTTAAAAACACACTCCAAATTCAGCGAACGACGCAATCAGCTTGTGTTTTCGTTTAAGTCTAATTGAGTGGGCAATAGCATTTGGTCCCGCAAGCAGGAGCTCAACCCGAGGCTCAAGGTGTCGATCTACGAAATGAACAAACTCAAAGAAATCGTCTGTTGCTCTGTGCGCAGATGAAATAGTCGATGAGATTAAAATGTGGCTTGCCCGGTATTTGAGGCTGGCTTCGCACAAGTCAAAAGCCGGAACATTGGGACCCAGGTACAGATGCCGCAGGCCCCGCAGGCTCAATAAGGCCGAAGCAATCAGTAGGCCAATTTCGTGAAAGTCGCCTTCGGGAGCGGCAAGAACGATTCGGGGGCCATTTTTAGTGGACTTCTTTCCCTGGCTAATGACTATACAAAGAAACTTTTTAATCAAAGCTGACATGATATGTTCTTGAGCAATGCTGAACTGCTTGCAATCGACGCGATGATTGATCTCGCTAATTAGAGGAAGTAAAAAGTTTTGAATAAATGCCGATGGCGTTGAACGCTGCCAGGCTTTAGAAATAATTCTTTCAATTTCATCCCAATCAAATTTGCTTGCGTACGTAATTATTTTGCTGACACCCTTCATATCTATACTTGAATCCACATTAGCCGCCTTCGGCCGACTTAAAGACTGGGGAACCAGCTGTTCCAACGCAAAAACGTCAAGCCCCGCAATTTTCCCAATTCGATACCCAGCGGCAAGCAAATCAATAAGCAGTTTAATTTTCAGGACATCTTCGCTGCTATATTGGCGCCTGCCCGTCTGCGATCGAACGGGCTGAAGCGCACCATAGCGAGACTCCCACCCGCGCAAAGTGAATTCTGAAACCCCGGTTAATTCAATAACTTGCCGAATACTATAAATAGACACTCCTGACCTAACATTTTTGACCTAACATTTTTGACCTAACGATCTCGACCCAACGCCCTTTGCCCGACATCAGTGGCCGGACTTGTTCCAGGATAAACCGAAACTTAACCTTTGTCCAACCATTTTGTATAGATTTTTCTATACAGCTGGAGGCAGCTAGGCTATGCTTAGAAAATGGAAAACTACGTTGGAAAAATTAAACTTCTATACGCTCAGTTCAATGGTAAGAACCTTGACCTTCTGGATCAGTACTATGCCGGCGATGTCAGCTTTCGCGATCCGGTAACTCAAATCCAGGGCCTAGAAAATCTAAAACAATACTATTCCCACGCCTATCAATATGTGAACTCAATTGAATTTCTATTTTCTGATATTTGGCATGCGGATGAAAGATATTGTGCAGAATGGGAAATGAAATTAAGCGCGCAAGGCCTGAATTCGGGAAAAATCTTCAGCGTTCATGGCGTGTCCATACTGCATTTCGATTCGCAGGGATTGATTCGGCGTCATCAGGACTATTTAGATCTTGGCGAAATGGTCTACGAACAAATTCCCATTCAAGGATATGTGATCAAAGCAATTAAACATAGGTTAAATGTAAAGGCGGCGGGAAAGCTATGAAGGTCGCGGTGATTGGCTCGGGTATTTCAGGCTTGGCAGCCGCCTATTTGGCCCATCAAAATGGCGAAGAAGTGCATTTATTTGAAAAGGGCTCCTATTTTGGCGGTCACTCGAATTCTATTTTGATCAATGATGGCTTTTCTGAATTTTATGCGGACACAGGTTTTTTGGTCCACAATCCCCGAACCTATCCCAATTTTATTGAGCTGCTAAAGGTTCTGGAAGTAACCACAGTCGAAAGCCAGATGACTCTCAGTATTCAAATCATCGACAGAAATATTGAATGGGGTGGGACAAATGTGGGAACTCTCTTTGCGCAAAAGACAAATTTATTGCGACCATCCTTTCATCGCATGGTCCGTGATATTTTGCGCTTCAATAAGCAGGCCCCGATTTTTTTGCAACAAACCAAACTGAACACAAAAATGACCCTAGCGGCACTTCTCGATGAACATCAGTTTTCCAAAGAGCTTCGCGATTGGTACCTGGTTCCCATGGCCGCAGCAATTTGGTCGACGCCGGCAAACAAGATCGTTGATTTTCCCGCATTCACTTTTTTGCAATTTTGCCTCAACCACAACCTATTGCAAGTGGATGGACGACCTCAGTGGCGGACCATCGCTGGAGGCTCCAGAGAATACGTTCGACGGATGGTTGACAGAATTTCTTCAAAACACTTGAACTGCCAAATCGAATCCGTGAGTCGACTAAATGGAAAGGTTCAAATCATATTCAGCGATTCAATTCAGACCTTTGACCAGGTGATTTTTGCCACCCATGCCGATCAAACAATGAAACTATTAAGCGATCTTCAAGAAGATGAGCAAGAGCTACTTGCAAAGTTTCAATTTCAAAAAAATATTGCGTTGGTGCACTCAGATTCAAGACTGCTACCGCGCCGAAAGAAACTTTGGTCGGCATGGAACTATGCTTCTTCGCCAAGGACTGACCAAGTCAGTGTTAGCTATTTTCTTAATCATTTACAGAAATTGCCAACTCAAATGCCTGTGGTCGTTACCTTGAATCCCCATATGGAAGTCGCTAGCGAAAGGATTCTCCGCCGCATCGAATACACGCATCCGATTTTTGATAGTGGCGCCGTTGAAGCGCAAAAAAGAATTTCGCAAATCCAGGGCCGAGGCGGAATTTTTCACTGTGGCGCCTGGCAGGGTTACGGATTCCATGAGGATGGCCTGAAGTCTGCATTGAAGATCGCAAAAATTAAAAACTGGAAAGTACCATGGAGTCCCACTTATGAATAAATTAATGAATAAGTGGCTGTTCATTGGAAAAGTCTTTCATCACCGCTTTGCTCCGCGTGAGCATCGCCTGACAAATCGGGTTTTTTTCATCCGCTTTCCCCTCAGTCGTCTGGCCGAGCTGAATACCGGTATTTTCTCAGTCGATCGTTGGAATATTCTAAGCTTTCACCGAATTGACCATGGAATGCGCGATGGATCCGACCTACTTCTTTGGGCAAAAAAACAACTGACAAAAGCAGGCCTTGATACCCAGCTTACCGAGATCGAACTGCAAACCTTTCCACGGGTCCTGGGTTATGTATTCAATCCCGTTAGTTTCTGGTTTTGTTACTCCGGAAACTCATTGATTGCCACTATCGCCGAGGTCAACAATACTTTTGGTGCAAGTCACTCCTACGTAATCCCGCAGGGTGATCTTTTACATAAAAAGATTCTTCATGTTTCACCATTTTTTAAAATTGAAGGTGAATATAAATTTGCGTTCGCCAATAACGTAAATAGTAGCTCAACTGGTAACTCAACTGGTAATTTAGCGAGCATCGAATATTTTCTCGATGGCAAGAAAATGTTGGTGGCAAATATCAATGGTCAGGCTCAGGATTGGACAGCAGCAGCCCTTTTGAAAGTTTGGCTCACGCATCCGCTGTTAACATTTATGATTGTTTTTTATATTCATTGGCACGCTTTAATTCTGTATCTCAAAGGGATTCCCTTTTCTGGAAAAAATGGAATCAAGGAGGGGTTATGATTTTGAAAATGGAATCCACGTTGCAACCTAAAAACAAAGCTTCTGATGGCTTGGCACTGATTCTCGCCTCATTGAAGAATATTCGCTTCGGCCAGCTTGAGCTGATACTCCCCCAAGGGGAAGCTCTGTATTTCTCAGGCTCGCAGGCAGGGCCTGCAGCGAAAATGCGGGCTTTGGATGTGCGAGTTTTTGATTGCATTTTGGCACGAAGTGATATCGGTCTGGGCGAAGCATATATGGAAGGTCTTTGGCAAACTGATGATATTTCAAGTTTGATTGAATTTGCAGTCGTCAATCGCAACGCCTTGGCAGGAGCGATGCTTGGGCAGTGGCACAAAGTTTTGATCTATAAGGTCAAACACATGTTCAATTTGAATAGCAAATCGGGCTCGAGAAAAAATATCAGCGCCCATTACGATTTGGGAAATGATTTCTACAAACTTTGGCTGGATGAAACCATGACCTATTCTTCGGCCCAATGGGCAGGCGATCGAAGCTTAAGCTTGGCACAAGCCCAGAAGAAAAAGTACGAGCTTTTGCTGGGACATCTGAATGCGAAGAAGGGTTCGCGTATTTTGGAAATTGGCTGTGGCTGGGGGGGCTTCGCGGAATATGCCGCTAAAAACGGTCACCATGTTACTGGGATCACGATCTCTCGACAGCAATTTGATTTTGCAACGGCTCGGATGAAACGGCAAAATTTGCAAGACCGGGTCGATATTCAATTCCTGGATTACCGTGATCTAAAAGGGCAATATGATCATGTGGTTTCCATCGAAATGCTGGAGGCGGTCGGGGCTCAATTTTGGCATGGCTACTTCAAAAAGATTACCGAAGTTCTGAAACCCGGAGGCTCGGTGGCCATTCAGAGCATCACCATTTCAGATACCGTATTTGCCAGCTATCGCAAAGGGACCGACTTTATCCAACAGTACATCTTTCCGGGGGGAATGCTTCCTTGCGAAAGGGAACTTAAAACCATCGTCGGTGGCCTTAATCATTGTGAAGTCAAATTCACTCGTTTTGGTTTAGATTATGCCCATACGCTAAAAATTTGGGCGGCTGAATTCGAAAAGGTTAGCGGCGAAGTCCGCAGGATGGGTTATTCTGCCGAGTTTGAACGAATGTGGAAGTTCTATCTTGGATACTGTGAGGGCGCTTTTCGTGCGGGCCAGATCAATGTCGTCGCTATGGTGTATTCTCCGGGGGTGTATTCTCCGGGAGAATTAAAACGCTAATCGGCCCTGGTGAAATATATTCGCGGAGAAAACTTCTAAACCCTTGATTCCAGGGTTAAACTTACAGGGGTCGGGGCGCTGGCAAAAATTCGAAAATCAAAACTACCCATTTTTGAGAACAACTGCTAGCTTGCGGCCTCAACTGCTTCTTTGGGTTCTTCGAGTCATTCTGCCTCTTGTCCTCTTAGTGGCCCCCTAGCCTTTGGAGGTTATATGGGTAAAAAATTATACGTGGGAAATCTTCCCTACACGACAACTGAACAATCACTTGGTGAGATGTTCGCGCAATTCGGAAGTGTTGAATCTTCTAAGATCATCACTGACCGTGACTCGGGACGAAGCAAAGGTTTTGGCTTTATCGAAATGTCTTCTGACTCAGAAGCTCAAACAGCAATCAGCAAATTGGATGGTTCACAATTCGACGGTCGCCAAATGACTGTTAACGAAGCAAAACCACAAGCTCCTCGCGAAAACAATCGCCGTAGCAGCGGTGGTGGCGGTGGTGGTTACGGCAACTCTTTCAATAGCCGTTACTAGTTAAACTTAGGATCCAATGGCGATATGCTATTGGATCCTTAATTCTCCTTTTCGCGATTTCACTTTTTCTAAAAAAATTCCTATTCCTTTTCGCAGCCCAATACGATAGCTTTTTAAATGCGTCTTTACCTTTGCAAAATAGCTTTTGCAAAAAAGGTTTTGCAATAAGAGGGTCGTCGACCATGGGTAAACTGCTAGTCTATTTAACTGTTGGAATCCTATGCGGCCCCAGCGGGTTTAATTTCCCTGTGCCTAGCTGGATGGGCTCGGTCCTTAGCGGTGCTTCTTTATTCTATTTGATTGTGGCAGGCCTCGAATTGAATCTTAGGGCGCATCGCTCTTGGTTTAGACAATCACTTTTAATTGCACTATTTAGTTTTTCTATACCCTTTTTCTTTGGTTTTTGGATGGGCGGGGCTCTAGGTACGGAAAGTTTTTCCAGCCGATGGATTTTAGCCACGGCCCTCTCGGTTTCGGCACTTCCAGTCATCATTCAAATTTTGCGAGAACGAAAACTGTTAGGAAGCCAAACTGGGAATATTGTCATTTGTGCTGCCAGCCTGTGTGATATTTCAGCGTGGCTTTGTTTTCTTTGGATCTTGCCAGGAAACTACTCGCAAGCATGGGCCCAGAGTCACCTCTCGGTCTTGATGTTCTTGCTGGCAGCCGTCTTGTCGTCCGCTTTTAAATTGCCAGATCAAGCCGTTCAGTCATTAAAAACTTGCAGCCAGTGGGTCGCAGCGCCGCTGTTTTTTTCAGGAATTGGCTTACAAATCGATATCTGGCAGTCATTGAACATCTTCCATGTTTTGATAATTTTTGCAGTGGCCAGTGCCAGCAAAATACTAGGAGCTTATCTTGGATCAAGGCTGGCTAAGGTCCCTAATTTCGAAAGTTGGCTTATTGCCGTTTCACTAAATACCCGCGGGGCCATGGAAATCATGCTGGCTTCAATGGCTTTAAAGGCTGATCTTATCGAGGTCTCGATGTTTACTAGTTTGGTCATGATGGCTGTTCTGACCAGCGTCTTGGCGGGACCGGCTTTGCAACTTATCCAGCGCCGACAGGCAAAGTTAACCGCAGCAGTTAACCCAGTACTTTGATCAAGTGAAACCCAAAGCGAGTGCGAATAATTCCAGAGACTTGACCCTGAGATAGCTTGCCAGCGGCCTCAGCAAAATCAGGGTCTAATTTAGCGGTATCGACAACCCCGAGATCACCGCCCTGCTGTGCTGACGAACAGGAAGAAAACTTTTTAGCCAGTTCTGAAAACGAAACTCCGGCATCAAGTTTTAGCTTCAAATCCTCGGCCTGATACCGATGCTGAACCAGAATATGAGAAACATGCAATTTGGCCATTGGCCTTTCTATCTGAGTAGCCACCCGCCTGGCAAGTCCGTCCACCCTTGCTTCTTGCCTTTTTTCCCTGATAACCCTAAGATCCAACCGCAATAAGGAGCAACGCTTTGATCAATCAGACCCAGCCCGAACTGCCCCCTTACGAAGAAATCCACAAAGAC
>CALQIT020000053.1 GCA_943330705.2 Streptomyces griseus
GCTGGTTGTAGCAAAAGCATCGCCCAAGGCGCTGCGAACACAGCCATTGTTACGGTTACGGGATGCACTGGGAATGGAACTCTGAATGTCGCGTCGCTTGCTGCAGGAACAGCGACGGACGCTGCAGGAAATTCTGCAGGATCTTATTCAACAGCTTCTGCTTCTGCGACGGTGGACAATACCGCGCCAACTATTTCATCGATTTCAGCGCCGTCACCTAGTTCTGGAAACTCGGGAACAAGTTTTGTTTGGACTGTTAACTACTCTGAAAACGTCACGGTTTCGACGGACAATACAAAAATCACTTTGGGTGGCAGCGACACTGCTGGTTGCACAAAAGCCATCGCGCAAGGGGCTGCCAATACCGCGACGATCACGGTCACTGGCTGTTCTGGCAATGGGGCCGTCCAGTTTACGCTTGTCGCAGCTGTTGCCAGTGATGCGGTTGGTAACTTGTCGGTGGGCTCAAGTGCGTCGCCAACTTTTACGGCCGACAACATGCCGCCTAGTTACAGCACTGTCGCGACCCACGCCGCGACGGATTCTTCTTTCGTGCAGTCGCCGGTTGTTACTTTTACCAGCAATGCCACTGATGTTGGCGGCTCTGGGATTCAAAAGTACCAATACGCCGTGGGCACAAAGTCCCGGGCCATTGCTGGCAACGATATCGATTCGCAGCTTACCAATATCAAAACATGGACTGACGTTTCTGGCGCGACATTTACCGCAACCGGACTGACGCTGTTAAGTTCCACTGCGTATTACATAAATATGCGGGCCGTGGATAATGTTGGAAATATCAGTACACCCTATATTAGTTCGACCGGTTGGACTGCTGGAAGTTTAACTCTGGCGGTTACTGCAGCCTATCCAACCAATGGCGCAAACTGGAATGACTATGTGAAAAATGATGGCGGAAGTGTTTACTCCGCCACCGATACGGCCTGCGCCGGTACCGAGACTCCGGACTACAATTCTTGCTTGCACGGCGGTGAGTTTCGTAAAGTCGTAATTACCGGAATTGCAAGCTGCGCGGGACTTGTGCTGACCGATTCTCTAGCGGTGTTTGATTGGACCTGCACAGCGACAAGCGGTACTGCGACCTTCTATGCGGCCTTCAAAACCGGAAAGGGACTTCGCGACCTTTTAAATGCCACAACCTGGAAAAGCAATTTGGTCACGCTTTCTGGAACCGGCGCTGGTGCAAGCTCCAGCGCAACTTGGTGGACGAATCCTGTCGTTGCCTTGCCTAACAATAGCGGGACCAGCGTCACAACTTTGGCCACTGGTACCTATGCCGCAGGCACGATTTTCACCCTAAGTGCCAATCAAGCCACGAAGGGCTACAATCTAAATGCTGACAAATATGGTTTTGTCACCCTTGGCGCTGCTGTACTTTCTAGCGCGGGGGCAATGGCCGCAAATTGTGATTTAACTGGTGAAACGGGCACCGCCAGAACTTGCGTGCTAGCTGCAGGATCACAGAAGTTTCTGTGGATTGAAGCCAATCTTGACGCAATCTCGGTTGCCAAGAATCCGTTAATGCTTTCTAGCGTATCAGTGTCCCGTGTGCATAGTTCTTCATTTAGCAATGCCGCAGCAGGTGGCTATGAAGAACTTATTTTAACAAGTCAGACAAAGAAAAATTATCTGACGAATTTGACCATCAACAGTGCTGCGGCGGATGGTATCGCCAGTGGCAGCAGTGCTATTTACAATATCTTTGATACAGTCAATTTATCAGGACCTAATACGAGCACGAAATATGGACTGAACTTCAATGGATCAAATGACAATACACTGAAGAATTTTACCTGCCGCAACTATCAATACGGAGCTAACTTTGCAGGTCTGAGCGGATTGCGCCTATCTAATTTTAAAACTTCAAATAATTCAGGTTTTGGAATCTATCTATCAAACATAACAAACAGTAAATTTTTTGATATTCAAGCGACCAACAACAGGCTTGGTAATGGTATCTATCTTTCAGGAACCTCGAGCGGTAATATTTTTCACCGCCTTCTTCTTGCGAATAATTACGACGATGCCTTTTGGATGGATGGTGTCGGGGTTAGCAACAATACAATCTCTTCAGTTGTTGCGTTTAATAATTTGTGGGGTGTGGCTTCGGCCTTAGGATCTAGCAATATTTTGACCAACTTAACAATTGCGAATACGCTAAATGGTGCACTTACTGTTCACAATAGCAGCAACACAACCTGGAATCAGGCGCTGGCTGTGAATTCAGACTATGGAATTTATTCATCAGGTGCAGGAGCACCAACCAACAATACATTTGGTCAGATTATGGCAGTGAACGGTATAAATTCGATTTTTCTGCCAGGCGTAGAAAATACGAAATTAACTGGCGCTATCTTAGTCGGCGGAAACTCAAGTATTGATTGCAACACGTCGGTAAGTTCGAATCCTGGCTACAATAACGTAACCTGCTCAACCAGCGGCTTGGATGGTTCTAATTACTATGGCGCAAGTTCTATTTCAGATGCGGTATTAAGAACTGGGCGAACAGGGGTCAGCTCCTTTGTTGGCAAATTGACGACCGATGAAAGTAGCAATAGCTCGGATTCATCGGGTTCTGCGACTTATGCGGCCTCTCCGTCAACCTTTGATTGGCTAAGCTTTGCTAGTGGCTTTCGCAGCTGGGGCATCGATGGCTCGGCATTTCCAAACTCAAATAGCCGTGGACGTTGGTCAACAGGAACCGGACGAATTTGGGATTGGCGGTTGCTTGCCACCGACACGCAATCCTTGAACCGCTCAGGCGATGGACTGCGCATCAACGACGTTTTTGTAAAAAGTTCGACCTGTCCTTCTGCCGTTCATGGCAATAAAGTAGCAACTGATCAAACGGGTCACACCTATTTATTAAATGCCTCTGAAATTCTTGATGACACTGCGGCGGGATACAGCGCCACGGGAAACCACAATGGTCTGTGTGAATCCGGAGAATCCTGCATTTACGCTCCCAACTTTGGTGCCTATCAAGGCGAAGGCAATTACTCAGGCTACACTTGCGTATTTCAAGCCGGAACTGTCACTGGCGTTACGATCTATGCTTATCCAATCAATGGATACTCGGCGACGCCTACGGCACTGGCTAACAATGGGGCCTCTGGAACGACATCGACTTCAGTGATTTTAAGTATGAATCCAGCTAGCTTTCTTGCCACTCAAATGTGTGTCACCAACACCGCGTCTTGTGGCACAGCTAATAATTGCGACGGTGGAACCTGGGAGACCTTCAACTACACCAAGGCGTGGACCTTACCCAATACAAATGCTGCAAATACGATTTACGTTAAGTATCGCGACTCTGGCTTGATCGAGTCCTCTTGCGCTTCTGTTTCAATAACCCACGACAGCGGTGCACCGACCTTGGCCTCAGCGACTATCGGGAATAGCTCGCCCACCGCAAGTACGAATTATACTTTAAGCTTTGGGGCAAGCTCAGGATCGCCAGTGCGCTACTGTATTCTAGAAAACAATACGGTTAACACCAGTTGTGTCTGGAGCAATTTTCCACTACCGACAAGCTTTGTTGTTTCCGCTACAAACAACGCGAAAGTCTTAAGTGTTTGGCTACAAGACGCCGCTGGCAATACCAGCACCAGGGTGGATACGGCAAGTGTTAGCCTTGATACAACCGGACCCGTCTGGGCAAATAGCATTTCGATTACAGCGCAAACTTCAAGTTTAATTGTTGGACCAAGCTTTAGTTATACCAGCGACGCGACAGATACCCCGGCCGGGGTTCTTAAATACCAATATGCGATTGGCTCCGGAACATCGGGTGCCGCTGCCAGCGATATCAAAGCTTGGGCTGATGCCCCGGCCTCGCCAGTCAGTGGCTATGCCATAGCTGCCACAAGTAAAGTTGTTTCTTACTACGTGAACATGCGGGCGGTAGATAATTTAAATAACATGACCTTAAATAGTTCAACGCCATGGAAAGTTTTACTTTCTGTTGCCGCCGCATATCCGACGAACGGTAGCAACTGGAATGACTATGTCAAAAACGACGGCGCAGATATTTATTCCGCCACGGATACGGCCTGTGTTGGCACGGAAAACTATTATTCCTCGTGCCTGCATGGCGGTGAAATGCGCAAGGTGGTGATTGATGGACTTGCAAGCTGTACGGGATTAACAATGACCGATAGCCTCGGTGTCTTTAATTGGTCGTGCGCCGTCAAAGCTGGTATAGCAACGTTCTTTAGTACTGGAGTTAAAACTACCACGGGTCTCGGAAATCTCGTTACTGCCAATGCCTGGAGAAGCATCAGTGTCGCGGTCACAGGTACCTCGTCGGGTTCTAGCGCGGCCTCGACATGGTGGACCAATACCGTCACGCCGGTCCCTGGCAACAGCGCCACAGCCACTATTGTTTTAGATGGTACAGATGATGATGGTGCGGGAACAGATGCCATTTACACGGCAGGAACTGTCTTTACAGTCGCAAGCTCGATTTCTAGCAAAGGCTACAATCTGAATCTGGATAAAATGTCTTTGGTTGTTCTTCCAGGTGCTACGCTGACAAGTACAATCTCGGCGGCGAATATCAGTTACTCTTCGGGCGAGATCGCTGGTGCCGATCGGCAATGTCTTATCTCGGTGGGGGCTCAGAAGTTTGTTTGGATTGAAGGGAATTTAGATGGCTCGCAAGAAGCAGTGATGGTCACAGGAACATCGCATTCCAGGATTCATCGCGTGACTGTTGTCAATGCCACAGACGACGTCGTGTGGCTGAATGGGGCATCCCATAGCAATTACGTCACTCAGATCACAGCGGTCGGTGGCGCTGATGGGATCTTTATGGGTTACGATGGATTTCCTAGTTACAACACCATTGATGGTTTGAATGCCAAAGGTAACGGCTATACCGGCCTCACTGTCTATACAGGAATGTATGGGATCTATCGAAACCTTCGTGTGGCCAATGCCGCCAGTCATGGTGTGCAGGTGAACACTCTGTACAATGTTTTCTCAAATATAAATACCTCTAACAACGGGGGGCATGGCATCTATGTCGCTGCTCAAGAAAACTTTTTTACTAATATTTTAGCTGTGGGTAACTCTGGCTCAGGAATCCAACTCAATACTGCCGGCGGTGGATATTCTTCCGTAGGAACTTTTATTTCGCAGGCTACATTCGCTGGCAATGCAGTGAAAGGACTTAATATCGAGCACGCCGTCGAGCTTAGCAATGTATTGGCAGTTAAAAATGCTGTCGGAGTCCGATTTAACAATGCTTCTTCTGTTCATTCTTTGGCCGTCATGGATTCTACGGCTCAAGACATTATCCAAGATGCTCCGACGGCAGCCCCGATCTTTTTGGGCAACTTGTTGGTGACCAACAACACCACTTCGTGTGCCGAGAACTTTGGTTTGACGAACGGCGTGACACCGAATACTTGCGTCCCAAGAGGCACGTCGACGGCAACGGCCTTTTACCAAGGATCTGCGCTTGCAAGTTTTGTTGGCGCACTTAGCACGAGCGACACGGCAAATACTTCAGACACGAGCGGTACTTCTTCTTACCCTGGAACGCCCAATTCTTTTGATTGGCTTCAATTCGATAGCCCCTTTCGACTTTGGGGTATTTGGAATAATACGATTCGATGGACGAGCGGCACAGGTGCTATTCTTGATTTTAGACTTCTCTCTGCTGGAACAAAAATTTATAAAAATACCATGGCGGTTTCAACTAGCAACGGCAACTTTACCGCCGGGGCAGCTTGCCCTGCGGCCGTGAATGGCAACGTGACCTCTACCTATGATTTTACACCAATGAGCGTAACGCCCGTGTTCACTTACCTGACCCATGCAGTTGAAATCATCGATCCTGCTAGCACAGGTTATTCGACGACGGGAAATCATAACGGCATGTGTGAATCGAACGACAGCTGCCTTTACCTGCCGAACTTCGGTGCCTATCAAGGCGAGGGCTCTCTTGGCACCTGCACCTTCAACGCCAATGGCGGCCCAGTGACCGGTGTGACCATACGTGGATACCTAACCAACGGTCAATAGAGTTTAGAATTCGATCTTCAGCAAATCATGCATGGTTTCATTGCGAAGCTGAAATGCGATAATTCAGTTCCGTATCAACCCTGATCGACCAGGACTTGAACTGGAAGACGAATGACGAATGTCGTATTTGCTGCGGTTTGATCGTAAAAAAGGCTTCCGCCGTGCTTAGCTATAATTCCCAAAGAAATACTCAAACCCAGGCCCGTACCTTTTCCGACCTCTTTGGTGGTAAAAAAAGGAGCCATCATTTTATCGGCAACTTCAGGAGAAATCCCCAGGCCACTATCGGTGACTTTAATATCCACGAATTGAATTTTATCTTGCGCCGAATACAGCGAGGTAGAAATCGAAACCCACTTTGTCGGCAAAATTTCAATAACGTCATAGGCGTTATTCAAAAGATTTAAAAGAACCTGGCAGATTTGAATTTCTCTGCAAAAAACTTCACGATCATTCTGAAGATCTATCTTTAGTTCAATTTGCGACTGCGTAAAACGCTCTTGGCACAAGTCCAAAGTCATCGCGACGATTTCACTGATTTTTGAATTCCTCATTGGATCTTCAGATCCCTCTCGAGAAAAATCACGAAGACCCTTCACTATTTTTGATATTCGATCGATAGTTCTGCTGACTTTATCAAAGCCTTCAATAAGGTTTGAGGTATCACCTTTGGTAAAATCTTTTTTCATTAAATGAACTCGACCTTCTATGGCCATTAAGGGATTATTGATTTCATGGGCAATCCCAGCGGCCATTTCGCCCAAGGCAGCTAGTTTGCTAGAATTTATGACTTCCTTTTCTTTCATTCTAAGTTCCGCTCTGACTAGCTTCAAGTGTCCTTGTATTTTTTTGAAAAACCACAAAGTGACCAAACTGCTAGCGGCGACGCACGTATAAGGATAATAGGGCTCAAACTGAGTTGGCTTTAGAAAAATTCCCGTTCCCACAGCTAACTGAAAGTACCAGGCTGCAAGCGCAATAGAAGTAAAAACTAAACTGACCAACTTAGGTGGATCTACCAGGATAAAACTGCCCAACAAAATGGGGATGATATAAGTAAAATGGGTCAATGACTCATTCCCTAACGAATCATTGCTAAAGAAGATTATCAATGTCGCGTTTACCAAACCAAGCCCTCTTGCCCAATTTAGTTGTTCAAACCATGTCAGAAGGGCGCTTATAAAGAATAGCGCAAGAGCAAAAATATCAATCAAAATTACTGGCCAGCTGAATTGAAAAATATCAATGACAAGCAAAACTATGCCAAGTAAGGGCAGAAAAAAAATAAAAGCGTTGCCACCGCGAATTAGCGCAAGACTATCTGCAACCGAATTCGTATCGTGGCCACTTAAGGATTGAACCCGGCTAACGCCCTTATTTACAAATCTTTGGTAAAAGCTAGACATTCGAATATAGTAATTTGCGATTCTCGTGAGTCAAGGGTTGCTACTGACAAAAACATCAACACCTTGGGGTCTCCTAGAGGTCCCGGAAGAAGATAGCTTCCCCAGGCTGCCGGCAAGCTCTGTAACCTACAGGTTTGCAACGGGGCCTTAAACACCAAGCGCGTGTGAATTCCTTAAGATCATAGAACTTGATGTAAGGCTAAACCAATTCGATCTTCTGAATCAGTTCTTTAAAAAATTCCGAAGACCAAATCTTTATTTGATTTTCATCTTTTATAAACTGGCGAACATCCATTTTTGCCTTACCCCAATCTATCGTATCGATACGTTTTTCGAAAAAATTGATAAGCAAGTCCTTAGTAAGCGGTTCATTCAAAACCCCTGATCCCCGCATTTTTTCTTCCAGATACTTTTTCTTTAAGGGCGTTCGACGGGCCATATACCATTGGAAATCATAAAAATCTCGGCCTTTAATTCTATTTTTCCATTTTCTTAAAAGAACCGCATGCATTTTCCCAGCGAACAAACTGGGCAAAGTTAAAGACTTTACGGAAAACGCAGAGGGAAGAAGGACAGTTTTTATTTCCGTATCAAAAGAGGTCGCAGGATCCACATCCACTTCGAATTTTATTTTTATGCTTTGATTTTTTTGAATTTTGTCGGCAAAAGATTTGGTCCCAGTAATATTTAAGAAAAGTATTCTAGTATTGGTCTTTAGAAAAGCTGATTCCACAGGCCGGTCTTGGCTTTTTTCGACCCTTTCTAAGGTAAAATCAAATCCATAAGCCTTAAGTTCACGCGCTAGACCTGGGAAGTATTTATCAAACTTGAAATTTAGATCAGGCTTTAACAAAGTAAAATCGATATCCTCTGAAAAACGATCTAATCGATGCAAGATTCGAAGCGCAGTCCCACCGTAAAAGGCAGCTTTTTCAAAAAAATGATTTCTTTCAAGTCCAAGTAAAATGATTTCTTGCAGAATTTCTTTTAAGGCATTTTCATAGTCAACACTTGATTTTGGGCTATACTTTGAAAGCATTTGTTCAATAGCTTCATTCATTTTCTTGATTTCCCTATTAGCTCGTCAACGACCCAGTGAATATTTTGATTTGTATATAGTTTACTAAGTGTTTTTAGCTTTTTTGCCGAAATTAGTTTTTCGATTGTCTTTAAATCCAACCGATAGGAATCAAGGATATATTCAAAATACTCTTTTGCTTGCCTAAATGTTCCTTTGGTTTCTCTTAAATAAAGAAAATCTAAAATTGCCTTTTCAGGACATGCGTACTGGCAATAGGCATCTTTATAAATCTCTTTAAGCTGGACACCACAGGAATAGATCGCGTCCTTGAGGTGATGATACTGGAACCGACCAATTTCCGTTGTAAATAATTTACCTCGACCGAGACAAACGGAGGTTGTCGCAGTTACTTTTTCCGGAATAATACCATAATAAGACAGCGCCGTTTCTAGTGAAATATAAGAAGGTCCATAGATTAAATTAGCAATTATTTCTTTAGAAAAAGGGCGAAGCCCAAGCTTATCGCTTGCAATATATACCCCTTGTTTAACCGGCTTAATGACCCCATTTCTAACCAATGAATTTATTTTTTTACGTGGATCACGATATTCAGAAAGAATACCCAAAAGCATTGCAGTGGTAAGTTCAGGTGCTTTTATCCTATTTATCAAACTTATTTGATCTTTCATATATTACTAGTATATTGCCATATTGGTAATATACTGGCAATGAGTGTTTTGTTTGATTAAGTCCTTTTTATAAGCATATAGAGGGTATCATATAGAGGGTATCTGAGCTGGCGTATCTTGTCGCTTATAGCTAAAAGTTATCCAGGTTCGCCTTCAGATCGAAAGCCTGATCTGCAACATAGTAAAGCCATCTAAACCATTGAAAGAAATCTAAATTCGGGCAGCGACTGTCTAAAATTTCAACATGGATTTGAATTTGCTTTAAGCACTTTACTGTTCGTCGGAGGACTTATGCGATTTAGCCCATCAGTTTCTGTTCTATTGTCCTTTCTCATCGGGCTTTCACTGGGCCTGGGTTCACCATCGGCTTCCTTTGCTGCCAATGAAATTATCACGATCGATAAAGATACCAATGTCTTTGATGGCAACGATCCCTTCAATCCAATCTTTGATCCCGGCTTTAACCCCATAACAAATCCCGGTGGCTCTGGCTCAATTTTCCAGCCGGATCCGGGTTTCAATAATAATGGCGGCTACAATTACGGCGGTAGCGGCGGATATGCCAACCCAGCTGGCCAACCAAATATGACCGGCGTAGAGGTCAGTCAAATGCCGGAAATAAAATGTGCCTTGCTTGAAGATCGACCTTACCTTGATCTAACTGCGGCAATCACCAATCTACGCAGTCATGTGAACCCTCAAGATCCTTGCTTAAAAGATAGTAACGAATTCAACAGCGTTTACCAAAATTCGGAAAGTCTGAAAACGGCGGCAGCTTCGATTGTCGGAATGTGGCACACAACGACACCTGATATGGTGGCACCAGGAACAACCCCGGTTGCGACGATTCCAGATATGAATCAGTTTAATCAAAATTTGCAGGCCCTGGTTAGCGGCTTTGCAAAGATTGGTGACACCTTAGGCAATACAAATTTTACCAATAGTAAGTGTGGAAAAAAGCTTTCAACCACAGGGATTCTTTCAGCTGTCGGTGATGTGGCTACGGCCATTGCGCCGTTTGCCCTTTTGGGAGCATCACTGAATCCACAGTGGTCGTTGGGACTTAAGTTTGTTATGGGTCTGACCGGCGCTGGTTCGGTTGCTAAAATAATGTCGTCGATGAAACGGCAATCATCTATGGACATGACCAACCCACAAAACCGTATGGCTTTTCTATTGAATACCTGCGAATACTTTCGCATTCAGCGAAAGATGCGTTTCTTTAATCTTGTCAAAGCAGGAAAAATTAACGAAATGATCCAGCAGATCAACGACCTTAAACGAGCAAGGTATGTGGTCCTGACAAAAAGACGAGGCACTTTTTCGGCGATTCAGCAAGAAACCATTAGCCAGGTTGTGGTCGAACAAAAAAGAAAATTTTCCGAGTTAGCGGTCATTGAAAAACAATACCAAGCCGATAGCAAAAGTCTTTCTAAAATCCTTACTAGCTTGGGTGGCAAGTCGATAACTCCATCGATGCGCTGTACGACGGCAATGACCCTGCTTTCAAAAACTGAAGCTGACAAATTTCCAAACACCATTCGCGCAAACTTTATTGCTGTTAGCAAAATGAATAGCAGTTCGGACCTTGCCGAAACCCTACTTAGCAATGAAGAAAGTGTTCGCACAGCGATGCTTGAAGCCAAAGCCGCGAAACAACCAACCTGCGCGACGGACTCCGGCGATTATCTTTCGACTTTAAACGCAATTTTGTTTGAAACCCTTGGGATGATTGCTAACGTCCGCGGACAAATTAAATCTGATCTTGGCGCTGCCGATCCAGCCTTCAAGCAAATTCAAGACGCCCAGGATGCAATGGCCCATGAAACGGCGACCCTTTCCAGAGTGGCTGAAATTCTGCAAAAAATGAAACAACCCTCGGCCGTGATTGATGCTTCAGAGGCCAATCAGCAAATGAACGAAATTCAAATTGCTCTTTTTGGGGCTTCTCCGTCATGGATGCCTTTTAGCTCTGGCGATTCACCAGCACTGGGTTGGTTAAAGCACACGAATACACAACAAAACCGCTCAATGACAAAATTTAAATCGGAATTCACTGAGCTTGCAAATCGCCTTTTTGCAGATCTTACACCAACTGGGAAAAGTCCAATCCCGACCGCCACTATAACTATGGGTGCTGATGGTGGCTGGGGATGGTATGTTGCCAACAAGGATAAAATTGACGATCAATTTGCAGACATGGAGACCGCCAAATTTCTGATACCTTTGACGCCCGCGAAATTCCCAATCGGAACCGATCGCCACCGCCAGGTGTGCCAGCACCTGCAAAATGCAGCGATTGCCTGGACCGAAGCCAGTGATCATTTTGCCGCTCAGACGTTTCTTTGCCGCCAAATCGAGCCCATCTTTGACACCAGCGTTGACCCAAAGGTAAGAAGCTTTTGCACCAGTATAACAAGCCTAGATACTGATGAACGAGTCAAATCAGAATCCAAATTGCAAAACGAACACCGTGAGTGGGAAAAAAATGGCCTGGTACTTCAGGCGAAAAATGTGTTGATGAAAATTAAAAAACTACAGTGTGAAAACGAAGACCCCATCAGTGCAATGGGAAAAAAGGTATCTAAGCCAGAGAATCAACCAGAGGTTAAACCAGA
The DNA here is from genome assembly GCA_943330705.2 of Streptomyces griseus. GTDB lineage: Bacteria > Bdellovibrionota > Bdellovibrionia > Bdellovibrionales > Bdellovibrionaceae > CALQIT02. The sequence goes on from CALQIT020000053.1 coordinate 11,786, forward strand.
GATTCAAATTCCATTCGATGATTCCAAGAATGACACAGGGTTATCTATAGAGAGCCAGTAAAGCGACTCAGTAAAGCGACCCCGTAGAAAGCTCTGCCAGGGCCCATTGTCCATGAAAAGGCGCCGCTTTGGTATTACATCAGAAAAAACAAGCGGGCCTTTTCCTTAGGCATGTTTTTTCTTTTAATCACCAACGGTCTGGATGCCTTCTATCCGATTTTTTTACGAGACGGCATCGATCTGATATCTAAAGCGGTTTAGAAATTGGATGGGGTTCTGGACCGACTCCTAACCCCTTGTTATCACTAGCTTGAAACAAACATCCACGACAATCAAAGACAAAATCCATTTTTTATCCTGTTTGTGAGCGGCGTTTGCTCCCATTTCTATGCCACCTTGATCGTTACATCAGGTTTAATCCGCGCCAGAAGCTCCAACAGCTTGTCGATAGTGAAGCGTCCATGATGGTAGTGAAGAATTTCACTGACCCTGGACTCTGTGACATCGAGCAACTTTGCCATTTCCTTCTGGGTGATGTTTGCCCCTCTGAAGAAGCGTACAAAGTGAGAGCAGATTTCATGCTTGGCGGTTTCAACAGGTCCAGCATCTTTGGTTAACATTTTGCTGGCGAGACCCTTTCCAAGCTTCTTCTCGATCTCTTTCCACATGGCTTCATCAGGATAGCCTGGGGGTCGTGTTTTGCTCACACGAGTTGGCTTGAGTTTCTTCATCTTGATCTCCTCCTGTAAGCGTTACGAACGCCAAGGTAGCTGCCATCTGGTGGGACGACGATTATCAAGCGGTAAAGCTTGCTGTTGAAATCCACGTCCACCTCGAAGAAGCAAAATCCCTTGGTTTGCTTTTGGTTGGTCCAAGGTTTTTCGGTGAGTCTTGTTAGCAAACTTAGAATCAACTCGTCGTTCATTGAGTCCCAATGCTTTTCTTCATAGTGGGGATCAATCCAGACTTCGTTAAAACGCTCCTCATTAAAGACCACCTGGATCTCATAAATGCGAAACATCTACCGCCAGCCTATCATAAATTCCCAAATTTGGGAAGAAAAAAGAGTGTCCTCATTGAGCCTCCGTTTGGCTGAAAAGCGATATAACCTGAGCTGGCGTTGGCGACGGGTCGTGCAGTCTGAAGTTGTCCGTCATTCCTCGGATAGAAATTCCGGCTTTCCTCATGTAAATCATCATGGTCTTCAAGTCTTTCCAACCGCCAGCGATCATTACCTTGGCTGGTTCAACACCCATGCCAAGAAGCGCAGTACACCAAGAACTTCTCAGGTGAGGGAGGACTCGGCATGCCTTGGTATCAATGGCAATGAAGCCTATGGTAAAAGTTACGAATCCTTATCCGCACTCACGGGTGGAATTATTGGCTCTGTTTGCGAAGCCAACTATGGTTCGCAACTGAGTGAAATGGGTAAAGGAGTTTGCGATCTCACCAAATCCTACAGCCTGGAGTGCTTGCCGGTCGATAAAGACGGAAACGGTGCCGCTTGGTATTGAGACACAGAACCGTATACCTTTTCTGATTCAGTCAGACACGCACTTGCGAGGATAGCATCTTGGAAACTTTTAGCGTCAATTAAAGATAGAGGCCTTCGTTCCCGGCCATCAAGGTTGGCTCAAGAAAGCTCGGAATGGACTTTCTTAAAAAAATATCTAGAGCGACCCAGTAGAGCGACCCTGTAGAAAGCTCTACCAGGGCCCGTTGTCTTTGAAATGGCGTGGGCAATTCTTTGCATTCCCCCTTTTATCTGATACAGTCCTGGACCTCTATGACCAGTGAATTAGACCAAGAAAATCTAAAAAAGGCGCCGCTTTGGTATTACATCAGAAAAAACAAGCGGGCCTTTTCCTTAGGCATGTTTTTTCTTTTAATCACCAACGGTCTGGATGCCTACTATCCGATTATTTTACGAGACGGCATCGATCTGATATCTAAAAAAGCACCCTTTTCAGAAATTCAAAAAACCGTAATATTCTTTTTCCTGATCATGGCGTCGCTGGCCGTCACTCGATTTTTTTGGCGTACGTTTTTTGGTACTTACCATACTTTGGCGGCCGAGGATTTACGCAATCGGGTTTTTAAGCATCTGACGAAAATGGGTCCTAGTTTTTTTCAAAAAAATCCTGTGGGCGAGCTAATGAGCTTGATCGTAAACGATGTTCAATCATTTCGCCAAGCCATAGGCTCGGGGGTTTTGGTCTTTGTCGACGGCATAATTATTTCCTGTTTCGTATTGCCCCTGATGGTTAGCCTCAGTCCAGAGTGGACTTGGAAAACTCTTATTTTTCTACCCGTTGTTCCTTTTTTGATTTGGAAGGTGATGGGACTTATTCACTTCAATTTCAAAGTCCAGCAAAACCGACTGGCGGACCTTGCCGGTTTTTCTCAAGAAGTTGTATCTGGAATCAGAGTCATTAAAACATTTGCCCAAGAGAAAAATCGGCTGGGAATGTACAACAAGCTAAGTCATGCGTTTGAGCAATCCGGAAACAGAGTTGCTAAAATCGATGCGCTTTTTATGCCGGTCATGCATTTTGGGATTGCCTCGGGAACTGTTATTCTTCTTTTTGTTGCGGCTGATGATGTTTTATCTGGCGTCGCTACGATTGGAACCTTCGTCGCCTTTCAACGCTATATCCAAAAAATGGTTTGGCCTTTGACAGCCATTGGAATTGGGATCAGCCACTTGCAAAAGGGTAAGGCCTCCTTTGACCGGATTAAAGACCTGCTTAATCAAGTGACTGATATTCCTGACGGTGGGACAATTGAAATTCAAAGTTTGCAAAAAATTGAAGTCAGGAATCTTTCATTCCAATATCCAGGCGCAACAACCTTGTCCTTAAAAAATGTCAGCTTCGACCTCAGTGCTGGGCAAACCGTCGGCATCGTCGGACCTATTGGCAGTGGCAAGTCAACACTGCTGCATTTGTTGACTCGACTTTATCCGACGACGACGGGTGCGATTATGATCAATGGATTTTCCATTGAACAACTCAAGCAGCGATCGCTGCGACAGCACCTTGTCCTGGTACCGCAAGAGGCCTTTCTTTTTAACGACAGTATTGCCGACAATGTTAACTTTGGTTTGCAACACAATCTAGACAGTGCCCAGCGGGTTGAGCATTGGGCTCAGGTCGTCGACATTCATCAAGAGATTTCAGATCTTCCTGAAAAATTTGCTTCGCAACTTGGTGAACGAGGCGTCAACCTTTCAGGCGGCCAGAAGCAAAGACTGACCCTTGCCCGGGCCCTGATTCTGGAATCGTCCTGCATCTTGTTAGATGATACACTGAGCGCAGTCGACAACAAAACTGAAAAAGCCATTGAAAAGCAGCTTTACTCTTTGAACCCCACTCAAACCAAAGTCATTGTAACCCATCGTCTTTCGTCTGTGGAAAATGCCGATAAAATTATCGTTCTGAATCAGGGAAAAGTTGAGGCCACGGGAAGCCACCTCGAGCTTCTATCAAGCAGCCCGACGTACCGCCAACTTGCGCAGATTCAAGGATACGTCCTATGAGCCAATTTATGAGTGAGGATAGCGTCAAAGCCAACATTACCTTCCGCGAGATGCTGCGACGACTTTGGCCCTACAACAAACGGCATCTTGGACTGCTGACCCTGGTTGGGCTTTCAGTTGTAATTCTGTCAATTGCGTCACGAGTCCTTCCGACCTTGATTGGCTATGGAATCGATCATGGAATTCTAAAAAATGACCGGCATGTGCTGATTCAAGTCGCGATTGCTTATTTATTGGTCCGCCTTATTTATACGAGCTGCGAATTTATTTTCGTTTATTATTTTCAGGTTTTTGGAAATCGCATTCTTTATTATATTCGTGAAGATCTGATACTGCATGTACAAAGGTTGCCGGTGCAGTATTTCAATAAAAACCCCGCGGGGCGAATTTTCACGCGCTTGACAAATGATATCGCCAATCTTGGGGAACTTTTTTCTGACAGCTTGGTCAATGTCATTTCCCAGGGCTTTGTGATTATTTCTATTGTCATCGCGATGGCGCTGATCTCGATCAAGCTGATGGCTGCGACTTTGTTTTTCGCGCCCTTGTTTATTTGGCTTAGTTATCTACTGAGTGAAAAAATTCGACTGATTCTGCGTGAGTCCAAAAAGCGTCTGTCGACGATGAACTCTTATGTCACAGAAAATATAAGCGGTATAAAAATTGTACAGCTCTATAACCGCGTCGACAAAAATCACGGTCGCTTTTCTCAACTGGCTGGGCACTATTCAGAAACGCTTTTAAAATCAATTCGGGCTTATGCGTCGATGCAACCCATTATGAACTTTTTCAATGCTGTCACGATTTCGATCTCCCTTTATTATGGCGGATTTCTAGCCCATGAAGATGCGATCGCTATTGGCTCGTTAGTCGCTTTTTTAATTCATACGCAAGACATTGTTCCCCCACTAAGGGAAATTTTAGAACAGTTTCAACAGCTGCAAAATAGCCTAACCTCTGCAGAAAGAGTTTTTCAGCTTTTCGATGAGGTTGAAGAAACAACACGGGCCGAATCCAGTTTTGAAATTAAGAGCGGAAAAATTTCGATTCGTAATTTAACTTTTCAATACGAAAGCCACTTACCCAACGTTCTTACTAAGATCAACTTGGAGATCAACCCTGGTCAATCAATCGCCATTGTGGGCCGCACCGGAAGCGGCAAAACAACTTTGATCTCGCTGCTTCAGCGTTTCTATCCCGCCCCGGCCCAGTCTATTTTTATCGATAGTGTTGCCATTGAGTCCCTCGATATGCAGACCCTGCGACGACACATCGGGGTTGTCCAACAAGAAAACTTCATCTTTCACAGTACGGTGCGGGAGAATGTATCACTCGGTGACAGCAAGATCAGTGAAGACATGGTTGTTAAAGCTTGCGAGCGAGTTGGCTACCTTCAACTTTTGCAACAAACTGGGCGAAACCTTGATTCTGTCGTTGAAGAACGTGGTGCGAACCTTTCGGTTGGCGAACGACAACTGATCGCCTTTGCCCGCATTTTAGCTTTTCAACCAGAAATTCTGATTCTTGATGAAGCCACTGCAAACGTGGATTCAGCAACCGAAAAGCTGATTCAAAGTGCTACCCGTGAGGTCACAGCGGGCCGAACGAGCATCCTTATTGCGCATCGCCTTTCGACCATCGCCGACTGCGATAAAATTGTCGTGATGGATCAAGGGCAAATTATCGAAACAGGTACCCACGAAGAACTTATGGCAAATCAAAACGCCTATTTCTATTTGGCCTCTGCTGGCGTGAAATCGATATTCACTTTAGATTCGGTCGATGGAACGGCTGTACCGTGAAAACGAATGATGTACCCGTCTTCAATGTATTCCCAGCCATTTAACATATCCTGGAAAATCTGCACCCCATTGATCGCAACTTTGATTGTCTCGATGGCGGGCTTTCGGCCTAAGTGGTAGTCCGTAAGGTAAGCAATGATTCGCTTTTTAATATTGGTCACGGCGGCATTCAACGAGGTCTTGCAAATTTCATCAACACTGCCGCCAGAAGCTTCTGCTAAAGCAACCCAGCGAAGCCCAGGGTTTGGTGTGCCACCAATGGTCGCCGGGCAGCTCGAAAGTAAGCTTGGCGTTCCAATATAGTTCAGGACCCAAGATCGGGCACCGTTGCTGAACGGAGGTTTTAGTTTATTAAAAAAACTAAGATCATCTGCAGGCAATCCCGGCGAGCTATCGTCTTCATCGCTAAGTACCACCACCGCAAGCATTGCATCTAGGCGCAAAAACCCAGCCTGAATGGCAGCGGCCCCTTGCTCACCGAAAGCAGTTTGTATAGAGGCCAATCCTTGCTCCAGATTGCTACCGTTTTGGCCTAACCGAATACGTAAATCCAATAGGCTTGCAAAATCAGGGGTCGCACGAGTTAAAACTGCAGGGGTTCCAAGAAATCGCCCACCCATCCCACCAACTCGCATATCCGTTGAGACAACTGCAATATGATAATCCAATCCAATAGAGTTCAGGGTATCAATCAGAGCTTGAGTCTCGCTGGCGAAGCGGCTTTGGTAGACATTCATTGAAGAAGAATTATCTACCATCAAAAGGACATCTACCTTGTTATTGTAGGTTGTCGTCGATTCAAAGACCTGATTTTCATCAACCAATCCATATTTATGATTGCTGCACGCACTGGCCAATCCAATGAGAACTCCTGCTAACAGCATTCTCTGTAATCTCTGTGCAAAACGCATAGTCCCTCCGTTATACAACAAAATTATTTGCCGCTCCTAAACTTCCAGAATTTGGATTCTCAGCGAAAGTTAAGATCGCTTGCTGTACGTTTTGACTAATCTTAGTAAACTTTACCCCATACTGAGTTTTCGAATCTTCGATCGGAAATAGGCTGACCACGGTTGCAATGGCATTAAATGACGGAAGATCATCACCTGCCTTGAGGTGGATGAAAATATTCTGGCCGAGCTCTAACTTCATTGCATCTAAAACGAAACCAACCCCACCAGGGCCAACCTCTTTGGTGCTGCCCTTCCAGACTTCCTTATTGTTGTGAACCAGAATCGATGCCGTAAGCGGGGCCCGTGGATGCTTCCGACGAAAGAAAACTTCCTGAATTTCATTCATACCAGAATTCTTCAAAGCACGAATTCGATCTGGATTGAAGTCTTCCACTTGCGAAAGACGTGACCAGCCAGACATTTTTGGGCTCCAAACAAACTCGAATTCAAAAATTTTCTTTTGCTGAAGTAGTTTGACCATCTCTATATATGTGTAGGGTCCTAGCTGTTCTGTGCCTTTGAGCACATGCCAATCCCGAGTTTGAAATAGGTTTCCAAGATATTCATTGGAAACACTTTCTTCCATTTCAAATCCGGGCGATGGATTTAATACTTTGAAAGCACCTAAAAAGTATTCGTCTTCTAATAGAACCCGCCAGTTGGAGGATCCTTCCTCCAAGCAATAGCAAGTCCAGCTCAAACTGTTGGCCTTTAGCTTCTGCAAAATTTCTTCGCGAGACAAAGGACCTAACTTACGTCCTTCATGCATCAAATAAAATTGACTCATGTCTACCTTCTTATCCTTTCCTTTTCGGCAATTCGCTGCAGCGACTTAAGTCATTGAAGAAACGCATAAATTTTTGCTGCCCAAGATCTAGAATGTTTGGCAATGCGTTTAACTTATAGCCAAATCTCGTATTGAGAAACTAAAGCCAAAAGATAACCGGTGGGAAGTTTCGCGGTTCACTTCTTTGGCCGCGGGCTCGGCCCGGCAGGATGCCGTATTCAGGCCGCCTGAGGGCAAGGATGCCCGCCCCGCGGCCAAC
>CALQIT020000054.1 GCA_943330705.2 Streptomyces griseus
AACCAAGCCCTTTGTGATTGATATGCGCACCCTCGTGCAAGGAAACTATCCCTGCTGACTCTTGACCACGGTGCTGAATCGCATACAGACCTAAATAAGCAAGCCGGGCGGCTTCTTCATGATTCCAGATAGCAAAAACACCGCACTCTTCTTTTAGTTTTCGCTCAGGATTTAATTTTCGCTCAGGATTTAGCAATATGGGATTCACGACGGGCCCCCGAACACAGAATCAAGGCCTAGCTGCCAGCGCTGCTTCAGCTGCGCTAAAGAATAGACCCGATTTGCGGAAAGGGAAAACTCGTCCTTAGAAACGACGCCGATGTTTTCAAAGCGAATCCAATGCTCCAGCTGCCGAGCTTTAACTTTCTCCTTCAGCCTTTGCAGCAAGGACGACGGCTTGGCTTCCGAGGCCTCTAACAAAACCTGATAAAGCGGCGTCAGCTGCATTTCTTCTTCTGTCAGGGCTGCGGCCGTCCAGCAAAAGCCAAGATTTCCCATGGACATCTTGGCAAGGGCTATCTGCAAGCCGCCTTCTCCAACCGCCTGGGCCGACAAAAATGAATTTGCCGATTCCTCACGCAGGATTTCGATAAAACCGCGAAAAGCCTTCAGCTTTTCTTCCGGCCAGCTTCCACAAAAATTTGTTGGAGAAAACCAAGAGCCCGCAAAACGGCCCAAAATAACCGGTGATCCTGCTGTCTGAAAAACATCCCTTGGTATTTGAAAAACATTTTCCCGCAAACCAATCATCCCAATGGCCGGAGTCGGCGGGATACTTGTTCCCAAAGTTTCATTGTAGAAGCTAACATTACCGCTAATGACCGGAGCCTCTAGCAATTTGGCCGCTTTTATAATGGCCTCTACCGCGGCTACGAATTCCGACATAATTTCGAGTTTTTCCGGATTGCCAAAATTTAAGCAATCGGTAATCGCACAAGGTAAAGCCCCTTTCAGCGCCAGCTGCAATGCCGGATAAAAAACAGCGTCCAATGCGCCGATTTCAGCATCCACCGCGGTCAAGCCAGGACGACATCCAACCACGACAGCCAAACCCCGTCGCGAATCCGGAAGGCACTGGATTGCGATGTCTTCTTCAGCACCCCGGGCTGTCATGGCGCCGACTCGTTGGTCGTATTGTTGATAGATTGCTTTTCTCTGGCAAAATTTTTCACTGCCTAGCTGCTCTAGCAAAGGCATTCGCTGGCCTGCGGCCTTTACCCACGCCATCTTAACTTCTGCCAAGCTTGCAAGCCTGCGTGGAAAAGCCCAGGCAGAATAATTACGCTGATATTGCGGGGCATTTTCGGAAAGCAAGTCCGGGTCAATTTCTGTCAGAATTTCACCCCGCCAGAAAAGCTTCATCTTTCGTTCACTGATAACTTCGCCGACCTTTGCGGCCTCAAGCCCCCAGCGCAGAAAGACCTCTTGAATTTTAGAAAAATTTTGCGGTTCACAGACCAAAAGCATTCGCTCCTGAGACTCTGACAATAGAATTTCTTCAGGCGTCATTGACGGATCACGAAGCGGGACTAAATCCAAATGCAGATTCATTCCAACTGCGCCCTTTGACGCCATTTCAAAGCTAGAGCTAGTCAGGCCAGCGGCACCCATATCTTGGATGGCGACGACTAAGTTCATTTTTAAAATCTCTAAACAGGATTCAATTAAAAGCTTTTCAAAAAATGGATCACCCACTTGGACATTTGGTTTTTTGGCTTCAGAGTTTTCATCAAAGGACTCGCTGGCCATGGCGGCACCATGCACACCATCTTTACCCGTTTGTGCGCCCACATACACAACCCAATTCCCGATACCCTTTGCCGCTGAAAGTGCGATGGGATCACCTTCACGCAAAAGACCCACCGACATCGCATTGACCAAAATATTGTTGTTGTATCCCGAAGCAAAAGTAGTCTGCCCCGTGACGGTCGGGACACCGACGCTATTTCCGTAGCCACCAATTCCCCGCACCACTCCATCCACCAAATACTTCATACGCGGAGCCTTCAAATCACCGAAACAAAGATAGTTTGCAGAGGCTATGGGCCTGGCACCCATGGTAAAGATATCACGCAGAATCCCGCCAACCCCCGTGGCGGCACCCTGATAGGGCTCGATAAAACTGGGGTGATTGTGGGACTCCATTTTAAAAGCCACTTGTTCGCCAAGACCTAAATCAAAAATTCCGGCATTTTCGCCCGTGGCTGTGACGACTTTTTTGGTCATGGTTTGGGCAAACTTTTTCAGATGTATTTTTGAACTTTTATAACTGCAGTGCTCAGACCACAGCGCTGAAAATAAAGCCCACTCTACGGATCTAGGTGGCCGGCCTAATAATTCACAAATTTTATGATACTCAGCTTGAGAAATCCGATAACGCTTTAGCTTGAGCTCTAGATTTAGCTCTGGCTCTGGATTTAACTTTAGATTTCCGCTCATAAAAATCCCCACCCGTCACTGCCGCCCATCCAATCAAAAATGGCACGCTCTGGATGCGGCATTAGGCCTACGACATTTTTTTGCTGGTTGGTTACTCCTGCAATATCAAGTAGGGACCCGTTGGGATTTTCACCCTGGGAATAGCGTAACCAAACCAAACCCTGTTCTTCAATTTCAGCAAGCTCTTTTTCCGGAGCATAAAATCGACCGTCTCCGTGGGCGATGGGCAAACGCAAGTCTTCAGGCAACTGGGCGCCAAAATAATTATTTCGTTTTTCAACCCGAAGGCTTACCCACTTGTCGATAAAGCGCTGGTGCTGGTTTTTAACCAGGGCTCCGGGCAGCAAGCCGGACTCGCACAAAATTTGAAAGCCATTGCAAATTCCCAACAAGGGCCTACCCTTTTTTGCGAACTCAATGACTGACTTCATCACTGGGCTTCTTGCGGCAAGGGCCCCCGAGCGCAAGTAATCCCCATAACTAAATCCCCCTGGGATAATCAGGGCCTGGTAGTCATTCAATGTGAATTGATCTTGGTGCCAAAGAAATTCAGGCCAGTGGTTTCTGGCTTTTACAAACTGAAAGACGTCTCGGTCACAGTTTGTTCCAGGAAAACGAAGGACCCCGATTTTTTTCATTCAACCGCACCCATGGGGATCAACTCAAACTTTTCAATCAGCGGATTATAAAGAACAAACTCGGTCATTTTTTTTGCTTCGGCTAAGGCCTGATCCTGAGGGCCAGCAACCACAAGTTCGATGAAGCGGCCGGCACGGCAACTTTCTAGATTAAAATTATTTTGCTTTAGATTTTGTTCGATGGCGCGCCCTTGGGTATCCAGAATAACTTCCCGAGGCATTATGCGAACACCGACTTTAAAACGCGGTTTGTTTATCTCTTGGTTTCTTGGTTGGCTCAAAGTTTTGCTCCTTGATCGATGGATTGCAGGCGCCGTAGGACTTCTTGGTAGGATTCCGCGACTTTTCCCAGATCACGACGAAAACGATCCTTGTCCATTTTTTCGGCTGTTTGCAGATCCCATAAACGACAACAATCCGGAGTGATCTCATCGGCTAAAAGAATTTCATTTTCGCGGTCCCGACCAAATTCAACTTTAAAATCCACCAGATCCAGTCCCACTTGAAAAAATAGACCTAACAATATCGAATTAATTTGCAGGGCGCGGGCCTCTAAGATTTGCAAAGTATTTAGTTTTTCCATTTGCAGGGCAACGATTTGTTCTTTGGAAACAAAGGGATCCCCTAAGGCATCATCCTTGTAATAGAATTCAACCACAGGATGCGTAAGCACTTTTCCTTCTTCAATTTTTAATTTAGCCGCCAAGGATCCGGCCACCCGATTGCGAACCACGACTTCAAAGGGAATGATTTTAACACTGCGAACCAGCATGTCGTTTGTGCCGATGTCTTTTAGCCAGTGGGTGGCAATCCCTGCGCGCTCAAGTTTTTGAAATAGCAGCGTCGTAATTTCTCGGTTGATCCGGCCTTTTTCTGGGAAGCTTCCTTTTTTCTGAGAATTGAAGGCGGTCAAGCTGTCCTTGTATTCGACGATAACTTGACCCGGAATTTCGCTGGCAAATATTTTTTTTGCCTTGCCCTCGTAAAGAAGCTGACCTTTTTTCATAGTAACCTTCTTACCACTTGGCGGATTGTTTTCACATTGCGAACCCCAGAAAAAATATCACGAACTTCCCGCGGCTTTAAAATTTGCTTAAGCTCAGCATCCGCTAAAATTTTATCCTGCAGATGTTCGCCCTTTCCCAAGGAATGACAAATTCGTTGAACATGGTAGTAACTAAGCTCACGGTCCAAACCCTTTTCCAATAAAGCCAAAAGAACTTGGGAACTGAACAGCTGTCCTTGGGACCTTGCAATGTTATCTAACATTTGCCGTTTGTGAACCTCCAGGCCTTCAAGAAGAATTGCCATTCGATGAACGGCATAGTCCGCCATGATAAAAGAATCCGGGAAGATAATGCGTTCAACCGACGAGTGACTGATGTCGCGCTCATGCCAAAGAGCCACGTTTTCCAAACCTGCCCAGGCATAGGAACGCAACAGTCTGGCGCAGCCGGTGATATTCTCTGCAGAGATTGGATTTTTTTTATGCGGCATTGCCGATGAGCCCTTTTGTCCGCGAGAAAAACCTTCGGTAACCTCGCTGACTTCGCTTCTTTGTAAATGACGAAGCTCGATGGACAAACGCTCAAGGCCTGTGCCCAACATGGCCAGCGAAAGCAAAACTTCGGCATGACGATCACGGGGAATGACCTGAGTGGCAATGGCTTCGGGTTGCAATTTCAATTTTTTTGCCACCCGCAGTTCAACTTGGGGACCTAGGCTTGAGTAGGTCCCCACAGCACCACTTAGTTTTGCAATTGCAATCTGCTGCAGTGCTTGCTGTATGCGCTGACGATTGCGCTGAAGCTCCGTTAAAAATCCAGCTAGCTTAAAGCCAAAGGTCGTCGGTTCAGCAAACATGCCGTGGGTGCGCCCGGCACAAAGCGTATCCATATGTTTGCGCACTAATTTCTTCAGCGCGGACTCAAGAAAATCCAAGCTGTCATTTAAGACCCCGCCCGCATCACGAACCAAAAGACTAAACCCGGTGTCCAAAACATCCGAGCTGGTTAAGCCAAAATGGACATATCTGCCGTGCTCACCAACATTTTCGGCGACATTTGAAACAAATGCGATCACATCATGTTTTGTTTCGCGCTCGATCTCTTGGATCCGCTTGACTGAATACCGTGCGTTCTTGGTTATATCCCGGGCCGCTGACCTTGGAATTATTCCTAACTGCCCCTGCACTTGCGCGACAGCGATCTCGACCTCAAGCATCTTTGCAAAACGGTTTTCAATATCCCAAATTGCCCCCATCTCAGGCCTTGTATATCGAGCAATCACAATGTTTTCTCCCGCTTCGCTTTTCGTTGTTCCTGGCGAATTCGCAATTCTTCTTTTTTCTGCCACCAGCTTTTTATTTCGCCAACTAAATCCCACTGATTTTCAAATTGCCCCGACCAGCCCAATCGTTTCCATTGCTGGCTGCTGTCAAATTTCAGGTTTTCGAACTTCTTTCCTGGGCGATCATCCTTGCTTGCTAAATTATACACTGGAAATCGCGGGGGCCCCATTTGCGTGTAGGTATACATATACTCTTGTGGGAAATCTTGCAGGGTGATCTCGTCCTCCACCAAGCGCATTTTTAGAATGGCAACCAGACCCTCGCCGCGCTCGCTAAGATACTGCTTATTGAATCGTTGCTCGGTGGGAATCTTCATCCATACATCAAAAAATTCCAAGGACGCGGTTCTTTGCACGATCAAAAAATTCTCATGGGACCAGGACAAATAAGGATCGCCCAAGATTACAAAATGAAGGGGCAGCTGATCACGCCGAGAAGATTCTTTAATCTTAATTCGGTAGCGCAACCAACACCACTCGGACTCTAGAGCACCTTTGGGAAAAAGCGAACTTTGCACTTTGCTGCTAATCATTCCGGTTTCTTCCCCGTTCAGACACCACACGACTTGATCGACATTCATAAATTCGCTGCGGTCTTTTTTGATCTCCAGGCCTTTGACCTTGGACTTATCAGCAAGGGCAACATCCACCAGCTGAACCTTTTCGATGACCTTGACGCCTTTTGCGCGAACCCAATCCAAGGACTGACTTAAGCCCTTCCTTGTCGCTTGGCGGATATAGAAATTCTGCAGAACTGGAATCGAAGTTGCAACGCGACTGTAATATGGATTTGGCATATGAACCGGGCAATCAATGGCGCACAGTGCTTCGTATAACCAGCGCTTTGAAAACTCTAACTTGCCCCACAAGTTCGGACTGCCCAGTTGTTGAATATCAAAGCCCAGTTTTTCTAATCGGTATTTATTCACAGGCCCCTGCATCTCTAAGGGTCCGTCACTGAGCCAAAAAATTAAGCCCTGAGGAACCAGAAGCGGAACTTCATCCTGATTTAAACGATCAAGATGCCGAGGTAAAACTCGATCTGTTTTAAAGTAGCCAAAGGGGCCCTCCCAATCTTCTGGTGCCCATGCACCCATTTGACTAGAAATATCCAGCAAGGTAACGGGCACGCCTGCTGATTGAAGCTCAACGGCCATCCAGTGTCCGCGACCAAAAGCTGAGACAATCACTACGGCAGCGACTGTTGAATCCAATGAGTCCCCCTTAAAAAAACCTCGCGAACAAGACGTTGTTCAGTCCTTGAAATTAAAAATTGAGCGGCCCTCAATGTCAAAGAATGATGCTGGCCAGACGCGGGACTTAACACTTTTTGCTGCAATAGAATCGGCCCTGCATCGATTTTTGCCACCACAAGATGCACAGTTACGCCCATGGCCGCCCCATCAGAATAGCTTTTTTCAATTGCTGCCAAACCAGGATAGGCGGGAAGAAGACTGGGGTGAAGGTTGATAATTCTTCCAGCCCAAAGATTGACAAAACGAGCTGGCAGAACCTTCATAAATCCAAGCAGAAAAATAAAATCCACCTGGCGAAGCAAAAGCTGTTGGTGAACCTGATCCCAGTCGATCTTTTTTTCCGTGATATAGACGGGAACCCCATGGCGCCTAGCTTTGCAAACCCCTGGGGCGTTAGCGGTATTGGACACAACAAGAACAAGGTCGATCTGACTTTGCAAATCAAAGGCAACCTGTGCGTTGGAGCCTCGACCTGACAAGAACAGGGCCCAACGTGTCCGCCTCATGGGGACTCTTTTTTGGGCGCTGTTTTGGGCGCCTTGCCCACAAAGCCAAGATCTATAGTTTGAAATTGATGTTTTTCTATCAGCTGCTGAATTCGCTCTTTTTCTGAGGCCGGAGCAATAAACACAAAACCAATCCCGCAATTCAAGGTGGTCAGCATTTCTGCGTCGGTCATCTTCGTCCGCTTTTGCACTTCTTTAAACTCTGAAGGCCAAGACCAAGTTTTTAGGTTCATTGCCAAATGCTCAGGGATGACCCGCGGAATATTTTCCACGCCGCCGCCAGTAATGTGCGCAGCCGCATGAATTCGACAGTTAGAAAATACTTCCAATGCCAAATTAACGTAAAGCGCAGTAGGCCTTAGCAATCGATCTTTCCATTCCTTCATGTCGTCGGCAAAAACCTTGCGCAGCAAGCTGTAGCCGTTACTATGAAATCCTGACGAGGAAACTCCGATCAAGAGATCCCCCTCTTGAACCCGGTGCGCGCCAAGAGTGGCCTCTTCATCGACAATGCCCACGGCAAATCCGGCGCAGTCAAAGTCCGCGTTGTGATAGACGCCGGGCATTTCTGCGGTTTCGCCGCCAACTAAAGCACATTGGCTATTTGCGCAGGCCTCGCGCACGCCCAGCAAGAACTCTTTGGCTTTTTCTAAATCCAATTTCGCAACGGCATAGTAATCCAAAAACAAAAGCGGCCGACCGCCAGTGCAGATTAAATCATTCACACACATGGCAACAAGATCTTGACCGATAGAGCGCAGCTGATTGAACTCAGCAGCTAATTTTACCTTGGTACCCACTCCGTCAGTGCAGGTCACCAAGCAAGGTTTTTTCATTTCAGGAAAGCCAATGCGAAAAAGGGACGCAAAGCCACCGATGCCATCCACAACTCGATCGCGATGATGGGACTGGCCAGATCCCGTCTGGACAAGCCAGTCTACAAGAGCATCGCCCGCTTCAATATCAACTCCGGCTTGCTTGTAACTCATGAATGCGCTGACCCTATCCCGGCAAAGAACAAGTGTCTACGCAGAAGCGCCGCGTAGGCCCTTCGCGCAAAGCCGCACCTGCCCACCCTCGCTGATTTTGGTTCGATCATGATAGGCCATGCCCTCGCCACCATTCATATAGTCCGCAAAGCTTACTTCTTGAGCAAGAGGGTGCGTTTCAACCTGCGGGATTGGATGGTAACAACCATCCCGGCAGGAACTAAACCATAAAACAAAGGTCACTCACGCCTCTACCAACGCCCCATTTTTTAACGAGTTCCTCAAAGAGCCTTCACCAAATGAGCTTAAGAAGTGAAGCGTCGTTGTTGGATCTATTCATAGCTTTGCTCCTCGGTAACAATGCAATACATATATTGCATTGTTACCGAGGAGGCTGAACAACGTCGCGCTGATTCCCTGTTTACAAAAATTCCAAAGTTTAAGGACCGAGGCCAACTCTATCCAGGGTTTCATAGACGATGCCGCGACGATCTTCTGAATCCACGGTGCGCCGTTTGAACTTAAAAACTGGTAGGCCAAGGCTTTTTGCCTTTTCAAAAACCATCTTGTCGGCGGAGGCCGCAACCCAGACTTCTTTGACGTCGGTTTTGCCAACTTCACCCCAGATTTGAACTTCGATATAGCGTGCTTCCCATGGCACCTCTAGTTTTCGCGGCTCGCCAGCTGCGCGTTCAAAAAAGGTAAAGGTTCGAGCTTGAATCTCATTGGTGGGCAAATCCTTCAGTAAATTTCCGAAGGTAAAGGTACTGAATTCTTTGACATGATCCTTAAGCACAAAAATAACATCGCCTTCGTTTTCCATAGCTGACCAAAGTTCCAGTCCTTGCTGCGGAGGTTGATAGGCTTTTCCATTATGAATTGATTTACCTAAGAGTTCGTTTGGTAAAATGTAGGCGTGTTTCGGACGTAGCGAATTCCAAAGTTGCATTTCCCGATTCACTTCACCTCTGACGTCCATAATACTTGGGAAACGAACACCAGAGGCCTCGCGAATTTGTTGATTATATTTTGCTAAGTTCAAACTCGGTCTGGACAGTGGATTTTCGAAGGGACTTAGCAGACCTCTTCTTGAAAAAGTATCAAACTGGGCAGAAGAAATCGATACCACCACAGGCTGATTCTGAATCTGCTTAAAGATATTCTGGCCGCGAGCTTGATCCCGACTTGTTAGTTTTGGTTTTTCGCGGTCCATTATTTTTCTGATTATGGCTTTACCCAAAGTGTTTGGGCCAAATTCTTCGATCAGATGACTATCAAATGAACCACTTCCGGCGGCCGCGGTTACAGATTTTGGTAGCGGGTTGATCGCAGCCTGTCCCAACAGGACCAGCGCAAAGCCCAACACGATATGGATCAATTTTTTTCCAAGAAACCTCATCTTATCCCCCTTCACTGTAAGCCAACCAGATGGCTCATTCTAATTCATGCATACCCGGTGCCGGGCCAGACCTGCAGTACTCCATTTGAGTGATTAGAAGTCAGGCAACTGCTAATTGTTTAGTTGTTATCTCAATTTGATTCATTCCTGTTTAGCTCTCTCGTTTTGGTGCAAAAATCCGATAGGATTAATGGTCAAGGGGATCTTTTGAAAAAATGGATGGATGTCTCTTTCCGCTGGAAGGGGCCAATTACCGCCGGTGCTCTCATGGTGCTTTTGCTTAGCACTGGCTACACCAATTGTGCCCGCCAATTTCAAGCCGTGGTCGCCCCAGGGCCCAAAGACTATTCTTCGCTAACCGGGTCATCCAATACGACTTTATACCCCGGGACTCCGCCGCCGCTGAACGCACTGCCCAGCAATGAATTTATTTCTTCAAAAAAAATACTTCGTCTAAATGGCAATGGGACCGAAGAAGTCATTGGCGAAAATAATCCCAACTGCATGACCGATCAGCAATACGACGCCTGTCTTGTTTGGAAGAACCCGGTCGCGGCTCGAGGTGGCGCCTACTACCCTGACTATTTCGTAATTGGGACAGATATATCCGCACAACAAACCTTTGGCGTAAAATTTCGCAACCGCAGTAATCCCCTATTTTTAACTTCTCGCTTACTTAATGTGGCCTCTATTAATCCGGATACGAAAAAAAATACCGTAGGTGATTTCTTGGAACAAAACCTAACAATGAGTGGAAGTGGACAAATAAAAGTCGCCTATAAAGATGAGGAGGCTTATGCCGCAACTTTTAAAACGACTGCTGGCGAGCAAAAGAATGTCCTGGCCCAAATGATGACTTACTATTGGCTTGACCATATTCAAGCCGAACTCAAACGTCGAACAAGAGCCTCTAACCCGGCATTCTTTAGCTATGCCAATGCCGGCAGCGGAATTTCGTTTACCGATGCGCCCACCAATCCATTAACCGTCTACGGGTATTTCAGGAATGGGACAGCCGCTTCGGCCTTAATTTACAATAATGCCTATTTTGTACCCCGACCAAATGGTGATTTTATCGCCATTGGTTACGCAGCAGGCAGCAAAGACGCGCCCGGACATGAGCTGGGTCTAAATGCCGAGGTTTCAATCCATGAGTTTGGCCATGCGAATTTCTATTATGCTCGAAACAAACAACCAATCACGAATGGCTCTAGCCGAAGTGGAACAACAGACTACTGTCCAGACGTTATGGGTTGCTTGGATGGTCTTGACGAAGGCCAAGCTGACTTTCACGCTTTAATGATTTTTTCAGATTCGCCTAGCATCGGGGATCTATTTATTCCCAACCAAAGTTTGCGCGACGTCCGCAAGCTGCAAGGAAAAACGGTGCAAGACCTTTATAATCAGTCAGCGCAAACAACCTCGACTGGGGCGGTTGTAAAAGGCGAGATCCATGAAGTCGGAAATATTTATGCCAGCCTACTTTGGGAAACCTACAGCGATAGCCGCCTTGATAAACGTGCCTTTGAAGCTACATTTCTTCTTCATTTACAAAGCCTTTCCTCTTCCTCGAATTTTCTAACGGCAAGGGCTAAACTAATTGCTATTGATCAACAGTTTTTTCACGGACGTAACTCTGCCATCATTGAGCAGGTCTTTCACCGACGGGGCATCTAGGGCCATGAATACAAACCGAAGTCGATTTATTACTCTGCTGATTGTCGCTTTGCTAATCGTTGCGGCTTGGGTTTTTCTCTCAATGCGCGAAAAGAATGGCGAAAGCAAGGATCAGGCTTCCCCGCAAAATGCTGCCGAAAACAATCCCGACGAAGGCACCAATCCCGCAACCGCAGCCGCTGCCTCAGCCTCAGTTGCTACCTCCGTTGCCGGATCCGCTTCATCTGCGGCGTCGGGTTCCTCCACCGCTTCGCAAGATTTAACCCGCCTGCAATCACTGCTTAGCCGATTGGACCCCAACGGAACCTGGACTATATTGAAAGATGTCGATGGTCGCGTGAATAGCATCACTGGCGGCTCAATAGCTGCGGTCGGCACAAGCTATGAAACCGGTCTTGGCTTTGCAAAAGAGATCGCAAGTGCACTAGAAATACCACAGGACCAAGTTGTGGCAGAGGGCATCCAGCTGAAAGAAACATCCTACTCAAAGTCCTATCACTACCAGCAAAGTGTAAATGGCTATCTTGTTGAAAATGGCTATATCGAGCTTTTCTTAAATAGTTCGACCAGCAATATTTATGATATCACAAGCGAACTTCGCGAGCTAGGCCCCGTCGATACCCGCATTTCATACCCGCGGGATTTAGCAACCGAAATGGTAAAGGAAAAGTACGCCGACAAAAATGTTACGCTCTTAAGTGAGCCTTCAGTGCCGGTTATCTTCAACGAAAAGCCGAAGGTCAGCTATCTGGTGTGGAAGATCCAAATTAAAACGAACATCCCCCTTTTGGACACTCGCAATATTTATGTGAGTGCCGTCACAGGCAAAATTATTTATGATCAATCACTTCGTCGATTTTAAGTGCTTGTTAAAAAACTGTAATTCATGTCCCCACTCCAGGACCTGATTCCCGCGTTTTTGCGAACCATGGCCCTCGTCGGCAAACAAAATCAAATCGCTTTGTATACCTTTTTTCTTTAGGGACTCAAACATCTGCAAGGCCTCGCCGACGGGAACCCGAGGATCAGAAACCCCCTGAATAATCAAAAGGGGTGCCTTGAGTTGGTCAATGTAGGTGATGGGCGATAATTTAACTAAGGCCTCACGATCTTTTTCTAAGTCACCATACTCACTGGTTCTTAAAATCCGACGATAGGGCGCCGTATTCTGTAAAAACGTCACCAGATTGCTCATTCCCACATTTGAAACTCCAGCGTCATAGGCGCCCGCAAATCGAGTCATCGCCATCAGCGTCGAATACCCACCATAGGATCCCCCCATGACTCCAATTTTTGGAAATTCGCCTTTAATAGAATATTCTTTTTTAAGAAAAATCGCGGCGTCTTCGATGTCGGTGATCACGTTTAAGCGCTTCGCCCCATCATCCAACGCCAACCAGATTTTTCCGTAACCATCGCTTCCGCGAACGTTGGGTTCAATATAGACAAAGCCTTCATCAACAAAGCTTTGGGCAAAAAGAGAAAATCCGGGTGTGCTTTGCCCCTCTGGACCTCCGTGAAAATGAACAATAATTGGACAAAGAGCTTTTCCTTTTTTGCACTTATCTGCGGCCCGCACAAACATCGGAATTTGCGTTCCATCACGGGCCGGAAAGGTCTCTAGTCTGGCTCGCACAAACGCCGAGGTCTCAACTTCCGGTTGACTTGGAACCACCCACTGAGTCATCAATTTGGTTTTGAAATTATACGAGTAAGAAACTCGTGGTCGATTGTGCACATCAACGCCAATCATCAAGTGATTGCCTTCTTTACTGATTGAGCCCGGATAAACTTGATCGGCCTCTGGAAAATCTGGAAAACTTATTGTGCTTAAGCTTTTCAAATCCAGTCCGGCGACCCGATTGTATCCTAGGTGCGAATAAGAAATGACCATGCGAGTGCGTCCGGTATCAATCGACATCCCTTCGATCTCGCCCTTAACTTGAAGCTCGCGCAGTGGAACCAGTTTTTTATTTTGCAAATTCCAACGATAGATTTTCGCAAAATCCGAAAGCTTGTTTGTTAGAACAAAAAAATCACCTTCTTTTTCAGCAAAGCGCACGTTGTATTGCTCTTTTTCGCCCTGCCCAAGCAAAGGAAGGAGCTCCTTGGTTTGCAAATCCCATTGATAATATTCGCGGCTAAGGCTGCCCGTGGCTTTTACCAACAAAAACTTTTTGTCTACTAGGACATCACCTATGGACCAAATTCCTTTTTCAGAAAACAACAGCTCCTTTTTCCCGGACGAGATCTCGAAGCGATAAATCGCATAGGAATCAGGCTCACGGTCATTGGCATGGTAATAAACAAATCGAGAGTCCTGACTGACATACTGAAAAGCAGTTTGCACTTTCGGCAAATGCTGAATCAAGCGCAGCGGTCCGCCGGCGGTACTTTGCAAATAAAGACCGGGATTTTCTTCACCTGCGCGGTCTCGACCTAGGACAAGCCACTGACCATCGGGCGTCATATCCGCAAGAAATGTTGGATCCTCACCACCGGTCATCTGCACCGGAAAGCTTTTCGGCGAATCCAATCGCCAAACCTGATTGACTCCGGTAACTCTCCAGGAAAAGAAAACCTGCTTCTTTTTGCCATTGAGCATTCCTAAACCTGGCGAGCGAACATCTAAAAACCCTTGAACTTTACGACTTAGATCCGCAGGCAGTGGCTTGGCCGCGAATTGCCGAACGGTCTCAGTGCCTATAGAGTCAGACCCTAGCCCTTGATACCCTGAAGGGGCAGTTTTTGTCGGTCCGGCCGATGGCAGCGGAATCTCTGTCGCAGCAGACCGCGCCCCCGAGGAACAGCCGAGCAAAAACACCAGACCAGTGGCACAAAAAGCGAAACACATGTTTGAATATTTCATAGTTATCCATTGAAAAAGAGCCCCCCCTCCACGTCAATCGGAAACGTCTTAGGATGAGACAGTCCTAGGGCAGCGAGTCTCATTTCGCTTCCGTTTTTTAAAAAGTTGCCCGATACTGATACAAAGGGGTCGGGGATGAAAACCTTTCGTTGTGCTCTAATACATAAGCTGCTGCTGGGCGGCCTACTTTTCATCTGTAGCTCCCTTCAGGCAAAGGATTCCTATCTTTTGGATTTGCCCACGAAGTCGCCGAATTACCTGATGGCGCAAAACGATGGCGACGATACCTATGATCCATTTTCCGACTACTCTGAGTTTGATGAGGCCTCTGATGAAGAAGCGGACATCAATTTTTTTAAGCATGGGCGCTTTTTTACGGTTGGCCTTGTGGCAGGAATGCGTGGATTCACAGAAAGTCTTGGTAACCTTTATAGCTCGGGACCGACCTACGGGGTTTTTCTTTCTTACTTCTTTGATCTGCGCTTAGCTCTGCAGTTTGGTTTTAACACCGGCGACTATGCTTTTGAGTTAGCGACACCAAGCAGTAAATACAGCGGCAATGTTTCGCTGACATTTATTCAGATGAACTTAAAGTATTACTTGAATACACAGAATGTAACGCGCGGACTTGCAGATTTAAATCCATACGTTATCGGCGGTTTCTCGCAGGTTTATCGCACCCTTACCGTGCAGGGTGCAAACGATTCTTTTGCCAGAGAAATCGTTACCGGAGTCGACCTTGGAATGGGCATTGAGATTCCGCTGATGCGGCGAAAAGCCTACTTTGGAGTTCAAGGGGCCTACCACTACGTTAATTTCAAAGACGAAAACACAAACTTTGAAATCAACGGCACCACAACCAGCGCCAGACCCAAAGGTGACACTTTTGATATTCTAGGTATCCTTGGTATGAACTTTTAAAACCAGTTTAGAACCCATTTAAAATCCAGTTAAATTCCAGTTAAAATCAGTCCTACTACTTGTAAAAGCAAAGCCACGCCAATAACCACCGGGGCCATCCAACGAATCATAACTAACCAGTGGGGAAAAAGAGCTACGCTGGCAATCTTGTTCTGATCCACGAATAGCTTTTCTTTCTCGACGGTCTTGATACCAAGACTAACAACCAGAGAAAGACCTAATGCAACAACCGGCAGACACCAGTTAATCAGCAGCGAATCCATGACCTCAAGAAAACTTCGTCCTTCCAGTCGCATTCCTCGCATATAGGCCGAGACCACTGCAGCGATCCCGCCCAATACAAAAGCTGCTCCTCCGGTGATCCAGGTCGCAAAACTGCGGCTGACTTTGCTGCGATCAACCCAGTTGGAAACGATGACCTCGAGCAAGCCAATACTTGCCCCTAAGGCCGCAAGATAAAGACAAATGAAAAAAGCGATGCCAAAAACAACGCCACCCTGCAACTGCGACAAAAATCGCGGCAACACTTCAAACAGCAATCCGGGGTCAGTTAAAGGAGTATTCGAGGCCCCTAAGGCCACTGGAAAAAGAATCAATACGGCAAATAGACTAAGTAATGTATCAACGATCGTCACCCGAGCACCAGCGGTCGGAATGTGATCCGCGTCACGCAGATAACTACCAAAAGTAACCATAGTTCCAAACCCTACGCTCAGGGTAAAACAAACGTGTCCCACAGCATGAATCAGTGACGACCAGGTCAATTTTGAAAAATCAGGGTAAAATAAAAAGCGAAAAGCATTCGCGCTGTTTGAAAGTGAAAGCGACTTAAAAACCAGGGCCACCAGAAGCACCGAAAACACCGGCATCATATAGCCAATCCACTTTTCCAAACCTTCTTGCACACCCTTAAGAACAATCCCAACTGTCAAAAGTAAATGCACACTGGCCAAACCCATTTGCAACCAGCCATTATTTAAAAGGACCTCCATATTACCCCGCTGGGCAAAACTTTCTGGAGAAAAAACCCCAACCAAAAACTGAGTTGTAAAATGCAAAACCCAGCCGCTAATAACCGCATAATAAGAAAGGACAATAAGACTTAACACGACGGCCGCGCGCCCCACCCAAACAAAGCGATTGCCGTGCTGATGAATGCCATCAATATAACTTGTCGCGGACAGAACACTTCGCCGCGTGAACTTTCCTAAAGAAAGTTCGCCGATCAGCAAGGGCAAGCCAATGACAACTGCCACGATCAAATAAAGAAGGACAAAGGCTCCTCCTCCATTTTCGCCAACGACATAAGGAAAGCGCCAAAGATTACCTAACCCGCAGGCCGAACCAATAGCTGCTAAATAGAAGCCAAAACGAGTTTTCCAAAAACCCCGTTTATGCATCCTGCTTCCCACCGCTTTTCATAACAAAAATTCGAATTGGGATTCCTTGCAAATCAAACTTCTCCTTCATGTTTTTAATAATGAAACGACGGTAGGAATTATGAACACCATCGGGATGATTTGCAAATGCGATAAAAGATGGAGGCTGCTGGTAAGTCTGGGTTAAATAATAGAACTTAACATTAGTGATTCCCCAAACTGGCGCTGGTGCCTTGCGAATGGTATCGAAAAAGAACTCATTCAAAGCAGAGGTCGGAATCCGCATCGTCAACTTTTCGCCAACGAACTCGATCTTTTCCAGCAGGTCGTCAAGCCCATGTCCAGTTTTTGCGCTGGTAAAAACCACGGGTACATCGATAAAGAAGTGAAACACTCGTTCACATTGTTCTTTAAAGGTCTTGCGAAATTCTGGAATTTCTTTTTTACCAATATCTGATTTGTTGCCCACGATGATCACCGCTTTGTGATCTTCAAGAATCGCCTGCATGATGGTTGCATCTTGCTCGCTGGGACCTTGAGTACTGTCTATCACAAGTAAAACCACATCTGCTTTGCGGATTGATTCTTGAGATTTAAACGAGGCAATAATTTCGATGTGTTCTGCCCGCCGCGCCGACTTGCGCAGACCGGCGGTATCGACCAAGGTATACTTCTTATTATTGTAAAGAAATGGCGTATCCACAGCGTCAACCGTGGTGCCTGCGATATCAGAAACCAGCATCCGATGTTCGCCAAGCAAGGTGTTCACAAGCGAGCTCTTGCCGACATTGGGCTTGCCAACGATCGCAATATTTGTGCCCTCGCGGACTTCCAATTTTTGCTCTGGAACTTGCAGATGAATCCACTCTAAAACATCCGCGACACCCCGTCGGGTCTCGAAGGATGCACCGATAACATCGACGCCGAACTCATAGAACTCTGACTTGGCAACATCGTCTTCGTGCGCTCGATCGATCTTATTCGCAACCAAAACGAAAGGTTTACCAGACTCTTTGGCAATTTTTATGATTTGCCGATCTTCCGGGATCAACCCAGCTCGTCCATCCATGACTACCACGAGGGCATCGACGGCCTCTAGAAAATCAACGACTTGTTCTTTAATCAACTTAGAAAAAGTATCGTGAGCATCAGTGATCCCGCCCGTGTCGATTAAATCAAAGGTTTTACCCCAGACCTCGCAAGGCTCGACAATAATATCCCTGGTCACGCCCGGCTGATTTTTAACAACAGCCTTACGGGTGCCAGTTAAAACATTAAACAAAGTCGACTTGCCCACATTGGGTCTTCCCACGATGGCAACCTTAGGGGCAATTACGAAACCACTATTTACGCTTTTCAACAACATAGCCCAGCTCCTTCATAATGTTTCGGTTATCGAACCAGTCGGGTCGAACGACCACATCTAATTTTAAAAATACTTTTTCGCCAATTAGCTTTTCTAATTCTTTGCGGGCTCGAGTCCCAATTTCTTTGATCGTCTGGCCACCCTTGCCCACAACAATTGGTTTGTAAGCATCTCGAGCAACCACCAAGCTGACATAAATCTTTGGTAACTTCGGATTTGACTCGTCATACTGATCCACCCGCGCCGCAAGACCATAAGGGACTTCTTTATCTAAGCACTCAAAACATTTTTCTCTGATAATCTCTGCAGTCAGTTCGCGCACCGAGTGCGGCGTAAATAACTCGATGTCATACAAAGGCTCTTTGGTTTCGGGCAATAACCGAAGGACTTCAGAAAGAAGCTGGTCTTTCCAATGCTGGTCATCGACACCCCAGGTATTAGAGAATTCAATAAGGGCCTTAC
The DNA here is from genome assembly GCA_943330705.2 of Streptomyces griseus. Classification (GTDB taxonomy): domain Bacteria; phylum Bdellovibrionota; class Bdellovibrionia; order Bdellovibrionales; family Bdellovibrionaceae; genus CALQIT02. Next base: position 18,251 of record CALQIT020000054.1, read on the forward strand.
ATTCGGTATAGGTCGCAAGAAGATCCTTGATCGCCTTGATTCGCCCAAAATGATTGGCCATGTCTACTTTGGTAATCACCGCCACCCAAGGGCGCTTAGCGGCCTGAACCATTTTAAGTATTTTATCAATGTCTTCTTTTTTCTTCGCATCTGGATTCAGCACTGCAACCAGAACATCGCTTTGGGCAATGACATCCTTGGCCTCTTTTGACAAAAAGGCATTCAGACCAACTTCAGCGTCCAAAACCCCGGGCGAATCAACAAAAACCACTTGGCCCTTTGCAGAGCTCACTATCCCAAGAATCCGACGCCTTGTGGTTTGTGGCTTTGGCGTCACGATCGATATCTTTTCATTCACCAAACCGTTCAGCAAAGTCGATTTGCCTGCGTTAGGTTGACCAATTAATCCTACGAAACCGGATCGAAAACTCATTGTACGCCTCGTTTTTCCCGCCACAACTTAAGGGCTTTTCTTGCGGCCTCTTGTTCGGCCTCTTTTTTACTACGCCCCTCACCCAGGGCCACACGCGAACCTTTAATAACCACCGCTACGAAAAAAATTCGGGCATGAGGCGGGCCCTCTTCTTTCTCCACTTCATAAAGTGGAGCGACCCTGGCCTCGGCCTGAATTACTTCTTGCAATTCTGTCTTGTAATCAAAAGTAAAGTTTTCCATGCCCTGCAAA
>CALQIT020000055.1 GCA_943330705.2 Streptomyces griseus
AAAAAAAAATAAAATAATAATGGTTCTTGTGTAGCTGCGGTGGTCTTGGAACCACCGGAAAGGTTCTACACCGGAGAAATTGGCGTTCCCAAGGGGATTCGAACCCCTGTATCCTCCGTGAAAGGGAGGTGTCCTAGGCCACTAGACGATGGGAACAAGAGAAACAATTTTTTGAAGAAATGGTGGCTCGCGATGGATTCGAACCATCGACCCCTTCATTAAAAGTGAAGTGCTCTACCAGCTGAGCTAGCGAACCACTTCAAAAAATTGGAAAAATCACTTTTAGAGACTTTTGGATAATAGTCAATCCGATTTTAACGATTTCTGAATAGATATTTTGGATTGTTCTCTATGCTGGCAAAGGATTGGGAATAGTGCCTATCTCACGCGCACTTTATGCAAAAAGTGGTTTTACCCACAAAGTTTGTTCGCGTCCGGGGCCTACAGAGATGACATCAATTGGTGTCGCCAATTGATTGCCGATGAAATCAATGTAATTGGTCGTATTTCGGGGCAAGTCTTTCAGGTTCGAGACTTTTGAAAGATCTTCTTTCCATCCCTGGAAGTATTCATAAATGGGTTCTACTTTTTCAAGGTCCCGCACATGGGAGGGGAAGTCAGAAATAACCTCGCCATCAAGCTTGTAACCTGTGCAAACTCCGATTTTATCAAAACCTGTTAGAATATCTAGTTTCATCAAAGAAAGATTGGTGATCCCATTAATCCGGATCGCATACTTCATCGCCACTAGATCCAGCCATCCACAGCGACGAGGCCGGCCTGTGGTTGCGCCGAACTCATGACCTTCCCGGCGGATTCTTTCGCCAAGCTCATCGTTCAGTTCCGTCGGGAAGGGGCCACTGCCAACACGGGTTGTATAGGCTTTAAAAATACCAATAACTTTAGAGATCGCAGTCGGACCGACGCCTGTTCCGATACAAGCTGAGCCCGCAATGGTCGAAGACGAGGTCACAAATGGGTAAGTCCCATGTAGGGTATCTAGTAAGGTTCCCTGAGCCCCTTCGAAGAGCACTCGTTTGCCGTTTTTCAAAGCCTTATGCACGATGGTTGAGACATCTTTGCAGCGGTAGGGTTCAAGAGCCTGGGCAACTTTAGCAAGTTGTAGAAGTAAAGGTTCAACTGCAAACTCAGCCGCGCCATAAAACTTCAGCAATTGGTTTTTTTCCTGAAGGCAAAGCTCTAATTTTTTGCGCAAATTTTCGCTGTCAAAAAGGTCGCCAAGAACCAGCGCCCGTCGCGAGGCTCGGTCCTCGTAGGCTGGGCCTATGCCTTTTCCGGTGGTTCCAATTTTATCATCGCTTAGTGATTTTTCGCGGGCGGCATCCAGGGCTTTATGAAATGGCAAGATTAAAGTTGCAGATTCACTAATCATCAACTGCTTTGGATTTTGCAAATAGCCATTGCTGCGGATCTTGGCGATTTCGCTGACGATGCCCTCGACGTCGACCACAACCCCAGCGGCTATAACACAAGCGGTATCTGCGCGCAGGATGCCTGAAGGAACAAGATGAAGAACCGTTTTTTCACCGTTTACAACTAAAGTGTGCCCGGCGTTAGCTCCGCCCTGGTAGCGCACGACAAAGTCCGCATTCGCAGAGAAAACATCAACAATTTTACCTTTGCCTTCATCGCCCCACTGGGCACCGACAACAATCATTCCCGACATGTTCAATAACCTCGCTTAAAGCAGTAGATCAATCAAGGGATTTCCATGGTGGAGTCGCCCCATACCACGCCGCTTTCGGGGGCAATGTATCGCTGGTTGATCCATCCATGAAAAATCGAATCAGTTTCAATGCGGCTTGCTCGCTGGCCTTTGCAAAGGCCTCGGTGGTGGCAGCCCCAATATGGGGTGTGAGCACGACATTAGGGTAAGTTAGTAGCTTCGAGTCCCTATTCAGGGGTTCTTTTTCAAAGACATCTAAGCCCACGGCGCCAAGCCACCCATTTTCAAGGGCCTGGCATAGGTCCGGTTCGCAAATCACCGAGCCTCGGGAGGCATTCAGTAAAATGATCCCGCGACTGATGTAATCGAAATGAGAACGATTCAGCATGTGTTTGGTCTCAGGGGTTTTGGGCACATGATAGGTCAAAACATCAGAGCGCTTTAAAATTTCGTCATAGGACACGCGCTCGGCACCGACCTCGCGAAAGATTCCTTCTTCAAGATAGGGATCATAAGCAATAACACTCATGCCAAAGGCTTCGGCGACCTCGGCAACCCGGCGACCGATGCGACCAAGTCCCACGATGCCCAAGGTTTTGCGCGAAAGTTCAAACCCTGAATGTTCAGGCTTGCGCCAATCGCCAGCGCGCAAGGATTTTGTGGCCGCAAGTAGTTTTGTCGCACAGGCCAGCATCAAAGACCAAGTCAATTGGGTTGCGCTTTCGATATTGGCTTCGGGAGTATGCATGACGGCGACCCCCCATTTCTTGGCGGCCTCCAGATCGATATGATCAAAACCACTGGTCGCAGTGATGACAACCTCCAGTTTTTTTGCCCGACTGAAAAGCAAAGAATCAATCTTGGTTTGCGATCGAATAATCAGGCCATTGACCTGCGATAGATCACTTAGACCGAGATCAGCGCACTTTTCCACTTTTAAAAAGGTTTGCTGATTTAAAGTCAAAAATGAATCGTGGGAAAATTGATTGCAGATAAGGATATTTTTAATGCCATTCATAGGGTTGCAATCTTGGCGTCCATTTGCTGCGCCAACTGCAGCATTTGTTCGCTGCTGCAAAAAGAGGGGTTCATTTCATGCAAAATATCACCCAGCTTAAGTATCAGGTCTTTCATTTGCGTCCAGCTGATATAGCCCATATGACCAATGCGAATGATTTTACCTTTGGCTTGATCTTGGCCACCCATAATAGTGATTTTAAATTTTTCCTCAAGTCGCGCGCGAATTTTTTGGCCATCGATTCCAGAGGGGACAACCAAAGCCGTCAGCGAGTCCGAAGGGGCCTCTGCATAAAGTGTGAAGCCAAGCCTTTGCGCAAAAGTGCGGGTGAACTGGGCCCGGTTGTGAATTTCCCGATAAAGGAATTGAATACCATTTTCTTCAATTAAGTCTAAAACCACATCCAAGGCGCGGATTAAGGTTACATTAGAGCTAAAAAACGTTTCGCCATTTTTATTTGCGCTGAGCTCTTTGCGCACATCAAAATAAAATCGCGGGGTCGGGTTTTGCTCGATTTTCTGCCAGGCTTTTTGCGAAAAGCTAAATAGTGTCAGCCCAGTGGGCAGCATAAAAGCTTTCTGCGAGCCTCCGACCAAGCCATCGATGTGCCATTCATCCATAGGCAGCGGAAACGCACCTAGTGCGGTAATTCCGTCGACTAAAAATAAGGTATCAGGATATTTGCTGATTAAGGCCCCAAGTTTTTCAATAGGATGGACAACGCCAGTGCTAGTTTCACAGGATTGACAAAGAACGATGCGAATATTTTTTTGCTTTTCCAAAAGAGCTTCGATGTCATTGACCTTTACCGCTTGGCCCCAGGGGACTTTGTGTTGCAGCGGAATTCCGCCGAAGACTTTGACCATCTCACACCAGCGCTCGCCGAATTTTCCCGAATCGATAGCTAGCACCTTGTCACCAGCTTGCATCGTATTGACCAGCAGGGCTTCCATGCCTCCAGAGCCCGTGGCAGAAAGAATGAACACAGGCTGTTGGGTTGCAAAAACACTTTTAAGCCGACTCAAGACTCGATTTAAAATCTTATCGAACTCGGGGGTTCGATGATGAATCATGGGTAAGGCAAGTGCTTCGCGCACCCGCGGATGAAGATTGACTGGACCGGGAGCTAAAACATTGTATGCTGTATCCATGTTTTATTTTTACCTAAAACAACGATGGAAAGTTAGTATTTGTGGGCTTTTGGCCTTGCTGCTAACAAGTTGTGCTTATCGTTTAGGCAGTCCGCAAAAAACTTTGCCCGGAGGCTACAAGCAGATCTCTATTCCCATGTTTAAAAATCTAACCCAAGAGCCGGGCATTGAAGTTTCGTTTACCAATTCAATTATTCAAGAATTTGGCCGCAGTCGCATTGCCCGTGTTGTTGAACCTAGCCAGGCCGAGGGATTGCTTGAGGGTGAAGTAACAGACCTGCAATACCTGTCGGGCGGTTCCACCGAGCGAAGTTTGCCAAGCGGTTCGGTTTTAGCCACCGAGTATCGAATTCTATTGTTTGTTCGGGTTCGCTTAAAGAGGCAGTCTGATAAAACGATCCTTTGGCAAAGTGATTTTACTGGGGAACGAACATACGTGGCTCCACAGGTGGCTTCGGCGGGGATTAACACAGTGAATCCTCTTTACAATCTTTCTGCAAGAAGGCAAAACATCGAGGTCATGGCCAGCGAGATCATGGCCGAGGCCCATGATCGTTTGACAGAGAATTTCTAGGCTTCAGTTTAAATCAATCGGAGTTAAATGCCGCAACAGGAGCCACAGCAGTTCTATAATTCAGTGGAAGTTGCCATAGAAAAAGGGCAATTTGCACCGATCTATTTTTTCCACGGCGAAGAGTCCTACTTAATTTCCCAAGCACTGAACTATTTAAAAATTTGTTCCCTGCACGGCGGTGCTACTGATTTCAATTTTAATAATTTCTATGCCACAGACGTTGATATGAATACGGTTCGTGACGAGGTTGAAACCTTGCCAATGATGGCCCCGCGACGGGTGGTTATTCTACGCGAAGTGCAAGAGATGAGCGACAAAGAGTGGACCCAGCTAGAGCCTTTGTTTGCCAGCCCAGTTGCCACCAGTGTCTTGATTTTAGTGGGTGGAAAAATCGACAAACGCAAACGATTTTTTAAGCTGCTATTAGAGCAGGCGGTAACTGTTGAATTTAAAAAACCTTTTGAGAATCAAATTGCGGGCTGGGTTCGTCACATTTGCCGCGCCCACAAGCTGACTATTGTCGATGAGGCCGCGCAGCTGGTGCATCGTTTGGTCGGCAACCAGTTGTCGGAAATCGAAAATGAAGTATGCAAGTTGCAGGATTATCTGGGTGAACGAACCGAAGTCACTGTCGAAGATGTCACCCAATGCGTTTCGCGAAAACGTGAAGAAAGCGTTTTTAATTTGACGGCATCAATTGCGAACGGGGATCGCTCGGAGTCCTTAGGGCATCTGGTGCAGTTGTTGGATCAGGGGCAAAACGAAATCGGCATCGTGCAGATGATTGCGCGACATATGCGAATTTTACTTTTGTTGAAGCAGGGTCAAGAGTTCGGACTTGCCGGACCAAAGCTTGCGCAACATGCACAAGTCCCCAATTACTATTTGAAGGACTATGCCAGTCAGGCCCGAGGCTGGTCGGCGAAGAAGTTAGAAAATAGTCTATTGGTCCTTGCCGACACCGATCGGGCTTTAAAGTCGTCACCTTTGTCGTCTCATATCTGGTTGGAAAATCTAATCCTGCGCACCTGCGGCCTAAGTCTGCAGTCACAGCCTGAGTCCTCGGCTCGCCCGGCGATAACTGGCCTTAAGTAAGGCCAAATCAATTTTAATAACGGGCCAAATGGCACAAGTCCAGGTTGGTCGCCAGGTTGGGCGATCGGTAAACATTCAGCTAAACATTCAGCTAAACATTCAGCTAAACATTCAGCTAATCGGCGAAGATACCGATTAATAGGTATGCAAGACGCGGCCTTACGCATTCCAACTGGACAGTTTCGTAGAAAGTATCCGCGACGTAATTTTCGTCGCGAAGTAGGTGTTTTGCTTTTGGGCAACTACGTGGTCAGTACGGCCATTGAAATCGGTGAAGGCGGACTGAGTCTGACTAGCAAGACCGCAGTGGCGGTAGATCTGGATTTAGTTTTAAGTTTTCAAATTCCGTCGGGGGGATTTGTAAGTGTTCGTGGCGAGATCAAAACTTGTCGGCAAAACCCAGAAAAGACAGGCTATATTCTAGGTTTCGCTTTTCGAAATTTAGTTTTTGAGCGCAAACGCGAAATTAGATCTTACGTTTCAGCTCAAGGATTTTAATGTTTTTTGCACTCGAGCCGTCAACCGACCGATTTTGCGAGAAATGGTTTCTTTCTTGAAAGTGCCTTTGTTGACACTAGACATTGCCTGGGCAACGTAATCAGAAAGAAGCTTATTTAGATCTTTTGCTTTCGCTTCAATACCAGTGACTAATTTTTTCTCGAAAGTTTTGACAGAAGACTTAACGCTATTATGACGTTTTGTTTTTGTAATTGTCTGACGAGCACGTTTTTCTGCCGACTTATGGTTTGCCAAGGTATATCCTCCAAAGTAATCTTTAATCCAGAGGGCAAGGGAATAACACAGCAAAGAGAGTGATGCAACACAAAATTGACCCCCAACAACATAGTGAAAAACTGAAAGATAACATCACTTTACAGGCTGTTTCTATGGCCTTTGGGACGATGGCAAGCCGGGTTCTTGGCTTACTGCGGGATCAGGCCTTTGCGGCGATGTTTGATCGGACAGTGACCGACGCTTGGACGGTGGCCTTTCGCTTGCCTAATATGTTCCGGCGTCTTTTGGGTGAAGGCTCTTTGTCCGTCAGTTTTATTCCGGTCTTTGTCGAAGCCCGAACCCTTGATGAAAGCGGGGTTCGCGCCAAGAATCTGGTCAACTCCTTTTATTCGGTACTACTGATCGTTTTGTCTTGCCTCACCGCAGTTGGAATTATTTTTGCTCCGCAGATTATCAGATTAATAACAGCTCCGGCCTATTCTTTCGTTCCAGGTAAGTTCGCGCTGACGGTGCATATGGCGCAAGTGATGTTTTGTTTCATATTTTTCATGAGCACCTACGCTTTTTTTATGGCGATTCTGAATTCCCTAGGCCGCTATGCTTTGGCCGCGGCCGCGCCGACTTTATTTAATGTGGCAATGATTATCGCAAACTTTGTACCCAGCGAATGGCAATTTGTTAAAGGAGAAGCGCTGGCGTGGGGGGTTGTTGTTGGCGGTTTATTGCAGACCGCGATTTTAATACCTTCACTGATAAAGTTTGGCTATTTACCTAAGCTGCGTGGAAGCCTTAGTAACTCCGACGCCAATAGGGTCTGGCGCAATATGCTTCCGGGGATGTTGGGCATGGGGATGCTGCAGATCACGACGGTAATCAATACCCAATTTGCCTCAAGCCTTGGCGAAGGAATTTTAACTCATCTTTATCTTGCCGATCGTCTTTTGGAATTACCTTTGTCATTGATCAGTGTCAGTCTTGGCACCGCACTGTTGCCGGCTCTTTCCAAATACTGGGCCCGCAAGGACAAGGCGACCATGGTGGCAACGGCCAACTATTATTTTCGCCTGAATCTTTTCACGGCGGTGCCAGCGGCGATCGGGCTCTATTTTTTGGCAGAGCCTATCGTTCAACTATTGTATATGCGTCACAAATTCTCTTTGCAGGATGCGATCGCAACCGCAAATATTGTTAAGATTTATGGATTTACGCTGATTGCTTCAAGCAGCATCAGAGTTTTAGTTCCAGCGTTTTATGCGGTTAAAAATACGTGGTTACCGGCGGTTGTTTCGGGGATTTGTCTGGTGGCCCATGTTTTGATTGCACCGGTTTTGATGAGTCGCCATGGTGTTTCAGGATTGGTGGTCTCGACCTTATTTAGTGCCTGTCTGAATCTATTGATGCTGCTTCTTTCGCATCGCTGGCTAATCGGAAGTTTTGGCATGCGGCGAGTGGCGCGCAGCCTATTAAAAATGTTGATTCCTGCAACAGGATTGGCACTGACCACTTTATTCTATCTTCCACTGCTTCGGCTGTTGGGGCAAGACGGGTGGGCACGGCTGATCGCACTCGGGCTCGTGATCTGTGGGGGTGCCGCGATTTACGCAGCCCTTGCCTATTATTTGAAGATCGAAGAATTCAAGGGCATCGTCGACCGCTTATGTAAAAAAATAGCGGCCAAGGCCGCTTCAAGGAAATAGCGGCCAAGGCCGCTTCTAGAAAATAGCGGCAAGAAAAAAGAAATGAAAAACAAATTGGACGGCCCCTAGAGAGTCTTCGAACATCTAGCGGATCGTGAAATAGAAGCACTAGTTTTTTCAGCCAGAGGAGCCGCGATAGGCTTCGGGTTCCGGAATCAGGAATCAGGAATCAGGAATACAATTTCCCGCATGAAAATTGCTACGAAGTCTCGAGTTTAAAAACGCCGCTGCTCATCAACAAGCAAGCTTTAGGACTGAAGAAGGCCTCTGCCTCTTGAAATGAGAGTCCGCCCCCGCCACGATGGCGGTACCCAAGGGCGGTGAGGCAAGGACGCCGCTCTCATTTTAAGAGGCAGAGGCCTTCTTCAATCCTAAAGCCTTTCGCGGGGAAGAACCCTAATTTTTAAAATTAGGTTTTAAAATTTCTGACTGCCCATCGGTGACAAGGTCAGAAATGACAGTGCGATTTTGTGGATACAACATTAGTAAATCACCGGCACCTTCGCCTTTGGTAAGCTCTAGCGTATCACTGGTGCCACCCTTCAGCAGAAAGTGCTCTGGCATTCCGTAAAAGGCATGGGATTCTTCATCCAATGAAATTTTCAGCCAATCATTTGCCGGCAGAAAATCGTCCATTTTTGCACTGCTGGATTCATTGTGAATGGTCGCTACTTTGATGGCCAGTTCGCCCGACTGTCTTCTTGCCAATTCGCTGACCAAAGCTTCGACCACAATCACCGTCGAGTTATTATATAGCGTGGCTGGTATTCCACTGATCACAGCTTCGGCATAATTTTCTTCGCTGGCCTTCTTTGTATTTTCAGCCAGCAAAGACTGTTCTTTGGACTGCTCTTTGGACTGCTCTTTGGACTGTTCGAAGTCGGCCCTTAGTTTTCGTGCAAGAACGGCATCAAGAAGCAGGCTATAAAATTGATTTGTAGCTCCGGGTCTTGCTAAGCCAGAAATAGTTTCTAAGTTTGCCAGCGCCAGCTCTTGGTCGGCGTCTTTGTCGCCGTTTGAGTCAATTAACACTGAGAGCTCGCAGGAATTCCAAGTTGTCATTGGGGCAAAAAGTTTTCCCGCAATCTGCAACACTTTAACCAGACTACCATCAGGTAAAGATTTGCTGACGATTCGGTAGCCAACGGATTGCAAGTCGCAAGCCTGATTGAGGCCCGGATCATTTTTTGGATTTGGTTTTCTGCCATCAGTTCCTAAAAGATTGAAAGCCAAGGCATCACCGGCATGGGTCGAGGTATTCTTGATCAAAATATCCGCAGCACTGCCTGCTGACTCTTGCTCAGAGCCTGCTTGAACCAGCAGTTCTTGGGCTTGCAATGCAGAAATCTTCTTGGCAATGGCCAATACTGGAATCTGATGAAGCACGGTGCTTGCTTGCAAAAATTCAATCATCCCATTGAGCTCTTTGATCGGGTCTTTGACTGCTGAGGCTAAAATCTGAATATTTATGGGCACCGTGGCGGTTCCTTTTGCAGGAACAGTCACCGTCAAAGGTGCAAGTTTGAGAGCTTCATCTGACGTCAAGCGCACTGCTAAAAGCAGTTCCTTTTCACTCAGATTTTTTAAATTTATTTTGTAGCGAACAGTCTTGCTGGTGATCAAATTGACTTCACCCAATGACAAGGCCACTTGATCAGCGACTAAAATAGCAGCAGCACTTTTATCAACTTGGACGCGTCCCGCCCCTTGCATCGACATGGGATAAGTTTTACCTTCGGCACTAGCAATGGATTTGGATTGTCCCATCAGCAAAGATTTCAGTTCCTGTGCTGTCAGTTGGGGGTGGGATTGTTTAAGCAGTGCCATAACTCCCGCGATATGTGGACCTGCCATGCTGGTTCCTGACATTTTAACGCCTTTGTCACCCTGGCCGCGGGCCGCAGAAATAACATCTTGCCCAGGTGCTGCGATCTCTGGTTTGAGAAGTGCATCAAGACTGCGAGGACCTTTCGAAGAAAAACTGGTCAAAGTGTCAATCAGGCTTGGCTTTTCAATTCTTTCAGCAGTTAAAAATTGGATCGATACTCCGGCTTCCAGGTCCTTTTTCAATAGGGTGCCCAGATCTTGGGTGATCATTATTGCTGGGACCGCAATCTTGCCATCGCCACCCATACTGAAGGCCGCACCAGCTTGATTATTTGCGACAACCACGCCGATAGCTCCGCCGGCAGCGGCTCTTTTAAGTTTGTCGGCAAAGGTGACTTTGCCGCGATCAATAAAGGCCACGTTGCCCTTTAATTTTTCAGATTCTTCCGGTGTCAGGTCTTTTTCTGCAAGGCCAAGATAAACAAGCTTGCCGGTAACGGGGCCGGCCTCATTGATGGCTTTGGCAATCGGTGATTCGACGGCTTCGGCAAGTTTTTCACCTTGGCTTGCTGTGATGAATTTAACCGCTGCAAATTGCCAATTGTGAGGGGCGTTGTCGACCGATGCGGCGACAGAAATTGCATCCTCAGCGACGCTGGGTGCACCAACGATGTAGTCCTGAGGACCCGAATTTCCAGCTGAGGCCACCACTATAGTTCCACCCAAGGACAAATTGTGAATGGCTTCGCCGTAAAGGATATGCGGATTTCCATAGCTACTGCCAAGGGACAAATTCACCACGTCTAATTGGTCATTGAGTTTGCCGTCCTTATTGGGGTCGGCGGCGTATTCCAGGGCGGCAATCACCACAGGATCGCTTGTCGAGCCCGCTGCGCCAAAGACCTTGATCGCATACAATCCTGCGGCCGGGGCAACTCCTGAGTAGGTATTTAATTTATCACCAAGACCGCCGACGGTTCCCGCCACATGGGAGCCATGTCCGGCTTCATCCAAGGGGTTTTCGTCAGGGTAGGGGACATGTCGTTTAAAGTCTGACGAGCCTGAGTCGAATTTAGTTCCGACCAAATCAATTCCCCCGACGACCTTTGTGTTGGGAAAACTTGAGGTCGCTGCGTCTGGATCAATGGCCTGGTAAGCTTCGGGCGTGCCAGCTCCGCCAAGCATAGCATGGGTATAGTCTATTCCTGTATCAATGATGCCAACCTTCATTCCTCGTCCGTCGACGGGGACCTCATTGCCTTTATCATCTTTAATTTTACTTTTGTGAACAGTTTCTGTGCCGATAAAATTGACTGAGTTTTGCGGACTTAATTTAGCTCCAACATCAGTTATAGAAATCTGAACTGCGGGGCGCGAGAATTCACTAGCCCCTTCAATGTAAGCAACGCTGCCGAGGGCTCTGATTTTTTCTTCTAAGGCTGCGGGCGCCAGCACGGTTATTCCGTTTAGAATAAGTTTATAGCGATATAGCACGGTGACATCGGGCGATAGCAGTTTCAGGGCCTTGATCGTGTCGTCTTGCTCTTGAGTGATCCGCTTTAAAGTGGTGGGGTCCACGACGCGTTCGCCACCCTCGCTGGTGGTGGCGGTGCGAAGTGCCGGCGCCTCAGTAAGTTTAATGACGGCTATGAACTGATCCTTTTTGATCGGCCGATTGCTAAAGATGCCTTGCTCTTCGCCGCCAAGGAATGAGGCCGTCGAATCTTTTTTTGGAGAACAGGCGATACTTGCAAGAAGGGCGACGCCGACAAAAAGCCGCTGCGCTAATTTACGCCGAAGCAAGGACTGGATGCTGCCGGTGCGATGTGGAGCGTTGAGATGGGCTGTAGGCTGAGCTTTTAGCTTGGTCACGATTCGCGGTTCTTGCATTTAGTCCCCCCTTGCAGAAAACGGGGTGAAGATATGCCGCGAAAATTTGAAAGTACAATAAAACTCTATGATGCAAACTATAAGACTTACTCTTTGACCTCGGCCAAAGAGTTGTAGGTCTCCAAAAGTTTCTTATTTCGGTCGACCTCTTTTTGCCAGCGGCCGATTTCGCCTTGATAGCCTTTTTGTTTTCCAAGCCATTCTGTTTCTTGATTTGCTACATTTTTCAACTTGTTGTCGACTTGGGCCTGAGTTTTGTTAAGGCTTTCGATCCGAGAAGCCCATTCAAGACGCTCTTTCTGGATTTGTTTTAGCTGCTCTTCATATTGGGCAATGTTTTTGCTGCGTTTTTCTTGATTAATTTTTATCAGTGCTAAAACGCGATTAAGTTCTTGAATTTTTTTCTCGTCGTTTTGGTTATCTTTGATGTCGTCGAAGACAAGTCGCTTGATCGCTTCTTCATTTTTCTGCAACTGATCTGCGCTCAGGCGGTTTTCAGTAAAAGATTTTTTAACTTCGGCCCTTTGCGTTTCAACTTGCTGCCTGGCCTTTTTAATTTCGTCAATATTGCCTTTTACAACTTCCAAGTTCTTTTGATAGTCAGCCAGATTGGCCTTTGAGTTCTCAAGATTGGCTTTTAGTCGAACCAGGCCGTCTTTGGCCGTCGTTTGCGCCTGGCTGCTGATAGATGCGATCAGAGTTAGAGCCACGAGTAGTGTTCTCATCGGGTTTTCCTTTTCTTTTTGATTTCAGTTGCCTCATCGGGTGCAACGTTATCTTCGGGAGCACATACGTTTTTTAAAGAAGAACGGAAGTATCCAATTTCGTCCTCCCAGACTTCGCCGTGAAAATCCCATTTTAGCGCCTTATTGTCGGGGACCTTAAGTTCAGGACGTTCTTTTTGGTCGATTTTTCCACCGGCCATTTGATAGCGAAGATGCTCGCCAGCACCCGAATAAAGTTCATATTGCAGAACTTCACTTTGATCCAGCGTATTGTTCAAAGTCGCAAGCATTTTATCCATGCGCTTGTGCAGGGCTTTAGCTGCACGCTTGCGGTAGAGGTCCTCTTCCTTTGCCAAACGAGGGATTCCGTCTTGGCGCAGTGACTTAACTGCGGTGCGCGCCTTTTTCGCAATGTGATGTTGGATTCTATAACTAACTAGTCGCTTTTCCTGGTAGACCAGGGATTCTTTGGCGTCTTGTTTTTCCTTGTCAACTTTTGATTCATCCAAGTTCTTGCGTAGTCGGGCTTGTTCTTCACGGACAGAAGTTTCTTTTTTAACTAATTCTTTTTCTAAATTAATCAGATCCAAAGTGACCTTGCTTATCCGGGAGTTCTGATCTTCCAAAGAGTTAACCATTTGCTGCTCATTAATAAAGCTCGGATGCCGAGTCAGGGCAAAAATAAGTTCCCTGGGTAAGCCATCGACTTCTTTGAGGTCGAAATTTTTTGCCCAGTTTTTAACAGTGTCATAATAGGCAATATCGTCCTTATTGGTCAGTTGATAAGCTTCCATTTTCTTTTTAACTGGAGTGTAGCGTTTTTTTAAATCAAAAATAACTTTTGAACCATCACCATATTGGCACAGGTTCAAATAAGCAACGGCACGGACCACAAATGATTCTGGAGCAAATGCTTTTTTGAAAAAATCCGTATGCAAGGAAAACATATTTCCGGCGGCCCCCTCGTAATCGCCCGTCAAAATCTGCGACCAAGCTTGTTCAATCATGGCCTGCAGCCATTCGGGATGTTTTTTGTCGACCTGCAAATAGGTTTGGAAGGCCTCTTTGTAGTCGCCCTGTTGAAATAGCAGGCGCGACAGAGTTAAAGCGTTGACCGAATGAAGTTCAGGCGAAGTTTCCTTTTTCAGAGTACCGCTGAGCAACGTTTGCTGTAAGCCGATAGATTCAGCCAAATTACCAATTTTATAGAGAATCAGAGATTTCAAAAAAATGGCCTGATCGTAGATCGGCGAGTCCATACCGATTTCGTCTGCAGCCCCTAGGGCTTTGGTGAGATCGCTTTTTTCAACGTAAAACTTTGAGCGATTGAGTTGGTACTGGTCGGCTTTATTGAGTTCAATTTTGAGTTCGTCGATTTTACTATCCAAAAGCTCGATCAAGGAGCGATCGCCCGGTTCTGCAGCCATTGCAAGACTAACGACGGACCGTTTTTGCCATTCTTTTGAGGGCTCTTTAAGAATTTTTAGCATTTGGTATTTGAATTCGGAATAGAGACCCAGTGCGTTTGCGGTCAACCCAGCTTGGTAAATCGCATCAACTCGCACTTGCTTGTCATCAAGAAGTTCGCCGAACAAGCCAAGAGCGACGGGGTAATTGCGGGCCTCTTGAAAAAAAATCAAGGCCTGCAAAAGCTTTAACTCAGAGGCCGTAAAGTCCTCGATCTGGCGCTGATTGAGCTTTGGTTCCATGGGTGCAGGCAATGCCGTATCTGTAAACACCGGAGCCTCGGGCGCCGTCCATTTCGGATCGATGCGGACTAGAGTTTTTCCATCACGGGCAGGTTCAATTTTTGGCAGTAAGATGCGATCAAAAACAACGGCTGCTGGCTCGGGAAGTTTTTTGACCTCAAGCATTTGCAGCGTGCGGGCGCCTGGAAGTTGCAGAGGGGTCGGATCATTGAGTTTGTATTCAGGCTCTTCGCCAATATCGATGCGGGGGATTTCTTTGACTCGTAAAACTTCTTTTTTACCTTTTAGAACTTTAGATTGGTAGATTTCGTACTTAGGGACTTTAGATCCCTTCATTGAAAGTCCTTTTCCAGGTGGACGACCGGGACGGGAAGTCACAAGATCGCCTTTGGCTGAAATTGAAAAGGCGAAAAGGCCGCAAAATAGGAAAGTCTGCAGGTTGGTTTTCATATTTCCCTTCACCTAGAAAAAGAACGTCGCCCCGAGTAGAATACTTGTATCTTGAGCGGAAAAGCTACCTAGATTTCTTTTGGTTTCATCGCCGCTGACTCGGTATTTAAGCCTTTCCTGAGTGCTGAATTTATTTTTTATATCAAAACGCACGGCCCAGTTGTTATGGAAAAACAACTGCTGGCTGATATCAAAGTTAAATCCTGATGCTGTTTTACTGCGATTCGAGCCCTCTAACGGATCGATCAATTGGGTGTAAGTTTCTTGACCGACACCGAAGCCAAACTGCATGTCAAAGTAGATAATTGATCGGTTCCAAAAACTCATTTTTGCATAAAATGGAACAATGAGAAAGTTCAGTGAGCGATAGGATACGAATTTATTGGTGTCAGGGAACAGGCCATTGAATTGATTAAAGTAAACAACAGAATCATTGTCTTTTAGGTTTCCTGATTCATTATTAAATTCTAAACCCATTCGTTCCGAAAAGTAGTATCCAAGGCTGAATGCCGTATTTCTTCCGGTAAAATAAGGGTCGTTCATCAGTGGCCCATAAGCCAAAGAGATATAAAATCTTTTTTCTTTGGTATAGGTGCGGTTTTGCACAACAGTGAAGTCGGTATCTTTTGCAGACCAATATTTTTCTTCTAACTTTCTTAGGTCTAGTTTATCAGAGCCCCGCTCTGCCGACTTATCGGAGCCGCGCTCTGAACTCTTATCAGAGCTTCGCTCTGCCGACTTATCGGAGCCGCGCTCTGGTGCGGGGGATTTTGATCCGCCCTGTTGAGCAAAAGCTGAGCTTGTTAAAATGGAAACAAAACACACTGCCACAGTCCACAATAGTGACTTCATAATTGGCTCCTTGAGTAAGTTAGTTGCGCTGGTAAAACGCAATACGTGCTTCCTCTTTAGTTGGTACTCTTAAAGAGGAAAGGATAAGTGACCATCACTTTTGTCCCTCCCTCAGGTGTCGGAAATTTCCATCGTGCAACTTTTTGTAATATGCAACCTTCCACGGTTGCGTTTTTAAGTGTTGATTCGCCAACCCGCTGGGTTTCAACTGTGCCATCGCCTGCGATCGTAAACTTAATCGCAACCTTCCCATACAGCTCGGGGTTTGCGCTCAGTTGTCGTTCATAGCAATAAAGAATCTGCCCCAACTGTGATTTAATATACTGGGAAATAATTTCGCGATCAAGTCCTCCGACAATTTCGCCTTCTTCCTCTAAAAGTCCAACCCCGCCAGTTCCAGTTTTTCCGGTTGCTAAGTTTCCAATCCCACCAAGGCCTTGGCCTCCGGCTTTACCTTTTGTGGAAACGGTAATTCCGCTGCCTTTTCCCTCGGCAGCCCAGTCTTTTCCTGACTTGCCAACACGTCCAACAGCCGACAACGCCCGCCCCGTAGGAATCGACCCGGCTGTAGCGCCAGTCGCGACCACCACATTTGCTGATTTGGCAGCTTGTGCCGATACTTTGCCAATAAGTTGACTGATCCGGCCTGAACTTAAATTTTTAATTTGCGAAGCCGCACCCTGTTTGGAGTTCGTATTTTTTGCCGCAGGTGTGGTCTGATTTTTATCAGTTTGGTTCTCAAGAGCCACCTGTTGCGATTTTTCGGCTTGCTGGACGTCGGCCTTTTTCTTGCGGACCGGCGGTGCAATTGTAATATCCTTAAATGCCAGCGAGGGAACAGGATCAATGATAGACTTAAGTCCATCATTTTTTGGTGCGATTAAAAACAGAAGAAAGAGCAGCAAAGTGCCGATCGCCGTCGCGACAATTGTTTTTTTACCGCCGGCATCGATATATTGGCCCGGCGAGATGCGGCTCAATTCATCTTCGTCTTTTAGAAATACGGTTCTTTGGGAAATTTCCAGATCGCCAACCCGAGTTTTTTTCCAGCCATCGACTTTTTCGGCAGAGAATTTGGTTTTTTGCGGATCAAACTTAGAAATAAAAACTCGGTTTAGACGAAGCACTTTAGTTTCAAGCAAAACTGACCCTTGAAATGCAACATAAAGCTGAAATGGGTCGCGCCCTGGGCCTGGCTTGGAAAAATCGGCGTGTTCCAAAGCTGCAAATAACGGTGTGCGAGCTTCGTAAGGCGCGACTATTAAGTGGGTTGTAGTTCCCAATTGTATTTTTACCGGGGACTCGAGATTGAGCTCAATTGTTTCTTCGCCAGTTTGGTTTTGATCAAAGCCGGGCTCTTGATTTAAACTGATATAAAACCATCTGTCTTCGCGGAATTCAAAAATACCTTGGATTCCCTTAACGGCGGCACTTGGGGAGCGCAGGTCTGCATGCTTGGAGTTGCCAAACGTTGCAGAGCCCTGTTCGGGACTGAGTCTCCAAGTTTTGAGAAGGCCAGAGGGCCCTCTTTGCTCAATCAAGAGATTCTTCATCGCTGCTACCTCACGTACTGAACTGAATCGCGGATTTTTGTATCCATTTCCTTTTGCACATCATGCAAGGGAAGAAACTTAATTCCTCTTTTTTGCACAAGGTAAGCTCCATCAGGATTGCGCACAGTGCCTTTTAGATTAAGTTCAGCAAAATTAATCTCTTGTACCTTTCGGTATGATTTCTTTTTCTCTTCAGCATGAGCGTTGCTGCAAAGAAAAGTCGCGACCAAGGTCAGGTAAATAGAACGGACTAGACCAGCACGAAAGTTGTGTAAACAAAATGAATTCATTGATGTCCTCCTGGGCTTTGGTCTAAGCAGGTAAAAACTGCGCCATAAAGTCTGTTACTTGGTATTTCTGAATGCGTTGATGTTTT
This sequence comes from Streptomyces griseus, assembly GCA_943330705.2. Classification (GTDB taxonomy): domain Bacteria; phylum Bdellovibrionota; class Bdellovibrionia; order Bdellovibrionales; family Bdellovibrionaceae; genus CALQIT02. The sequence goes on from CALQIT020000055.1 coordinate 17,340, forward strand.
TGGCGACAGTCCGCCTTTTAAAAATTGAATTTTTCTCTGGAGCCAATCCTTAATTTCGGGATTGTTGGCATATTTCGTTGCCGATTCGTAAGCCGAAATCGCCTTGTTGCTATCAAATAGATAAACTTCATAGATTCTTGCAAGCTGAAGCCACGAAGATAGCGATTCCCTTTTTGACTTTAGAATTTCAGTCATAAATTTGACTGACTTTTCGTTATTGCCCTTGAGTGCATAACATTCGCCCATAGCTGGCAGTAGGCTAAATTTATCTTGGATCGAAAGTTCAAGAGGTTCAAAAATTTCGAGCATCGACAAGCAATCACCCTGAGCAAAAGAAACCAAGCCTTTAACTAACGCTGTCTCACGCGCCTTCAAGCCCAGATCTCCGGCCTTTAAGTAATAGCTATTCGCCGCCGCCAAATCCCCAGTTCGAAATAAGGCATGCGCCTTTTGATAGAGGGCTGCTGGATTGTTCATTGATCGTTTTAAGCTTAACTCCACAAGCCAAAGACTTTTTTCATACTGACCTTTAAGATCCGCAATCAAGGAAAGATAAAGTGCTCCCAAAAACAACTGAGGTTCCCGACGAGTGATCCAAAAAGTCAACTTCTCCGCTTCGTTAAGCTTGCCAAGAGTCAGGCAACGATTGATTTTTTCACTGACGGTGCGCAAGCTGTCTTCTTTGACAATACTGCTATCGCAAGTGTCTCGCGCGCTGGATTCAAAGCGACTGATATCGTTAGGATCAGCATGAATTGCCGGGATGTAAACCGCCATCTCGCTTTGCGGTAAGGCGGGGATGGATGGTTTTACCGTGTCCTTAAATGGCAAGTTTGCAAAATCTGCTGCCGTTGAGCCCGCCGCCTTAGAGTCTTTGGCTAAGAGTTGCAGCTTCCTATCCGTGTCCAATTTTTTATCTAGAATCGGTGCGGTCAACTTGGTCAATTCTGCGGCAAGTGCTTTTTTATCTTCGTCGGTTAAAGTGTCTTTGATTGCTGGGTTGCCAACTGTATCAACATAATTTGTATAAATACGGTTCAGCCCCTGAAGTGTTTGCAGCTTTACATTTGGATCTTTGGTCATTCGCGCAGCCTCAAGGTATGCAGATTGGGCTTTGTCCAGTCGTTCAGTTTTTATACTCAAGACCACAGAGATTTTACTGATCGAAGTTTTGGTCGAGGTTCCCGTAAATTCTCTTTCTAGAACTTCGGCTTGAATCAGACGGGCTCTTGCTCTTAATGCGTCATCTGCCTTTCCGGCGACGAAAGGTTTTGCCACGTTAAAGGCGTCTGTCATTTTTCCGGCCTTAAACAAAGCTTGAAGTCGTTGCAACTTTATTTCTGAGGCGTAGGGCTCGTGTCCCAAGGCAACAATTTTTTCTTCGATTTTTTGAAACTCAGGGCTGCCTTCTTGACCCTTCATTGAGAGCAGAAGCTTAGCGTATATCTTGCCATGGTTTGCGACGTTTTTATCGCTCAGCAGTCGTTTTAAGAAATCCTGTGACTGC
>CALQIT020000056.1 GCA_943330705.2 Streptomyces griseus
CAACAGAGGTAATTGCGCGTGGCAAAAAAACAGCTTTCGTTTTTAAACGAATACAACAAGCCAGTGGCAAAACAGTTCGGTGGCGCTTTACTTAAAGGTAATCCCAAAGAAAAAAGGCCTCTTTCGACGAAAAGTCATTTGCATTTGGTTCTAAAATCACAAAAAGCCTTCGGGCCAAACTCGATGCTAGCCAAAGCTCATGGTCAGAAAATTGATCATGTGGTTCGCAGACAAGCGGTAGCTTGCGGTGTGAAGATTTATCACTTCGTGAACGTGGGAAATCATCTGCACTTAGTTATTCGACTGCAGGATCGCAGACTCTATCGTGTCTTTATCCGTGCGGTGTCAGGATTGATTGCCAGGCAAGTTTTGGGAAAAGAGCGTGGCCCAAAACCAGAGGCTCGGGATCCATCACAGGACGCGAAGTTGATGATAAAATCAGGTGTGAAGTCTAAAAAGTTTCAATTTTGGGTGGCCCGGCCCTTCACTAGGCTTGTGACTTGGGGGCCTGACTACAAGGGACTCAGTCAGTACATGAGAAAGAATCAAGCCCAGGCCGATCGATCTGGCGCAAGGCTCAGTGAAAAATCAGCTCCTGCGGTTGTTGGCTTTGATCTTCAGGTCTCATTTATGAGCACTGCTTAACTGACTCCAGACCAACGGCCTTACGCACAGCGAGGTTGCGACAATATATTTTCCCACAGCCGGCTACGCCGCTGCTGGCGGGGCGATAGTTTTCATACGGAATCGCTGTTTAACTCAACATTGATTCAAGTTTGCAATTTGGCAAACCGAATAGCCACCTAGAAAATTTCACAAACCATTTTTTCCGGAGGGACGTTAATGAGAAAGATAAACACAAGTAAGGCTTTAAATAAGCCAACTTCATGGCCTAGGCCAATACTAGCAACAGCGCTCGCAGTTTCCTTATTTGGCATCGCCGCCTGTTCAAAAAAATCAAGCGATGCCGCACCTGCAGTGTCCACGGACATCGCAATTAGCGGAGCTTTGAGCTCATCTACGTCGGCTTCAACGTCAGCGCTTGGAAAAGTTGTTGGCGATGATGTTGATGCTTTTGATGCGCTTACACTAACTGATCTAACATTTAAAGTTACTGCTGCTACAAATCCCCCGACAATTGGTACCGGGACTGTGGGTGCTGATGGTTCATTTTCAATTACAATGGCTGGCGCAAAAGGATATGCCATTTCAATTGCAGTATTTGATTCAGATGGAACGCAAGTTGGTATGGCCAAGTTCGTGGATTCAACAAAGAAAGATCTGAATGGCAATACGAAGAAAATGACTAGCGTAATTCTAACCGACAACTTGGTTCTAGGCGCGGTTAGCTTAACTTCGGCTGGCGAGATAGAAATTTCTGTCGCTTCGTTTGCAGCTTCAATTGGACTTTCATCATCAGTTGCTAGTGGTGTTGCCTTTGATCCCACTGGTGTTTGGTACATGAAAGCTTACGATGGCACAGTGCCGACGGGATATTCGACTGTTACTTCATCATGTGGCCAAGGCCCTTGCATTGGGTTTCCGCTTACTTTAGTCCGCTTAGCAGGTAAGGAGTTCACACCTAATGCTAGCGCCTGCAGCACTTCGGCTAATCCCGTAGTCTGTGCTGAGACCGACGGAACAGTTGGCGCCAATGATAAGTATGCACTTTCAATTTGGGGTAACTCGTTTGCCGGTGGAATTGGTGCTTGTGGTGCAAAAATGGGATTCACTGCCGCAGAAGCTCGTGCTGCTGGACTCATTCACGTTGATAGTTTACCGACAGTTTCTGGTAATGCTGTGAGCTTTGGTCCATACTCGTTTTCAGCTATCACTGGATTTGGCGGCGACACAGCTCCTTATAATGAAAGTTGGATGAAAACAGGAGCGACATCTTCTTGGGATATGCAAGACTGTCGACCGCACTCTATCACAAATAGTGGAGTGACGTATAAGGCCTTTGCATGTAAAGCAAAAGTTAAGGATGGCGCTTGGCCAGGTACTCAAATAGCAGGTCCTGTATATGGTTGGATGGTTGGTCTTGAGGGCGGTGGTTGTAAAAATACTGCGACTCAAAAGCCAGTCATGGTTTCAAACTGGAGCAACTTAGGTTACGGAACATGTACTCAAACTAACGTTGCGTCCACTTATGGCACTGGATTTGTCAGAAATTCATGCACTTATACGTCGGTAAATCATGATGGTGATGCTGCGACCCCAGCTATCAGCTTGGAGTGTTCAAATACTGGTGGTCAATTTACTAACGTTTCAAGTGCGCCTTCAACAACAGCCTTAACGCTTACAGCGGGACAATATCTTGGCCAGCCAGAAACTCTTTTGGCTAATGGTGCAAATTGCTCAAGTGTAGGCAGTGCGACTGATGCGGCAAAACTTATAGCATATCGGTGCTATGCAAATGCATTCTGGAGTGCCACTAAAACAGGTGGTTGCCAAAGGGAGTATCGCTTTAACTGGATGACCACTGATCCAACAAAATTTATTGATTCAGGTCGCGGTAAGCCAAAAGAAGCGTTTATCACAAATATATTGAACTATTCTGCCGATGGTCAGACGGCGATACTTGAAGATGAAGAAACATCGACTGTTACTATTGCAACGGGGCCAACCAGCAGTTCTGGGTGTGATGTTGCGAAAAATACAGTTCTCACTTTTACGAAGATTAGCGCGACAAGACTTCTTGTTGATCTAAGAATGACCGGACAAATGAAGAGTACTTCGCCTGCTTGTGTGGGCGCAGCGAAAGATGCAATAGCTGGAAAATCAGTTCAAGGTGGCGGTGATTTAAGTCATGATCTAACGCCTCAAAAAATGATTTTCTATGTGGATACAGCTTTATAATTCGCAGAAAGTTATAACTATTTATGAAATTGTGAGGGCCCAAGAACAGATCTTGGGCCCTTTTTTTAGATGAATTTATGATTGTACAGAGCCATATCGATTCGGTAATGTATTACAAATAGGATGACAAAATGAAAAGTAAAAATACTTCAGCAAAAACTTCAGCAAAAAATTGGTGGCGATTCGAAATTAATTTACTATTGAGCTTCTCTTTCGTATTCATTGTTCCTTTTGCCCTGCTTGCGAAAGAAAAATCATGTTTAAATGAAAAACAGAATCTAGCAAAATCTGAAAAAAATCACAAAGAAGAAACCCAAGAGATTGAGAAAAATGAAGTTGTTTTTTCTAAATTAAAAAAAGATCAAGAAAATTTTCTTAAAAAATGTAACAGCCCTGAGAAAGATTCTAACTGCAATCCAATGATTCACCAGATGATGATTGGTCAGTTGATGCAAGTTGAAAGAAGTCTAATGAAAAACCAAAATCAACTTAAATTCAACGAACTTGAAATTATTGAATCCAAAAACAAACTTGATAAATGCCAGTTGTTGGGAAAATAGATATAAATACTTCTGTAAATATCCGGTTATTCAGACGAAAAATCGAACCTAGGTTTTACCGACTTTGCCTTTTGTCTATTTAGCGACAAGAAATGACTTCAGAAAATTTCGTAGGTCCTCAAAAACCTCTTCGCGGCCTAGATCGTTGTATAATTCGTGTTTGCGGTCCTTGTAGGTAATCATTTGGTGGCGATCTTGATTTAGATCTTTATAAATAAGTTTACTTGCCGCAGAGCTTGCTATTTCATCGACTTCTGGGATTTGCCAAAGGCTGGGTGTGGTGATTTTTTCAGTTCTTTGTTTGATGTAGTCAAAAGCCTGAACAAAACCGAGGTACACGCCAGAGGATATTCGATCGTGGCGTAAAGAGTCCTTCTGAAACTCTGCTATCACTAAAGGGTCCCGAGTCAGTTGCTGGTTTCGAATTTCGTTCCATAGGGTCATTTGCGGGGCAATGAAGTCCAAAATTGATGCTGCAGTTTCTTTAATTTTTGGCACGGCTAAGGCTAGTCCTAAAAGCGGGGCGCAAACGACTTGGGCGCGAATCTCAAATTGGGAATTATCGATCAAAGTTTTTAGCTGAATCGTTGCGCCCATCGAGTGGCTTAGTAAGATTAGGGGCTTTTTTTTCAAATTTCTGTCACTAAGGACAAACTTAATGATGATCTCAAAATCGCGGCAGTAATCATCAAAACTTTGGGTGTAGCCACGTAGGCCTTCTGATCGACCGTGACCCCGTAGATCCCAAGCATAGACCTCAAGGGAAAGGGGCCTAAGGGCCGCTAGAACCCTTTGGTAAGAACCCGAATGCTCGCCCTGGCCGTGGGTTACAATAAGGGTTCCTGCAGGGCTTGCGGGACTCCACTTTTGTATAAAAAGCTGGGTGTCTTGAAAGCCCTGAATGAAATGTTCAAAACTGATATCCATAGGTATCTAGATTCTATGAATACCACCAGCAAGGCAATATCGCTGTCGCTTTTTTTGGCCATTGGCCAATATTACGACCCAAGCCCTTGACTGAGGGGATGGGTCGGGTTTTAACCGGTTTATGACTTTAAATGAACTTACAGCTATTCCATTTACTAATCGTGATCAAAATTGGGAAAATAAATTTTTTCAAGCTTTGAGTCTGGCCAACCTTAGGCTGCTGACTGCCGACCCGCAAACAGGTCCTGACGGCTGGCCGTATTTAATGGCTGAAACCGGTGTTGATGCCAAACCAGAGACAACTGCAGAGCCAGCCACAGAGCCCAAAGAACCCATACAAAAGGTCATTCAATGGTTGGCCGGTCGGGGCATAGGTTTAGTCATCAACCCGCAAAAAGAGTATCCTGATTATGTTTTTACCTATGGGATGTTATGGAATTTTCGTGAGACCGGCTTTTTCTTTCAGCCGCTAAATGATTCACATAAAGAGGGCACAGTTGAGTTTACCCCAAATCAAGTTATGAATTCGGGCGAACCAGCGGCGCACTATTTACCAAGTTATGTGCGTACTATTTTGCGTGAATTTTTTCGCGATCAAGCCATTCTTAAACCGCGAGTCTTAGTGATGAGCACCAATAATATCGATTATGATTTGGTTTTTTCATTGGAATCTTTGGGAACTCCGCCAGAGTCAGAACATGCCGGAATTGCCGAAGCCATCGGGTGGTTTTTACCACCCCACTATTCTATACTTTTGATTAGTGAAGTGGGCTTACCCAGCTTTTTCGATCTTTAATTATGGATCGTTAACTACCGATCTTTAGTCTTCGTTCATTTCGCCTGGGGTCGGTAGCAAATCAAGCAGGCATTCTCTCCAATATTCAGGGGCATCGTCGGTGTAGTCGATGCCGATTTCAAAACATTTATCGCTGGGCACAAGTTGGGTCCTAGTAATGCGTCCTGAAATTTCCAAATTCATTTGCGGAAGGTGAATCAGTATTTTGGTTCCGATCAATTCATCAATGGTCAGATTTCGTCTGAGGGTTAAAGGAACTAAGTCCTCGCGTTTGACAATTAAGAGAAAGCCCGAAATTGAGGCCTCCACGATTTGTCCGCCCTTTGCGATTTTCATCAGATTTTCCATTGAAGAAACTGTCGATATCAACAGCGGATCGATTTCTTTTCTAGGTGCTACTCGGCGGTTTTTTAACATTGAGTCCTCGCTTTCAGCAGCACCTTTGTGCTGCTCAATAGACTCTTCGGAATTACAGGACCAAAGTTAAGGGCGGCAGACGAATAATGATAGGCAAAACGGAATTTTTTTAAAAACCAACCCATAACCTACGGTAAAGTCGAAGGCTTGTAGATTTTCTAGACGGTAGGTCTCAATTTGGGAATCATAGGTCTCCCAAGAACCGATATTTAACTCTGAAACAACGGCCGGTTGGTTCATTCCCTTTAGCGCTTTATAGGAAGCCTCTTTCGCAGTCCAAAGACTTTCGGATGATGGCGAGCTCTCGAATTCTTCGGGACTGGAACTTACTCGACGGGCGACAGCGGGACTGACTCTGTGGACCAATTCAAGATCAAGTCCAATCTGCCAAGAATCCGATGCGCGAAGTAAAGCATATCCACCGACCCCCTCGGTATGGGAAATGGAGTATGTATCCGAGGTCCGTGCTTCACTAGCAAGATGCGAGCGAATGGCCTCCCGATGCCCGGGCTCATGACTACCCCATTCGCGGCGCAAATGAAGTTCAATATCTTTAGAAAAAAGAATCCGACGAAATATTTCCAATTCGTTTTGTGCGACTTTAAATTCGACTAGATCGGAAAAGTTGGGCACGTGAATATCTCCGGCCAAATAACTGGTTTACCGCTTGGTGTCTTTCCTGGCTGACTTGATGATATTGTCATCATGCGCTCAAGTGCAACCTGAGCTTTTGCCCGTAGGTTCTCTTCCAGCTTAATCTCTGGCTGAAAATTAAGCAAAGCTGCTTTAATTTTTAGTAAAGTATTTAGTTTCATAAATGGGCAATCATTACAACCACAGGTCTCGTCCGCGGTTGGTGCCTGCAGGATCTCAGCATCAGGCCGTACTTTTTTCATCTGGTGAAAAATTCCAGTTTCAGTGGCGACGATAAATTTACGCGCCGGATTTTTATGGACCTCTTCTAGCAGCCTAGACGTCGAGCCAATAACACTTGCATACTGTAATACATTTTCATCGCATTCCGGATGTGCGATAACCACGGCATCGGGATGTTCAAGCGTTTGCTGGTACAGTTTTTTCGCAGAAAAAAGAACATGCACCTGGCAAGAGCCTTGCCACAGTTCAAAATGTCGCCCGCTTTCTTTGGCTAAATAGGCGCCTAAGTGTTTATCGGGACCAAACAAAATCGGACGATTTCTAGGAATGGCCTCAATAATTTTTTTAGCATTACTTGAGGTCACGATCACATCGGAAATGGCTTTTACCTGGGCACTTGAGTTGATATAGGTAACCGCAATACCTGTCGGAAACTTAAGGCGCCACTGCAGATACTGATCGTAAGGTGCCCCGGAAACAAGGGAGCAACCGGCGCCAAGGTCAGGTACTAAGACAGTTTTTTCTGGGTTTAGGATTTTGATTCCTTCGGCCATAAAAACCACGCCACACATCAGAATATGAGGCTGCGAAACTTCTTGTCCCATTTTGGCTAGGTAATAGCTGTCGCCCACATAATCGGCAATGTCTTGGATGTCGCCCGATTCATAGTAGTGGGCAAGAATTGCGACATTCTTTTTTTTCTTAAGCTCGGTAATTTCGGCAGCGATATCGTAACTCATAGGGCCTCTGGACACGTATCAAAGAGTGGCTCCGCCCTTTAGAACATTGATAATCCCTTTAGAAACGGTTTTCAGGGACTCCATGACGCCTCGACCTTCACAGGCGGCGGCTTCGAACTCTGGGGCGTTGTAAGGATTTAAATCAGATCTTAACTGGGAAAGTTGTGCTGCGTTTTCCAGGTCGCGTTTATTATACTGCATGACTAGGGGGATTTCTCTGATGTTATAACCTTGGGCATCTAAGTTGCGTTCAAGATTTTTTAAAGATTGGATATTTTCTTCCATGCGCTCAGTTTGTGAATCAGCAACAAAGACGACTCCGTCTAGGCCCTTTAGGATCAATTTTCGGGAAGCATCGTAAACAACTTGGCCAGGAACAGAATACAAGTGAAAGCGAGTCTTAAAACCTCGGATTTCACCAAGGTCCAAGGGAAGAAAATCAAAAAACAGAGTCCGTTCAATATCCGTATTTAAGGCCACCAGCTTGGAGTTCTGATCCTGGGCAGTTTGCTGATAGACCCACTGCAGATTTGTCGTTTTACCGCCCAATGAAGGACCATAATAGACGATTTTGCAGTGAATTTCTTTTGCGTTGTAGTTAATGAAACTCATTACAATTCCACCCGATTTTCTAGTGCTCGTCCCATAGTTCGATCATCAATGTAATCGATATCACTTCCTATTGGAATCCCATGAGCGATCCGAGACAAGCGAATTCCTTTGCCCGACAGCTGTTTTGCCAAATAAAGAACTGTGGTATCGCCTTCTAGGTCTGCATCCAACGCCAAGATAACTTCGCGGATAGCTGGACCCTCGCCATTTTGGCCATTTTCAATCTTCTGGATTAATTCTTTGATCTTTAGGTGCTGGGGGCTGATCCCCTCTAGGGGTGAAATCACACCATGAAGGACATGGTAACGACCACGAAAAGCGCCCGAGGATTCAATTCGCATGATATCCGAGGGCTCTTCGATCACGCACAGCGATTCATCATTGCGGTGGGGGTCCTCACAATACTTGCACTGATCTTTATCGGTATAATTGAAGCATTTTGGGCAACTATGAACTTCGGCTTGAACCCGTAGCAAAGATTCACTGAGGCGTTCGGAATACTCTGCTGGTGAACGTAAAATATAATAAGCCAGGCGCTGGGCTGTTTTTGACCCAATTCCCGGCAGCCGAGATAGCTCATGTACCAATTGCTCAAGGGCCGCAATATTTAGCATTCTAGAACATACCTGAAAGGCCGCCCATGCCGCCGGTGATTTTTTCCATCTCTTTAGCCGAGGTTTCTTTGGCGACCTTGATGGCGTCATTAGCTGCTGCCGTGATGAGGTCTTGCAACATGTCGACATCACCAGACTTCATGACATCAGGGTTGATCGTGATATTCTTTAAAAAATGATCACCATTAACTGTGATTGTAACGGCCCCGCCACCAGCTGTGCCATCATAGGTTTTGGTTGCCAATTCATCTTGCAGCTTTTTCATTTTCATTTGCATTTGATTGGCTTGTTTCATTAACTGAGCCATTCCCCCGGCCATACCCTTCATAACTACCCCATTCTTTTTGATCAGCCCCGGCTGATTTTTTCGATCAGCTACGGCTGAGAGTTTTTGATCGACTTAATGTGACCTTTTAAGGCCATCGTTGCAGATTTAATCAGTGGATGCTCAGCCACTTGTTTCGCAATATCATTATCTTTTTCGGTTTCCTTTTGCTGGGCCATCGCTTGGGCAGAATGTCCACCCGTGCTTTCTTTGCCCAGTTTAATATCAAGAGTGTAACCAGCTCCCCAGTGCTGATCAATAAAGCCTTGCAGTTTTTTACGCACTGCCAAGTCCGCCAGCTGATCTTTCAGAAAAGACACTTTGATCGGGATCCCAAGCTGTAAAACCTTGTCGATTAAGCCAATAAAAATCAGGTTTTCAATTTTTGCCGCAAACAGAGCGTCTGAATTCCGAAGTAATTGAATAAAATCCAACCAACGCTCGGCGGGGTTTAAGCCCAATGCATCGACCTGCCGATGGTGGGGGGCCGCGGGGCTGCCATGATTCGAGGCCGCCGCAAAGGCAACTGGCTGTTTCTGAGCTGGTGATGGCGACTGTGCCTGTGATGGCGACTGTGAAGGTGATGTCGACTGTGAAGGTGATGTCGACTGAAGCGTTGATTGTGGCTTTAGCGGTCGCATTTGCGCTGGTTGATTGTGTTGCATCAGTTGGCTCTGCTGCATGAGTTGACTTAGTTGCATGATACGGGGGGCGTTCACCATTCGCAGCAAAATCATTTCCATAACTATTTGCGGCTCGCTTGAGCGTGGCAAATCATTAGCCCCCTTGAGGGCCATATCAAACAGCATGTGAATATCTTCTTCAGAAATCTGCGAGCCTAAATCCTTCAAAAAGCGAATTTCTGAATCAGGCAGTTCAATGATCGGATGACTTTCGTCAGTGCCTATTTTTATCAGCAGCAAATTGCGAATATTTTCCAGCAAATCATTGGCAAATAAAGACGGATCATAACCGGCGCGGTGGATTTTTTCTAAACAAGTCATCATCAACGGAACATCGCGATTAGCTAAAGAGGCCAAAGTTTCTAACAACAAAGCCCGGTCGGTCAGCCCAAGAATTTCTATCACTGAAGCTCGGGTCAAAGGTCCATTTACAAAGCTGATCACTTGATCCAATAAACTTTGACTGTCCCGCATGGATCCATCGCCTTGCCGAGCAATAATCCATAACGATTCATCGTCAGCAGTAACGCCTTCGCCGGCACAGATTTTTTTTAGGCTATCAGCGATCTTGCGGGTTGCAATGCTGCGAAAGTCAAAACGCTGGCAGCGGGACAGAATCGTTTGCGGAATTTTATGGGCCTCGGTGGTTGCCATAATAAAAACAACATGGGCTGGGGGCTCTTCCAAAGTTTTTAGTAAGGCATTAAAAGCACTGGCCGAAAGCATATGGACTTCATCGATAATATAGACTTTATATTTTCCGCTGGACGGCATAAAGGCAACCCCGTCACGAAGGTCGCGAATGGAATCGACGCCGTTATTCGAAGCCCCATCAATTTCAAGAACATCAATCGAACGCCCAATCGCAATGTCCTGGCAAGACGGGCACTGATTGCACGGAATAAAGTCGACAGCGTTTGGACAGCGAAGACTTTTTGCCAAAATACGCGCTGAAGAAGTTTTACCTGTGCCGCGCGGACCTGTAAAAAGCAAAGCATGGGGAACGCGTCCGTTTTTTAAGGCATTGGTCAGGGTTTGTGAAATATGAATCTGGCCAACCAATTGGTCGAAGGATTGTGGTCTCCATTTTCTGGCGATCACTTGATAAGCCATACCGATTTTTCCCTCAAAAAAAGTGGCCGGGCACCCCATATCGCATAGTTTTCTGAGTGCCGTTGCTCCCTTCCGGGCCTAGCGGGATTCGTCAGAAAGTCCATCGTATGGGACCCGACCAGCCGATCTGTTTACCTTAGATAGACTGGTATTCCGACGCTTAATGCGACGCAATATTATTAATAATCGAAGTAGCAAATATTAGCCCCACAAAATGGCGGTACTTAGTCCTCAAGGCTCCAGGCGACTTTTTCCAGGGCCTCAGTTTCTTCGGCCCAGTAGGTGAAGGTTTCGAAATTTGGGAAAAGCCGTGGAAAACTTGGGTCACTCCAGCGTCTGGCGATCCAGGCCGCATAGTTGAATATCCTTAGTCCGCGCAGGGCAGGGATTAAATCAAGTTGGCGGTGCGGAAAATCACGAAGCTCCTCGTAACCGCTTAATATTAGGTCGCGTTCAGCTTCGAAGTTATCGCCTGAAAAAAGCATCCAGAAATCTTGCGACTCTGGACCCATCATGCAGTCATCAAAGTCGACAAAGAAGTATTCATTTTTGTTTCCCTCAAGCTTTCGTTGCAGCAGATTTCCCCGGTGGCAATCGCCGTGGATGCGAATGAAAGACTCAGGATCAATTCGATCGTAAACAAAATCGATGATTGTCTCCGCGGCCTCTTGATAGCGGCCTCGAACTTCGGGCGCGATCCAGCGCTGCAAAAGATCTAGATTCTCGTCGGGATTTGGGTCGCGGCCCAAAAGCGGGCGGTATTTGAACTCTTGCCGGGCTCCGACATTGTGAATTTGCGCAAGCCGTCTACCGACTTGGTATAAATCGTTTCCAAGAAATTCTTCAGGCATTCGTCCGACAAATTTAGGAAAGAAAGCGACATACATTCCAGCGATATTTCCGATGGTTGATTTGTTCCGTTGTAAGATAGGTGCAATGACGGGAACGCCCTCGCGCTCTAGATCTAGCAGGAAGTTATGTTCCTCTTGAATGCACTGTAAACTCCAACGCCCAGGACGATAGAATTTTGCGATCACCCGACTGGTGATTTGCTCTGCTTCCAAGCGGATGTCGAACACGCGATTTTCGTAAGAGTTTAATTGGGTAAATTCGCCGGTAGGCAAAAAACCCGCTTCCTCTGTTGCATGCATGACCAAACTTGGATCTAATTGATAGAAGGATGTGGCCGAAAACTTCACAGGATGAAGAACTAACTTTTGAACGATGGACTGTCAAAGTTGAACGGCGCGCCTTTAGGCGAAATTTGTCGATCTACTTGAAGCCCTTTCAACCCATTCGGGTTGTGGCCTGCATTTCTGTGTCGCATACCCGCATTTTGGATTTTCTCCAGCGGAAAAAATTCTGGATTGCAAAGCACATGAGTCATTTTGATGATTTGGCGAAACGCTATCCACGCAAGCGCATCTTACACTCAGAAAAATTTCCATATCTGGGGCACGATCTGTCTTTGCGGTTTTTGCCGACTCCGCTTAAAAATGCGTTTGTCTCAAGAACCGAAGACAATCTGAATTTACACCTTCCCCACGAGCTTTGGGAAATCTTGGATGATGATTCGTTGGAGCAGTTTTGGCCTGCGATTTTTGATTTTTATAAAAAAGAAGCCGAAAAGTTTATCCTTCAACGGATTCAAGTTTGGTCAGAGATGATGCAGCTTCATCCCTCGGCGGTTCGTTTTAAGAATCAGTCAACTCGCTGGGGCAGCTGTACCTCAAAGGGTGTCATTAATATAAATTGGCGACTGGTGGGGGCCCCGCTTCACGTGATTGATTATATTTTGGTGCATGAACTTGCACATCTAAAACATCTAAATCACTCCAAATCGTTCTGGGAGATCGTGGCCTCGATTTATCCTGACTATGAAAAGGCAGAAAAATGGTTGCGCCACCATCACCATGGATTGGATTTCTTAAACAATAAGATCACGTCGAACCTTTACTGATTAACGCGCCACAATTAAAATTTTTTTTTGAGTGCCCTTTTGACCCTTGGTCCGGCCTTTGCTGTGATCTTGTTTGGGGACTTTTTTTGAGTCAAAAAGATACCACTAGGGGGACTAATGTCGTTAGCTTGTCGCATATATTCAGCATTGATTGGAATTACGCTGGCCATAATGGCCCTTTCGGCAACCGCCTCGGACTTTCTGTGCCGTGATGGGGGTTACTGCCCGCCAATGAATTCACGTCCTTCGCGACCAAGTTTTCCGCGTCCTGATTATCCAGGAAATCCCGGTCATCCTGGCTACCCTGGAAATCCTGGCCCCTATCCGCCAGCACCTGGAAATCCCGGCTATTTTGAACGCCGTGAAATATTTATTGGACGTTATTTGCGTGACGAAAATTTGGATCTTTTACAGTTGGCTCGGTTGAATTCAACATTTGATAGGGGCACGGTGATTGAGTCCGTAGAATTCGTCGGACGCGATGGTGGGTCTTCTCGATTGTTACTATTGGCGGATGGAATGATTGTCGCGCAAAATTCATTTCCTGGTAGCTACGGCACAATATACCCAAATCGATTTCTACAATTGGGGCAAACGGTACGACAAGTGGATTTAGCAGTTCGTGGAAAACTTTGGGTCGATCAAATTACATTGCGGATTCGTTCCCAATACCCGAATCCAGGGCCTGGTCCTGGATTCACCCTTGAGCGTATTTTGAATCAGAATATTTTTACCGGTCGGCGTCTGGATTTGCCATCTTTGTTCAGCTTGTACCAGTTTGTTGGCTATAGAATTTTTTCAGTTACTATTTTGGCCGAGTCCACCACCTATAACTCGTCGGTGGCGCATTTCTTGGTAAACGGTGGCTTTGCCGGCAGTGCTTCTTTCGGCCGCTATGCTATGGAGCAAACAATTTATCCGCCCAATATGCCGTTCATAGGCGCGGGCTACAATGATTTGCAATTATTGTTTGAGGGTAGCACACAAATTCAAAGTATACGTTTGAACCTTGTTCGCTAATTGATTCGCAGTTCTGAACCAGAAAGGTGTTATGGAAACTTTAAATACTGAGGGCGAAAACAAGGTAGTTCAGGTTGCAAATGAAATGGCAATTCACCCGCCTTCTTTGCGCGGACTTCAGGTGCCAGCGGAAATTGTTGAACCGCCAAATATGTCTGATTTTTTGGATTATCGTAAATACCTTGCTAGTTATTATCTGTATCGTCGAAAACTGACGTCTCGGGCTATTCGGCAATATAACTATGCTGTTTTTTCGGCCGCTGCAGATATTAAGTCGCCAAATTACTTAAAAATGATTATCGAAGGTAAGCGCAATCTATCCGACGATATGATTTTGAAGTTCGCAAAAGCATTAAATTTAAATAAAGAATTGACCGAAGAATTTCGCCTTCTTGTTTCATTTTCGCAAGCCTTTGATCCTGCTAAAAGAAATCTTCACTTGAAAGAAATCAATGAACACCGTGTGCGCTGTAAAATTCGCTCCGGTGAAATCGATCAAAAAACTTGGGATAAAGTTCCCAGTTGGATTTCCTGGATTCTATTTTCGATGATTGATCAAGAGGGCGTGCAATTTAAGGCTTCACAAATGAAGGATCTGCTGCGGGGAATGGCTTCGCAGGATGAGATCTCTGTGGCGATCAAAGCTTTGGTTGCCAGTGGCGAAGTCGTTCACGATGAGGCCGCCGGAACCCTTATTCGGGCGCAGACCTCGACAGAAAATGCAGATGACATCCCTGTCGCATTGGTGCGCAAGCTACAGGCCGAACTGATGTACTTAGGTATGGAGTCTTTATTTCGCGATCCCGCAACTGAGCGCGAATTCGGTTCATTAACCATGTCGCTAACGAAGCAAGAGTTCGAAGAAATGAAATTTCATTTGCGCAAGCTGCGAAAGCAAACGCAAAAAGACAATTCGGTTCGTCGCATGAGCACCAAGGGCGAACGCGTTTACCAGCTTAACCTTCAGCTTTTTCCGGTCACGGATAAGGCTTAAAGGACCCATTCGTCAGAACAATTTTTGGACTTTGGCTGGTTCGCTGCTATCGTGGCCGGCGCGGGGCGTATTAATTTCGCAGCGAGTAATTTTACGGATGTTAAACAAAATTCAAGTGAATCACTTTAGTACTATGTTGTCAGAATATGTCATAGATCCTAACCAAGTCTTCTATAAATGTGGAAAAACCTGTGGATCAAGTGCATAACTATCTGAATTTTCAACGACTTGGTGTCAGTTTGCCCCTGCCGTTATTTTAGTACCAGTTGCTTAAAAAATAGCTTAAAAAAAGATTTCCAATTTAGATAAATATAGTGTTAGCCTCTTTGACCCATCAAAAAATGAAATCGACAAATTTGCCAGCGTTTGTCTGAACTGACTGACCAATTTAATATTAACTCGTTCTTAAAAAGACACGGAAAAAAGAAACTTCTGATTGCGAAGTTCGATTGTGATATAGTCCATCAAGAAAATTGGGGGTGTACTGGTTTCGACGTGGGTCGTGAAGCATAGGGAGCATTCCGGGGAGTATGAGGACCTCGATAAAAACATGCACCATTGTAATTGGCAACGATTACGCTCTAGCTGCTTAATTGACAGCTCGGAGCTTGCAGAAGTGGTTGCGGTCTGCAAGATCCGTCATTTAGTGACCTCGGTTCTGTAGTGGCGTCTCTGGGCTACAGCGCTTAAAAAATCCAGTGGCTTGTCTTCAGAAATTTTGTCTGTGGAAGTTCTAAAGACTAAATAAATCACTGACTAAGAATGTAGCGCCCTATTGTAGAGCACTTGCGGACGGGGGTTCGACTCCCCCCACCTCCACCATTTTACACCGACAGGGAATCATACACTTACCGTTTGGTTCCTTGGTCTTCTCTCTTCTTCCTTTTTCTCCATTTTTCTCTCTCAAATTCAATAGCTTACCAATAGTTTTGGCAGATTTTATATTCCTTGCTGATCCCGCAAGTTCCCAAATCCTTTGACCCGATTGTTTGACCTACCTGTTGACCTGAAGCTGTCCTACTAAGTATGTAGTAAAATTAACGGCAGTTTTGAGGTGTCTATGAAGCAATCACGCTCTAGTAAAGTTATTATGACAAACGAAGCACGAGTCCTTCGTAGGCTCAGGCTTAAAAATGGTCTATCAATGCAAGCCGCAGGAAAGGCATTAGGTTGCACAGATTCATATATCTCGCATATTGAGAATGGCCGAGCGGGAACGCCGCAAGGCGAGCGTCTAATTGAGTTTTTGAGGGTTTACGGTAGAACATCGGAAAAATATTTTAGAGAGCTGGTGAGGGGATATGACCTCAACCAAACTGACTTGGAAGTTCTGACAGAACTGATCCCCAAACTGAAGAGCCTTCATTTGAAGACAATGAGGACACTGGCGGAGAACTTTTTAAAGGATTCGCGATAAATCAATCATCGAAAAATTCTCTGTACCGCGAATTTCTGACTTGCGGTGCTAATTACCCATTCAAACTTGGGAATGAGATTACGTTCTCTGTGCCGAAGACTTTTGGCAAGGGAGAGTTCTTTTGAAGACTGTCTGTTGCGCCTACAAGATCAGAAGCACATAGCCGTACATATTCTTGGGTTGTTTTTAGATCTGCGTGACCAACAATATGTTGGACAGTTGTCACAGGAACCCGAGCCAACAACAAATGCGTAATAAATGAAGCCCTTAAACTATGAAAGTTTGTTTCAGGGATTCCAAGTTCTCTTTGGATGGCCCTAAGGACCTTTGCGGATTCGCCACGCATAAACTGTTTTTCTCTTGGTAAAATATATTCCGATCCATTTGATTTTAGTTTTAACTCTTTAATCATTTTAGCCAATCCATCGTTCACATGAAGACTTCTCGCGAACCCGCTCTTTGGTGCTTTCACTGTTTTAGTAATTTTACAAAGATTACGTCCAATGGTTAAAATGTTATTCTCAAAATCAAAATCTGAAAACTTTAGTTCGGCAAGCTCCCCGGATCGAGCCCCTGTATTGTAGGCGATGAAAAAAATTGGATAAAATGGATGATCAACACAAGAGGTAAGTAGTCTTTGAATGTCTCCTTGGCTCATGGCTGTCAGTTTTTTATGCGGCATTTTTTTGGATTTAAACTTGATAAATTGGGCCGGGTTTTCTTGAATGGCACCTCTCTCTTGCAAAAACTTAAAAAGAGCGCGAATGTTTGTGGCAACACGATCAAGGGTTGCGGTTGCTACACGCTCTTGGTGTGGAGCAAATAAATCTTCAAGCTGGGATCTGGTGATGGTTGTCACTCGAAGGCTTTTAATTGGATCCAAGTAGCGATCTAGATTTTGTTTTAGGCCGACTAACGAGCTAGGAGCAAATTCATGGCCTCTCCGTTCCACAAATAAGTCTATGCCCTGTTGAATAGTTACTACGCCTTTCTTTTTTGCCTCAGCGGCATCTTTGGCTTCGATGACCTTTCTTATTCGAACATTTCTAGCTTCACCTAGAGTAGAGATGCCTGACTGGCTTCTAACGACATCTTCGCGATCCCCAGTTTTAGGATTGTGGGTGGCAATTACCACTCTGACGATATATTTGCCGTCAGATCTCTTTTTGATATGTGTTTCTTTCATCTTAGCCTCTCAAAACTTTATTAAGTTCATTTTTGTGGAATCTTAGATTGCGACCGTCACCCAGGGTCATTGCTCGGATCCGTCCTTCTGCCTTCCAATTCCAAATAGTCTTCTCAGCAACCGCTAGATAATATGCCGCTTCTTTTGTAGTGAAGATGTCCGTGGACATTGCTCTTGTAAGATCAATTTGTGAACTTCCGGCAGACTTGGGCTGATTGCAAGTGTCCTTTTTTGCATCTCCCGTTTCAGTTTTTGGGACATCTCTATTGGGGTGTTTCATCATCGCCCTCAAGTTCTTCGATCGCTTTTAAGAGGTCGCCAAAATCCTCATCAAGCTCTTTGAAATTATGAAAAAACTCTGAGGCATTAACCGCTCCCGAATTGTTGAGCATAATGCTAATCATCCATGTAATAGTCTTTCCGCTTACCCAATACTTATCGGTGAGCTTTAGTGCTATCTTGCCGCAACATAAACACTCCACCCAAGGACGAGTCTTAAGTTCCTCGACGTTTAGAACTTCTAAAAAATCAATGATACTTTGCTTTAGTTTCTCTTTTTCCATAATAGTTATTCCTCTCCTACTTCAAGTATCGAGATGAGCAAGTCAGCCTCGCGGTCAGAAACAGGTGCGTTCACGAAGGCCTGTGCCTTTTTTCTCCAGATGGAATTAAAGTTGACCGATTTGGTTTTGATCAGATTTTTGATGCGCTTATAATTGCGATCAAAGTGCTTCGGATCATTACTCCTTACCGTCGCAAGACCGTTGTGAAATCCGCGCTTTTCGATCTGAAGCTTCAAAAGCTCATAGCGTTCGCGATCACGCTTTGAGAGGTCATTGGGTGGAAGCTTTAAGGACTTAAATACAATTTCTTTAAAAGGATCAAAGCTAACGGTCTCAAGTTGATCAAGTGTTTCAATCGGACAAACAGATCTTGCTTGATACTGCTTCTCCGCACGACTGTAGTCGCCTGGCAGATCATGTTTAATACCTGAGTCGTAAATCTTTAGGGTCTTGCGTTTCTCAGAACCAAACGCGTGGTTGAAAGATACTTCTTTTAGACGGCCTTTTTTGAAAGTTTGTTTATCGACGGGCTTAAAGTTGTGAGAGTTAGAAACCCGTGGAACTTTAAGTTTTGAAATCATCTCGTCGATTGGTATTGGAACATCAACGTGAACATGAAGTCTCGTAATTCTACCTTCTTTGATCGACCTGCCTGTTATGAGTTCGATAAAGGTAATTAACCCTTCTAGAGAATCAAAATGCGTAAGATTACTTTGTACTTCAGTCTGATAGTCATTTCGATAGATAAAAAGGACGATACCATTTTCAAAGACGTATCTAAAACTTCTTGAGGGTGTATATGGGTATCTTCTTTTTATTGATCCAATTTTCTTATCAATAAATCCAACGATTTTCTCCAATGGTAGACTTTCGTTGAATAAGATACTGATCTTGTCGCTAAATCCCTTTAAAGTTTGGCTCGTCTTTGTAGCACTCTTGCTATTGAGTTCCTTCGTAGAAGGATTAGAGCGAGCTTTTGGTATTGTGACTATCTTCGATGAATTGTGGTGTATAGATGGTGGCTTATTATACCGAGCTGGGTTTTCCCGTAGCGGTAACATG